>DIUH01000338.1:0-6677 GCA_002428205.1 Planctomycetaceae bacterium UBA6163
CGAGGAGGGCCGGAACGGAGTCAATTCGCTCGCGGGTGCGCTTTCTCGTAGATTGCGCGCAGGTTAGCGGTGCTGACGTGGGTATAAATCTGAGTCGTTGCGAGACTCTTATGCCCGAGCAGTTCCTGCACGCTGCGGATATCGGCGCCGCGATCTAATAAGTGTGTCGCGAAGCTGTGGCGCAGTGTGTGTGGGCTGGTTCTTGCATCAAGGCCCGCCGTGCCGATGTATTTTTCTAGCATCCGGCCGACGCTGCGGGTGGTTAATCGATTTCCGAAACGATTGACAAAGACCGCTGCATCGCGCCCCTTGGACTCTTCGGTCGTGTGTCGGGTGCGTTGGCGTTTGTAGTGCTTGATCGCATCGATCGCGTAAGACCCCAATGGGCTGATCCGCTCCTTGCGTCCCTTGCCGCGAACTCGGGTAATCTGTTCATCGAAATCGAGGTCTCCATCGGACAGCCCGACCACTTCGCTGACCCGCAAACCGGCGCTGTACATGGTTTCGAGAATCGCCCGATCGCGCAGCCCGGCAGGGTCCAAGGTTGGCGGTGCGGCCAGCAAACGGCCGATTTCGTCGGTCGTTAGGACATGAGGCAGTTTGCGTTGTCGACGTGGGTTTCGCAGCGGCTTTGCGGGGTTCGACGTGGCGATCCCCTGTCGCTGGGCGAAACGGTAGAAACTGCGCAGTGACGCCAATTTCCTGGAAATCGTTGTGCGGGCATAACCGGCTTCCTGGAGTGCCGATTGGTATTGGCGCAGCGTCTGAGGCGAAAGGCTGTCGGCCGCCGGTACGGAGCCGATTGTCGTTTCCAGCCATTGCATCAGGCCGAACAAGTCTTCGCGGTACGACTTGATGGTCAAATCTGACGCGTTTCGCTCAGTGGCCAAATAACGCAAAAATTGAGTAACGCTTTTTCGCACAACAGACTCCGATCGGATCGCTGGTGGATCAGTGGCGATCGGTCATCGGCGTACGATGTTTACGATCGATCACGACTTCATTTGCCGGATGATCGTTTTCTTGAGGGACGGCGTCGCGGATTTTGCGGCTCAGCATCGCTGCGTCATACCATGAAAAGTCGATCTCGGGGTCAGCCGCAAAATGTGCCAACTGTCTTAAAGTGTTGTCACGATTGGAGTCGTCGAACAAGAAAATGAACTTTTCTTCGCCTTTGACGAGTGCCAGGACGTTGATCTCGGTATCCATGAGGTTTGGCCTATCCGTAATTGCTAGCTCGACCCAGTTTATCCAGCCGCCGTTGTTTTCCCGGCTTCAGGACTTAGTATCGGCTGATAGGCCACCGCAAAATGAGATCGCTTTGGTCTCGACCACCCCTACTTTCTAACATTTCCGCAATGTGGAGGTGGCAGCAGAAACGAATAAAATCATTGCTCCGTTTGAGATAATTCTGCCACCCACCGGTACGTGCATCGTCATTATTTTCTACATAATTTGTGAGCCGCTCGGTGAAGTAGGCATCGTTGCCCTGATACAGCCGGGTGTGCGTGATGATCGGCTCCGTTTGCGGATTCAGCGGTGGAGGGGTCGGTTGTGGGCCATCGGGGATCAGCCCTAGCGGTGATGGCCAGTTGGGTGGCAGCGGCGATGCTGGGGCAAAGGCGGCTGAGTCTGCGAACATCGCCGCTTCGGGCAACGGGAATGTTTCGCTTGGAGTGTAGGGATCGTTGGTGAGCGGATTAGGCTGACTCGCTTGATCTTCGCTGGCCGAAGATTGGATCGCGCTTCCGACTGCTAGTTCGGTCAATGGCCTGGGCGTTTGAGTGGCGAGTTGTTGGCGGGCCAGTTCAAACTCGGCTTCTTGTTTGATTCGTCGCGGGATGTGCTTTTCGGCCTTTGTGCCCCAAGGCAAACCGTATCCCGGCGGAATCGGGTGAAAGCCTGGATTGGCGGCGTACCAGTTGGTGGTCATCGCCATTCTCGGCGGATAGTAGGCGCTGAAATCGGTAACCGATCCGACAACGATCGCATCGACTCCGATGGTTTGTGCCAGACGTTGGAACTCGGCCCCGGTCGTCGGTTCGCCGAATGCCTGGGAGTATTGCACGTAGATATTGCGAGTCACGCCGATCGGCAAAACTTCGAACCCAGGGATCATTTGCAGTTCGGCGTAGTAGGCTTCGGCGACCGCTTCACCGTCGACCGTCGGTTCGTTGCTTTGGTTGTAGAACGGCAAGACAGCGATCCGTTTCAGTTGAGGAAACGGATTGTGCATCGACGGACGGTGGGTAACCGTTGGCACGAGCCCGCAACCACAGAACGTAGCCATCAAACAAGCGGCGGCAAAACCGATCGGGGCTGGCAATGGCGATGACATCTTCTTTTCCAACAGCGGTGCATTCGCGCAGCGGTCCTCAGCCCCTTAACTGTTTTCGACCGGACGACCTGAGCGGCTGGAGTTAATCTGTATCGATTTTGCAGATTTTGCGTTGTGGGCGGATTTTGCCCGCTTTAGGGTTTTCGTCGCCACGGGGGTGAAATCGCGAGCCGATCACGGCAGCAAGCGAATGCCCGCGAACTGGACCATCGCCTTTTGCTGTGGCTGGACAGCCATGAACTCGACATAGTTGACCCTTTGCAGCATCAATCGTTGGTCGGCGGCCAATTG
Source organism: Planctomycetaceae bacterium UBA6163 (assembly GCA_002428205.1). Classification (GTDB taxonomy): domain Bacteria; phylum Planctomycetota; class Planctomycetia; order Pirellulales; family Pirellulaceae; genus UBA6163. The sequence goes on from DIUH01000338.1 coordinate 2,630, forward strand.
CTGTTGAGCCGCCTGAAAGTCGAATCGCCAATCAATCGATTCGCCACGCTTTAGTTCGATGCGGTCGATGAAACCATGTCCCGGCGGGCGTTGCCTGCGTTGATCGGTGATCCGCAACTGGATCACGATCGACTCCGACGGGCTGTCGGCCAGGTGCGTCAACCTGGTCGCCAGTGTCCGGTATTGAGTCCAATCGCGTTGCATTTGCTGTAACTGGATGGCTGGGAAATCGCCCGGCAAGTATTCGACCTTCAGTTCCTCGGAACGGCCGAGCCAGTCGATCGGTGTACGTTTGACGTTAGCAGAACTTACGTACCAACGCTCCATTTCCGAGTGGCTTGAGAAAGTTGCCAGGACGGGAAACTGTGACCTTTGGCGATAAACGTCGATGATCGACGCGAGCGGTGGCGCTGCTGCGATCGCGATTACCAGGATGGCGGCGAGCAGAAAAAGGCGTCTGGGCTGTCTGTTTTCCGCTGGCCAAGATTCCATAGCCTTAAATATCAGCAGCGACGCGGTTGCACCAAGCAGATTGCGGAACAGGTCGCCTAGGGATGTCGATCGAGAAACGAAGCCTTGAATCAGTTCGATCAGGCCGCTGAGCGAGACTGTGCACAGCGTGACTAGAACCGGCACCCAATTAGGAGACCTGGTGTGCTGGCGGGCGATCAACAAGAAAAGAAAGTTCAGGACGCCGAAGGCAGGAATGTGCAGCAGGTCGGCCGCGCGCGACCAGAATCGTTCGCGAAGGGGCAGCGGCATCAGCAACATGGCGACGGAAAAGAGCAGATAAGCGATCGTGAAGGCGATCAAAAACGGGTAACGATTGCCGATCTCCAGCGGCCCGTTGGCGATACGTGCCACCGCTGGATCGACGCCCGCGCCGCCTTGATCCGTTTGCGGTTGTAAAGTCGCCGTGGTCGTCAGTTCGCCATCGTCAGGCATCGGCAAAGTATGGTCCGCAAGGACCGATCTGGTCTTTTTGGTGCTGGGCTGTGCTTGAAACGTTCTCGGTTTCGGCCGCTTGGTCTATCGGGCTGGACCGACCGGAACTGCGATCAGATCATAGCCATCGGCGGCCACGATTTCACACGGAACGAACTTGCCGGCAGATAATTCATCGCCGGGCTGGCGGTTTACGTAGATTAATCCGTCAATATCGGGTGCTTCGGCCGCCGATCGGCCGATCCAGATACCCGGTTGGTCGTCCAGTTCGTTATCCAGCAAAACTTCGACGGTGGTTCCGACGCGCGACTGGGTCCACTGGAAAGCGATCTTCTGTTGCATCGCCATCAATTCGTTGTGGCGACGCTTAACGACTTTCGCAGGCACACGGTTGGGCAACTTTTCAGCCGGTGTGCCCGGTTCGACCGAATAGGTGAACACGCCCAAGTGCTCGAATCGTTGCTGGTCGATGAAATCGACCAATTCACGATGTTCTGACTCCGTTTCGCCCGGAAATCCGCTGATCATCGTTGTCCTCAGCACCACGCCGGGGATCGTTTCGCGAATCTGGCCCACGATCCGTTCGATCGCTGGCCGATCGACTCGACGTGCCATCCGACGCAACATCGTATTGCTGGCGTGTTGCAGCGGCATATCGATGTAGGGAACGATCCGTTTGGCTTGTGCGATCGTCGTCAGCAGAGCGTCGTCGATATACATCGGATAGAAGTACATCAGGCGGATCCAGTCGATGCCTTCGACTTGGTCGAGTTCCTCTAGCAATTGCCTCAGCCGTGGTTCGCCGTAGAGATCCTTGCCGAAGTAGGTGGTGTCTTGAGCGACGACGACCATTTCACGAACGCCGGACGCCGCCAGCATTTTCGCTTCGCTGATCACCTGTTCGATCGGCTTGCTGGCATGTTTTCCGCGCATTTTGGGAATCGCACAAAACGTACAGAGCCGATCGCACCCTTCGCTGATTTTCAAATACGCAAAGTGCCGTGGTGTTACCGCGGCGCGCATATTATCCGCCAATGCCCGGATCGGGGCGGGCCGAAAAACCGTGCGTTGCTCTTCCAAGCCACCGAACAAGCGGTCGGCGACCGAAACGATTTCGTCACGGCCAAAGACGCCGACCAGGGCATCGATTTCCGGTCGCTCGTCAAGCAGCGATTCGCGACTGCGTTCGGCCAAGCATCCTGTGACGACGACGCCGCGAATCCGCCCGTCGCGTTTCAACGCGAGCATTTCGTCGATCGCTTCGAGCGATTCTTGGCGTGCCGAGGCGATGAACCCGCACGTATTGATGACGACAAAATCGGCTCCGTCGACCGAGTCGACCATGCGATATCCGTCGGCATCCAACCGTCCGAGCATCTGTTCGGTGTCGACTAAGTTCTTGGGACAGCCGAGGCTGACAACCGCATAACGTCCGCGCGGCTGGTGCGTCTGGGCATCGACGATCGCTTGCGAGGCCGCCGACAGTGACAACGGATTGGGCGAGTCGGTGACGACAGGCAACTGCATGGAAGGGACCCGGCGGATGGAAAGGTTTTGTGGAGCGACAACGGGCCAGGACGACGGAAAATGTCCACGGCCGTTGCATAACGTAACCGAAGCACCGAAGTCGCAACAGGATTAAAACCGGCTAGAACGTTGAAACTGGTGAGAGTTCTCCGTCAATGTTCCGGATGTCCTGCCGCAGCCAGTTCGCCGCGCCGCTGGTGCACGATCCGCAAAACTTCTAACAGGACTTCATCCAGCGAAAGGCTGTCGCTGTGCAAAATGACCGCGTCTTCGGCTGGCCGCAGTCCACCGACCGGTCGCGAGCTGTCTTCTTGGTCACGCCGATTTTGCTGGGCCAAGATATCCTCCAGCGGCACATAGCGTCCCGCTTCGGACAACTGTTGTTGCCGTCGCCTAGCCCGTTCTTCAGGCGAAGCGGTCAGAAAAATCTTGCACTGGGCATTGGGAAACACCTCGCTGCCCTGGTCGCGGCCTTCGGTCACCACGTCGCGTCCATCGACGAAAGCGCGTTGTTTATCGGTCAAAATCTCGCGAATCTCAATAACATCGGCGACATGCCGGATCACATCGGTGACCGATGGCGTGCGGATTAGCGCTGTGACGTCGTTTCCGTTCAGCCAGACGCAACGGTCGCGAAACTCGATAGTCACTTTTTTTGCCAACCGCAGCAGTGCCGCTTTGTCGTTCCAGTCGACATCAGCGCGAATGCCGGCCAACGCGATCGCGCGGTACATCGCACCGGTATCGAGAAACTCGAAACCGAGCGAATCGGCCGCTTGTCGGGCAATGCTGCTTTTACCGGCTCCGGCCGGTCCATCAATCGTGACGATCACGCGAAAATCTACTCATGGCTTATGTGGAGGTTTCTGGGCACCAGATTCGATCATTTCGACCCGTTCTCGTACCGCACTTAACGCCGCAGCGACCTCTTGGGCCGCTTCCGCCGATGCGGGTACCTGCGATGCCTTGCCGCTGAAGCGCGTATCGTAAAACGCATCGGTCAATGTACGCAACGGACTATCTAACGGGGGGAGCATCTCGACTACCAAGCTGAGCGACGCATTGTCGGTCAATTCCAGCGGCGTTTGAGACGGTTGGCGATGGATCCCGACACGACTTAACAGTTGAACCGTTTCGGCAAAAAACGGCACTTGTGGCACAGCCGCTTCGCCGGCCGAACTGCGTCGCTGGCGACGTCGCCACCATGACTGAGGCATACGAAATTGCAAAATCGTCAAAATCGCTAACGCCAAGATCACGCTAAAAATGGCTGCTGGCCACGAAAAATTACGACCAACCGCCCACGTACCGCCGCCAAGTTGGCCGGCACGAATCTGTGACAATTTAAGATCGATCCAGCGGAACATCGATTGGTACTGCGATACGACCGCTTCGCTGCCGCCGGAAGTGAAGTCGCGGCGAGATGATCCCGACACGTTGCGATCGACGACAAAGTCGGTCCAAATGTTTTGAGCCAACTGAAAGACGTCGGAAACGCGGCCGCCTTCTGCACGGTCCACGCCACCACCACCGGGCGTCGGGTCAAAACGAACCCAATAGCCGCCAGCGTCCGCTG
>DIUH01000338.1:6758-24171 GCA_002428205.1 Planctomycetaceae bacterium UBA6163
CTGCGCAACATCAGCGTCATTGCCGATGCAAAGTACTGGCAATTACCTTGTTTGTGGACCGACATGAATTGTTCGATCGGATCCAGACCAGGAACATCCCGGCTGTTTTGATCTAACGAATAGGTGTAGCCGCCTCGTGACAGTAAAAACTGTTCGATCGAATTCGCTAATTGGAGGCGGTCCGGTCCGGCTGTCTTCGCTATGCTCTCACTCAGACGCCACGCCGATGGGACTCGATATTCGTCATACTCCAAACAGCGCCGAACATACTTGTCCGCTTCAAAACGGCTGACCCTGCGTATCAGTTCGGTTCCCCCGGGCATAACTTGATAGGCTTGGTCGAGTCGAGGCTCAAGCCGATCATACTCATAAGTATCTTCTACATCGCCCAGTGGCTGTTCGGTCTCGGGATAAACCATATCATCCCACCTAGGTACAAAGCGAGATTGCCGCCCGTTACGAAACGCACTGGTTGCGAATTGGTAAGTCATTCGCTTGGCTTTCACCAAGCCGGCTGTGGGTTGTCTGGCCAGCAACCAACGATCGCTGCTGTGCCGCACTTCTGATGACGTCGACAGTCGCTGGTAAGGTGGAATCGCAAACAACGCATCGCTATTGCTGGGTTCGACCGTGATCCGAGCCTTTACACTTTCGCCGGCCCATCCCAGCCGCTGCAGCGCATCGAACGGCAAGTTGCTGGTCGGCCATGTCGTGCGTGAATCAAGCGAACTCCAATTCCCCTCGCTCATAAGGCCACTCTGATAGGACTCCAGCACCGCGCCGCGGACGTAAAGGTTATCAACCGTCGAATACGCTTTGCCGGTGGTGCGGTTGATCAGATCTATCCGCAGCGCCACCGCATCGCTTTGCAACATTCTGCCAATTTGCCCCAGCCGCACCGTTTCGCTAAAACCGACCAACACACGTCCGCCTCCTCCCGATGCAGAAACACTTGTTCGAGGTAAACCGTAGAAAAATAGCATCGCGATTATGAATACCGACGGCGCGAAAATCAGCATCGTCACGCGAGGCAACCTCAGCCCCGCGAGTCGAAACGAACGCGTCGATCCCTCAGACATCACTCGGATGAAATGACGGCTGGACGCAACACCCGCAACACCCACCGTACCGCTGGCCGCCAATTCACCAACGCGGTCATCTTCGTTATCAGATTTACCATCACTAAAGGCATCCAGCGCCGTGCCATAAGCCTGCAACAATGTTAGGCCACCGATGCCGACAATCCCAAGTGGCAACAGCAACAGTCCATAGCTGAGTGCGTCGTTAAAGATTGCCGCAACGATCAATTCCAACAGGCAAAAGATCGCTAGCTGTTCGTAGATGCGACGATTCTTTTGCTGGACCATCAACACGGCCTGCACCAGCACGAGCAATTCCGCAACGATCACCATCTGCATTTCGTCGACACTGCCAGTGCCGGTCGTCTCCATCAGTCGACTGATGCTGTAAAACGCGATGCATCCCAGTGCCAGATACGCAGCGATCGGTGGCAAGGAAAACCATCGCAACAAGTCGACAAAAACCAAGCCGACAATCGCGAACAGGCAAGCGATCACCGGCAGCATTTCCGTCTGCGGATTTCCGGCCAGTGTCATGCCGCTTAGACACGTGGCGACAGCAAAATAGACATTTAACCGACGCCGTATTCGCGTCTCTAGTCGCGGGTCGTTCTGAGCCGCGTTGACGATTGCAGTGTTGGAGTTTGACAAAGGTTTTTCAAACGAAAATGGAATTACGATCAATAGCCCAAAGACACGCATCCGACGCCATCGCATTGTAGCAATGCGACCGTCCGGACAAACCCGATCGGGCTGTGCCGGTGGGGGAATCGGCGGGTAAAACGCCTGCCGTCGATCCGTTGGGGGTGTTGTTACTAACTCGGACAGCCACTAGGTCGGATTTTGCGATGCCAACGAAGCATCTGTAGAGGTTTCGGATGAAGCGATCTGGTCGATACTGGCGTCAGCTGTACTGAACCAACGCCACTTCAGTCCACCGGCAAGGTAGGTGGCGAGTTGATCGGCGCCTTCCTGTTCGAATGCATCCGAAGCCGTCCGTGTGCTCAATACGACCAAGTCGCGAGGGCGTCCGGCGACGTGAACAATCTGTTTCACCGCTTCCACCAAATCGGGCTTCGCGCCGGGCGACAATTCGGCCAACTGGCCGAGCATCGCTACCGTTTGCTCACGCCCCCCGCCGCTGCTGAGCGTTACGACGCGACCGCCGGCAATCACCATTGCGATCCGGTTGGACGGCGTAGCGACCAACTGTGTCGCTAGGGTTGCTGCGACGCTGATCACCCGTTCGAGATTGGCGTCTTCACAATCAGCAGTCGAGGCGGATTTTTGCCATCGCGTCGTCTTGGGAGTTTCTGGGCTGTAGGCATCCACGAAGATGCAAATCTCGAACCGTCTGTGTTGTTCAAACTGACGAACCGCAGGCTCGCCGATTCGGGCTGTTGTTCGCCAATGAATCCAACGTCTGCTGTCGCCTTCCTGCCAACCACGGATACCAAAAAACTCGCCATCCGAAACACCGCTTCTTCGTGCCGTCGTTGCATTACCGCCCATGCGACTTTGTAAGTTGCGTCGCCAATGTCGCGTCAATGCGACACGTGCCGGAAACACATAAAATGATTCACGTCTGTTTTGCGTCGATTCGGCCGACAGCAATCCGAGCGGCGCACCAGAGGAAACTCTTAAGGGCCCAAAATCATAACGGCCGCGCCGCGTGATCACACAACTGTATGCTCCATGCACCGATTTTTGACAGGGAATGACGCCGATCCCACAACTGGCATCGGTTTCGGCATCGATTAAGTCCTGCTTTCTGCCCAACCAATCTTTTCTTCCAGCGATATCGATCCGTCGAATCTTATCATCGATGCGAATCAACCAAGCCGACAGCCATCGCGACCGATTGGTACAAACAAAAGTTACCTCGAAAGGTTGGCCCGCAAACGCTTCGCCGGGCAACCGTCGCTCCAGCGTTATCGCGCCGATGGTTTGACGCACCCAACGCCACTGCAAAATCAGTGTCGCAACGATCAAGCCCGCCAGTACCAATGGCAGGTTGTAGGCGCGAATCGCACCGCCAATCATTGCAAAGACGCCAATGAACGCGAATTGCCAGCCCAATCGGCTGAGGCGAACTCGGACGGCGGCTGGATGAGCACTCATAAACGGTTTCTATACCGGCACAGCGAGCCGCGCCACCAATTCTTGGATTTGAGTTTCGACGCGACTACGATTAACGACCCCCAGCACCGAATCAGGCACCACGCGGTGTGCCAAGACTGTGACCGCTAAACTTTTAATGTCGTCAGGTGTTACAAAGGTACGCCCTTCGGTGATCGCCCGCGCCTGGCATCCGCGGTAATAGCTGAGGGCGCCTCGCGTACTAACTCCGACTTGGATTCCAGGCGTCTGGCGAGTCGTATCGACCACTTCTAATAGGTACTCGATCAACGACTCTTCAAACTCGACCTCGCGGACCATCGATTGCGCGTGACAGATATCTTCGATCGAAACGACCGGTTGCAGTTGGTCCACCGGTTCGCCGACTAGGTGCGAACGCAGGACATCGCGTTCGACTTCGCGCGAAGGATAACCAATGCTTGTCCTCATCAAAAAGCGGTCCATCTGGCTTTCCGGCAACGCATACGTCCCATCAAACTCAAATGGATTTTGGGTCGCCACGACTATAAACGGTTTGGGCAAAGGATATGTCGTACCATCGACCGACACCTGCCCTTCGCTCATCGCCTCCAACAGGGCACTCTGCGTGCGTGGTGGGGCGCGATTGATTTCGTCCGCCAAGACAACATTGGCAAAGATCGGGCCGCGGCTAAACTCGAACTCGCGAGTATCCGTGCGATAGATCATGCTGCCCGTGATATCGCTGGGCAGCAGGTCGGGCGTAAATTGCAACCGTGTAAATACACCGTCAATGCTTCGCGCAAGCGCCTTGGCCGCTAACGTCTTGCCGACGCCGGGTACGTCTTCCAGCAAAACGTGATCGCCCGCCAGCATCGCGACGACCAAAGATCGGACCACTTCGGGTTTGCCCAGTACCACGCGTTGGATGTTGTCGCGTAGGGTACGCGCCGTCTCATGAGCTCGCTGCATATCGTATTCGCGTTTAGAACTTTTAGGGCTGATCTAGGTTCGGTGGCAGTCTATGTTGCGTTCGTTCAATTTGCGAGCGGACATCAACCTGCCAGCCCCTCGGTAGTGCTGTCTTCGCTTTATGGTAGGCTCGCTTCAAGACCCCGCCACCGACGGGGGCTTTGCTGCCAGCTTGCGGTTTTCTCAGCCCGGCAGAGTTGTCGTGCCGTCGCTGTGGCCTTTGGGTTCGATCGAAGATTAGGTTAAGGGAGCGATGATAGCCGCAGCCGAATCGCAAAGCTGGGCGGCTCGCTGTTGCGTTTCCGCTTCGGCAATCATCCGAACAATCGGCTCGGTATTGCTGCCGCGAACCAGCAACCATTCGCCCGGCCATGATAACCGCAGCCCGTCGCTGTGGTCGGCGTGTGCGTCAGGGTTTGCCGCCGCCACCGCTAATAGAATTTGCGTCAATTTGTTCGAGTCGAGTGTCGCTTTTGTTTTATGAATTGCCAGCCGTGGCAACGCGTCGGCAAGTTCAGCGAGCGATTTTCCGGTTCTCGCCATCAGGTCCAGTATTTGTGCGATGCCAACAAAGCTGTCGCGCACCATCCCGACTCGCGGATCGATCGGGCCACCGTTCCCTTCGCCGCCATAGGTCGCCCCGGTCGCGATCATCAAGTCAACCACATTCGCCTCGCCAACGGCGCTGCGATGCGACATCACGCCCGCTTCGGTCGCAATCATTTCGCTCATCCCGCTCGTTGCGCCGTTAATCACGATCGGACCGCGTGTCATCGGGTCAGCTAGGGCACGCTGGACGCACAGCGCCAGCGTATACTCTTCGCCGATGTAACGGCCGCCGGCATCGATCAACGCTAAACGATCCGCATCAGGATCTTGGCAAAAACCGACCTCGCAACGTTCCGCTACCACGCGGGCGGTGATCATTTGCAAGTTCTCGGCCGTCGGTTCGGGCACATGCTCGAACTGGCCATCAGGCGTGCCGCCGATCAACACAATCTCGCACCCCAAGCGTCGCAACAACTCGCAACCCAACGCCCCGCCAGCGCCATGATTGCTGTCCAACAAAACTCGATACCGCCGCGCCGAAATCGCATCGACGTCGACGGTCGCCAAAACGGCCGTCAAATGGGGTGCGTGCGGATCGTCAACCCGTTGCACATCGCCCAATCGGTCATGTGATTCCCAAGCCGAATGCTGATTCATATAAGCCGTTCTGACCTCCGCGCCAGAGGTCGCATCGAGCACCCGACCGCTAGGTCCAAAAAGCTTCATTCCGTTGTAAGGTGGCGGATTATGACTAGCGGTTATTTGAATCGCCCCATCCGCATTTCGGGCTCGCACCAGCACGCCGATTGTCGGTGTCGCGACCACGTCGGCATCCAAGACGTCGCATCCGCACGCTCGCAGCGACGCGACCACGATATCGCGCAGTACCGGTCCACTGTCGCGGCCGTCGCGTCCGACAATCACGACAGGTTTGCGCGCGATGTTTGGCGACTTCAACCGGGCCGCAAATGCGGAAACGTATCGACAGGCGACATCCGGCGTCAAAGAACTGCCAACAACGCCACGCAACCCACTGACACTGATTATTAAGTCACTCACCACCAATCTCCTTCACAAATCGGCCCCACCGTCAAACCATGATTACTATATCAACCAGTCCGATAGGCTTCTAGCCTGTCAGTAAACAGTGCAGAGGGCTTCGCCGGCCATCCACAAAAGACAATAAAAAATAGAAATAGAAATAATAATCTTATACCGATCACTTTCCGACGATCGCCAACACCACAGCCAGCGTCAACAATACCGCACCGCACAATCGCATATAGAAAACGCCACGGCTGAGCGATTCTTCATTGCCGCCCCATCGTTTGGCGACCCACCACGCAAGCGTCACACCCCACAATCCACGCAGCGCGTAAACTACGTTTACTCGCGCCGCATCACCGAAAACCGACAGCGTAAAGACGATACAGATCGCCTGCAACGCCAGTAAAATTGACCCGGGCCAGAGATAAGCACCGATCTCCCGCTTGCGCAGCGACCTCCATTCCACCCAGGGCGTCAACACCAGCGAAAAAGCCCCGACGAACCAAAACGAAAGCGGAAGAAAGCGGCCCGCTCCCCAAGCCGGCGACCATCGCTGGACCAAGACGTCGAACGCGGCATAGGAACTGGACGCCGAAATCGCCAGCAGGATCGTTGTCATCACCCGCTTCGGATTGTTACGCCCGGTCCACTGGATCATCGCGATTCCAAACGTTGCTAGTGCGGCGGCATACCACACCGACATCGGCAGTTGCGTATCGCCGATGAACGTTAACAGAAAAGCAACCAGCAGAACCTTTACACCAAACAGAGGCGTGGCGATCGAAACGTCACCGCAATTGATCGCCAAAAAAGTCAGCAACAGGCCAAGGATATATAAAAGTGCGATGACCGCCGGTTGCCATAACATCATCCACGGTTGGCCATCGCCGCCGAACAACCACAGGACTGAAAAACAAACGGCCGTACACTGATTCGAAACGAACAGCGTCGTTGCGGTACCGACGCCCGCGGCGCCGGCCCGCTTCATAAAAATCAAACCTGATACGAACAGCAGGCTGGCCAGCAACGGAAGCAAAAGGTGCATGCCGAAACGATACCCGTACAAAGCCAATCAACAACCCCCACCAAGCTTGCAGAATCGAAAATCGCCGGTTTGGTGACCGACGGTGCAATCGCCCCGTGCGAGCGTGGTACAATGCAGGCGCAAGAAACCGCGACGCGGGCTTAGCGTCGCGGCTGATTTCCCGCCTCATCCCCCTCAATACGTCGATTCGATGCCTGCCTTGCGTCACCTGCTCGCCATGGTCGTGATCGCCATTTTCGCTGCGAATCCCACTTTCGCCAAGGATCCGATCGACTTCGTGCGCGACGTCCGTCCGATCTTCGAAGCTCATTGTTACGACTGTCACGCTGGCGACTCGCAGGAATCCGGCCTCCGGTTGGACGTAAAGTCGGTTGCGATGAAAGGTGGCGACAATCACGGGCCCGACATCGTTCCGGGCAAATCGAACCAAAGTCCGCTGATCGAGTTCATCACGACCGATGACACCGACCATCTGATGCCGCCCGGCGGACGCATGTCAGACGCAGAGATCAATACGCTGGTTCGATGGATCGATGAGGGTGCCGTTTGGCCCGACGGCGTTGATCAAGTGACCTTGAAAGATACCCGCGACCACTGGAGTTTCAAGCCTTTGGACGTGCCGCAAGGCAAACACTCGATCGATTCGTTCATCATCGACAAGCATCGTGAATTGGGGTTGGAAATGTCGCCACCGGTGGAACGATCCAGGTGGCTTCGCCGAGTCTCGTTCGACTTGACCGGATTGCCGCCGACATTCGACCAAGTTACGGCATTTGTCAACGATGACCGCGTCGACGCATACGAACGTGTCGTTGATGAATTGCTCGGTTCGGCAAGATACGGCGAGCGGTGGGGGCAACACTGGCTGGACGTCGTTCGTTATGCCGACACACACGGATTCGAAGTCAACACGGAACGGCCCCACGCATGGCCGTATCGTGATTATGTGATCCGAGCCTTCAATAACGATACCCCTTATAACCGCTTCATCCAAGAACAATTGACCGGTGACTTATTGGGTGAGGACGCCGCAACGGGATTCTTAGTAACCGCATCGGTATTGTTACCTGGCCAGATCGGTAAAGATGAACCGTCGATCCGTTTGGCGCGTCAAGATGCGCTTGACGAAATTGTCAACAATATTACACAGACATTCTTGGGACTGAGCGTCGGATGCGCAAGGTGTCATGACCATAAGTTTGATCCGATCACGGCAGAAGACTATTACGCGATGCAAGCGTTTGTCGCGGGTGTGGAATATGGCGACCGCGAGCTAAGGACGCCCGAGGCGGTCGCCGCGCGTCAACAGTCCGAACGGGCTCAAGTACGGATCAACGCGATCGACGATGAATTGTCACGCTACGTTCCGTTGGCAAAGTCGGGGGCCGATCGTCCGATGGTCAATGCACGTAAAAATGTCGATCGGTTTGCAAGCATCACGACAGATCGTCTGCGGTTCAATATCCTCAGCACAAATAACCTTGAACCATGCATCGACGAGCTTGAAGTTTTCAATTCTCAAGGGGTCAACGTCGCACTCGCTGCCAGCGGCGCAACTGTTACAGCGTCAGGCAGTAACACTTCGCCGGATCGCCATGAATTGCGATTCGTAAACGATGGAGAATATGGTAACTCGCGCAGTTGGATGTCCAACGAAATGGGGAAAGGTTGGTTGGAGATCACCTTTCGCGAACCGCAGACGATCGATCGTGTGGTCTGGGGGCGAGATCGACAAGAAAAGTATGCGGATCGCTTGGCGATTGAGTATTCGATCGAAGTGCGTGGGGACAACGATGCATGGATCAGCGTTGCTGACGCCTCGGATCGTCAAACCTTTGCCCCGTCCAGCCAAAAGACAGGCGACTTTTCGACCGATGGACTTTCGCCTGATGATGCCGTCGCGGCGAAAGCGTTGGTCGATGAAAAGCGTTCGCTGGAAAAGCTGGTTGGAAACGTTGGCCAGCAGCAGGTTTTCGCGGGTATCTTTCGCACGCCTGACGACATCCGTTTGCTCAATCGCGGTGATCCTGAACAGCCGCAAGATCCGGTCCCACCGAAGATCCTAAGTGCGTTTGGTGACGAATCATTGCCACTTGATTCCGACGAATCACAGCGGCGACAGTTGTTGGCCGATTGGTTGGTTCGCAACGACAACCCGTTGACCGCGCGCGTCATGGTCAATCGCATTTGGCAGGGCCACTTCGGGGTCGGATTAGTGGAGACGCCAAGTGACTTTGGCAACAACGGCATCCCGCCGTCGCACGCCGAGTTGCTCGACTGGATGGCCGCCGAGTTTATAAGGTCGGGTTGGTCGGTCAAACAGATGCATCGATTGATTGTGCTTAGCCGTACCTACCGACAGATATCTCAAATCCGTGAAGACTTCGCCGCGATCGACTCCGACGTGAGATACTTGTGGCGATATCCATCGCATCGTTTGGAAGCCGAAGCGATCCGCGATAGTATGCTGGCGGTCAGCGGTAGGTTGAACCTGAAGATGTACGGACGCGGCTACGACTTGTTCAATCAACGTGGGGGCTTGAGCGGGTTTGTGCCTGTTGAGTCGTACCAAGGCGACGGGTTGAGGCGAATGATTTATGCGCATAAGGTTCGTCGCGAGACCGAAGCGGTGTTCGGGGCGTTCGATTGCCCCGACGCGGGCCAAAGCACTGCGATTCGATTGGAATCGACCACGCCGATCCAGGCATTAAACCTGTTCAACAGTCGGTTTACGATCGACCAGTCCAACGCGCTGGCCCAGCGAGTGATAGACGAGGTTGGTGATGATGTGCAAAAACAGATCACGCGAGCGTTTCAACACGCACTGCAACGCGACCCCGGCGCGGATGAATTGAATGACATTTTGCCGGTCGTTCATCAACACGGATTGGCGACGCTCTGTCGTGTCCTTTTCAACAGCAACGAGTTTTTGTTTGTGCCATGAACAAGTCATTAGGTCAACTGTCGCTGGCAGGCCACGCTTTGTTGGACCGCCGTAACTTTTTAGGCAACAGCGCAACTGCGCTCGGCTCGATCGCTTTGGCCAATTTGTTGGGCGGCGACGGATTGTTGGCATCCGAATCGGATCGGCCCGTGATCGACCCGGCAACGCCCTATGCCCCGCGTGCACCGCACTTTCCGGCGAAAGCCAAGAATGTGATCGTGATCTTTTGTGCCGGTGCGGTCAGCCAATTGGAGACGTGGGACTATAAGCCCGAATTGATCAAGTGGGACGACAAGCCGCTGCCGGGCGGACCTGCGGTAACGTTTCAAGGGCCGGCTGGGAACCTTGCCAAGCCGCAGTATCCATTTCGCCAGTATGGTCAGACGGGTAAATGGGTCAGCGACATGATTCCACACCTCGCGGAGTTGACCGACGACATCGCGTTTGTGCATTCATTGACCAGTAAGTCGAACACGCACGGTCCGGCAGAAAACTTTCTATCGACCGGCTTTGTCTTGGACGGTTTTCCGAGTCTAGGATCGTGGGTGACCTACGCACTGGGCAGCGAAAGCCAAGATTTGCCCGCTTATGTCGCAATTCCGGATCCGCGAGGCGTCCCGCAAAATGGCTCGAATAACTGGGGGCCGGGTTTCTTGCCTGCGGCATTTCAAGGAACGACGCTGAGTTCGAAAAGCCCGGTTCGACATCTGTTGGCCGACGGNNGTTGCGGCGGACGCCGACATCGCCGCTCGGTCGTTGTTACAGAAATTGAACGCCAAGCACTTGAATGCTAACCCGGGTGACGAAAAGCTTGCGGCGCGAATCGCCAGTTATGAGCTCGCGGCGCGGATGCAGTTGAGCGTTCCAGAGATCAATGATTTGAGTACTGAACCGGAACACATTTTAAAGATGTATGGTGCCGACCAGACTCACAATGCGGACAAGGCCGCATTTGCAAAGAACTGTATTTTGGCAAGGCGGCTGGTTGAAAAGGGGGTGAGGTTTGTGCAGTTATTCAACGGTGCCTATGCCAGCGGCGGCAAGTTGAACTGGGACGGGCACAACGCATTGAAGGAACAGTATGACGTTCATGCCGAGATTATGGACCAACCCGCTGCGGCGCTGATTCGTGACTTGAAACAGCGTGGTTTACTGGAAAGCACTTTGGTCGTGTGGTGCACGGAGTTTGGTCGCATGCCATTTTTCCAGAAGGGTGCAAAAGGGCGAGACCATAATCCCGATGGTTTTACGTGCTGGTTGACCGGTGCAGGCGTCAAGCCCGGTGTCAGCCACGGGGCAACCGACGAACTGGGCCAGAAGGCGGTTGAGAATGTTCATCCGTTATATCACTTTAACGCGACCATCTTGCACCTTTTAGGTTTGGATTACGAACGGTTAAGCTTTGAACACAACGGAATCGAGCGACGATTGACGAACGTGGAAGGGAAATTGATCCCAGCGATTTTGGCTTAACGAGAAATGACCGGCACGGTGCAACGATTCGATTTGCTCGGTCGCCGGCCCGGGTGGCGAGCGGAGGCTAAGCAGGTAAGCAAAAGTAAATTGGTTAAAGTCGAAAGGTCACCCCTCCGCATCGCGCGGGAAAGGCCGAATCTTCCAAGGGAGAGTGTCGTGCAAATTATACCGATTGACTTGTTCAGACCTACTTAGACCAGCGAAAACGTTTCGCAGTCGAACAAACCCAGGTCGCTCAGTTTCAATTTCGGAATCACCAGCAGCGCCATAAACGATAGCGTTGTGAACGGCGCGGTCAGTGGGCTGCCAAGGTTTTGCTTTACAAATCGATCGATTTTCTGATACTCCGCCGCGACCACGGACCCGTCTGCCTGAGTCATCAGCCCCGCGATCGGCAGGGGCAATAACAATTCATTCTTTTCATCAACTGCGACGATCCCGCCTTGATTCTCAATCACCAGGTTTACCGCCCGGCAGATCGATTCATCATCGTGGCCAACCGCCAAAATATTATGAGAATCGTGTCCGACGCTCGACGCGATCGCTCCTTTGCGCAGCCCAAAACCGTTAATGAACGCTGTTGCCGGTGGTGCGGATTGATATCGGTTTACCACCGTTAACTTCAACACATCTCGACCCGGTGCGGGTTGAACAGCGTTATCGACGACGTCCAGTGACTCAGCGATTTCGCCGGTGACCAGCGACCGATCGATCGCCTGAATCACGCGAACCTGTTTCGTTACGCTGGTGCCAGAAACCGGCACCTTGAATTGCGAAGGCGATTTAAGTTGGCATTCGAAGCGATTGATCGCTTGGCAAGCGAACGATCGGATATTGGAGGCACCGTACTGGGAAACCGATTTTCCTTCTATAATGGTTTCGACATTCTTAAACTCTGTCGGATTATTGACGATTTGAAAGTCGGCCGGATCGCCGGTTCGCAGTAAACCGACCGGCAGGCGGTAATGCTTTATCGGGGTGATGCATGCGGTGTCCAGCACATGAAACAGGTCCGCACCGCCGGCCAGCGAACGACGCACCAGTTCGTCGATGTGGCTGTGCAGCAGGTCGTCGGGATGTTTGTCGTCACTGCAAAACATGGTCGAACCGGGATATCGATCGATCAACGGGAACAACGCTTCGAAGTTCTTCGCGGCGCTTCCCTCGCGAATCAAGATTTTCATACCGACAGCTATTTTGCCGATCGCTTCGGACAACGTCACGCACTCGTGATCGGTCGTGATGCCGGCCGCCGCGTATTTCGCGGCTTGGTCGCCGACCAATCCGGGCGCGTGACCGTCAATCGGTTTTCCTTTTGCCTTGGCGTGACCGATTTTCGCCATGACGCCAGGGTCGCCCATCAGGACGCCGGGATAATTCATCATTTCGGCTAAGTAGACGATTTCGTCGCGAGCGAGTAGCGCCGCGATCGCGTCTGCATCGATCGTGGCACCAGCGGTCTCGAACGTAGTGGCTGGCACGCACGACGGGGCGCCGAAAAAAAACTTGAATGGCACCTTCTTGCCATTTTCGATCATAAAATCGACGCCTTCGACCCCCAGGACATTCGCGATTTCGTGGGGATCCGAAACGGTGGCGACTGTGCCGTGCGTGACGGCCAAGCGTGCAAACTCCGTCGGCACCAACATCGACGATTCGATATGGACGTGCGAATCGATAAAGCCTGGAAGTGCATAGGGTAAATCAGCGTTGGGCGAATTGCCCAATCGATCGATTGCCGCGATTTGTGTGTCAGCGACACGAATCCTTACGGGGAATATGCGGCGATTTTCAATGTCGATCAGGTTCGCAAGTCGCTCGATCACGGCGTCGATTTCCTTATAACTTCTANNGTTAAGTCAAACATATCAAAGATCAACTGTTGATCGCAGTCACGTTGTTGGACTTTACGGCGAGCAAACATGCGGGCCTGGGTGCTGATCATCACTTCGGGGGGCAACGTCGCGGTCTGTCCGAACAGGCGAGCGTAGTTTACGAAACTGGGCACGTTGGATGTGACGAAACCGTACAGCATGCTGCAAACACCGATCACTTTGCCAGTAAAAATGCCGGTGTTGATTGCCGTTTTGGAATAGTCGCCCATGATACAGCCCATGAATTGCATTTCGGTCGCGACTTTGTCCGTGCCGTAATCCATATTAATGGTGCCATAAGTATTTTTTAGGTCGCTGTTGCAGGTTCCTGCGCCAAGGTTGATCCAGCTGCCCAAATAGCTGTGGCCCAAGAATCCGTGGTGCTGCTTGTTGGTGTAGGGTTCAATCACTGACGCTTCCACTTCGCCCCCCACCTTGGTCGTGTGGCCCAGTGCGACGGCGTCTTTCAACGCGGCGTGCTCGATGATGCGGCTGCCGGCACCGATGTAAACCGGCCCGGCCAGAAAACAAAACGGTCCGACTTTCGCGTCACGCTCGATGATGATCGGGCCTTTGGAAGTGTCGATCACCGGGTATTGACCGATGGTCGCACCGTCAGAAACGAATACACCGTCCTGCAGTTGGGTGTATTGACAGTTTGCGATCCGCCACTGCATCGCTTCGTCCATCGTCCGCATGTGATGGTAGACAATATCGTTGGGCCATTTGAACGTTTCGGCGATTCGGTCCGATGGGGGAAGCGTTTCGGCGATTCGGTTGATCCATGGTTCCAGAGCGGGGGCCCACAACAGCGGATCGGGGACGGTATCAGGTTGACCTGGATTGGCGGCCGTCGCATTGAGCACCGAATCTGTGGTCTCGTTGGGGCCCGGGGTAGAAATAAAGGCGATCGCCACCGCGCCTTCGGCGTCGCGTAACACCGTCGGTTCGGCCGCGCGGACAATCTCGCTCAACAACTTGAACAGCCGTGGTGAAGGGACCAGGCGGGCGTTTACCAGCAGCGTTTGTCCAGCAAGGTGTGAGGAGGCTGCCGCTTGATCGATCGCGAAATCGAGTTTTTGAATGGCCCGAAGGTGGGGTCGGCAGTCGGCTACGATGGGCAGGCCAAGTTGCCGCAGCCAGTCAACTAGCCGGTAGGAAGCACACGATATCGCGTAGGCTGGTCTTGCCGTTACAACCGGAGCGAGGCGCTGGACAGCAGCGTCCTCAAAGCAAAGGATGGTGGGGTGAGACGACATTTTCAGTGATTGGGTGAAGGCGTGCAGTCGTAAAAATATGCAAAATCGGATTCGGTCGGTTTCGTCGCAACGGTTATAGCGTCAGGACCCGAAAGAAGGTTGAATAGAGTGGATGCGGAAGCCAATTCGCGGTGGTTAAACAGCCGATCTTACGGATATTGGGTCTAGGAGTAGAATGGCAATCACGTGGTTGGGGCAATTTGGGCGGTTTTGGCCGTCAATTTGTTGTCTCGGCGCGGTAAAAGATAGAGAGCGAGTATCAGTGCTGCGGTATCGCGAGCGATATTGCGAAGTTACCTGAGCCCAATTGGCCAGCGATTAAATAAGATGTAGCGATAAGTCGTATCGTGACATCTACCGGAAGCCCCGAAGTTTGTACACGTCATTCCCATGCTAAAACGATCACCCCTGACGCCGCAGCGTTTCTTCGGTTCCGCTGCTCCACCAACGGAAAATCTGTTGGCACTGGTGCGGCATTGGGCTGAGGTACAACCGGATTTGACGGCATTTTCGTTCACTGATGGCGAAACAGTCCAGCAATCGTTGACTTACAGCGAGTTGTGGGACGAGATCCGTGGACTGGCCGGTGCGCTGCAGGGCCAAATCAAACCTGGCCAGCGTATTCTGCTGCTGTACCCTCCGGGGCTCGATTTT
The DNA here is from genome assembly GCA_002428205.1 of Planctomycetaceae bacterium UBA6163. Classification (GTDB taxonomy): domain Bacteria; phylum Planctomycetota; class Planctomycetia; order Pirellulales; family Pirellulaceae; genus UBA6163. The sequence goes on from DIUH01000338.1 coordinate 21,755, forward strand.
GTCGTTGGCTTGTTTGCCTGTCACGCATTGGATGCGATCGCGGTGCCGGCCTATCCGCCACGTCGGAACCGCCGCGCGTCACGGATCCGGTCGATTGTCGATGACGCAGATACTCGGATCGCGTTTTCGATCGAATCAGTTGCCGAGCAGTTGGTCTCAGACACTCGCCATGAAGATCTCGAAGGCGTGACCATTCTCGGAACCGATTCAAAGTCGTTACGCGACCTCGATTCGTGGAAACATCCGAAAACCTTGACCGGCGATTCGCTGGCCGTGCTGCAATACACCAGCGGTTCGACCGGTTCGCCCAAAGGCGTGATGCTGACCCACAAGAACGTGCTGGCCAATTGTGCGCTGATCCTTGAGGCGTTTGAACCGGAGCGGAGCTATCGTGGCATGGCGTGGTTGCCGGCTTACCACGACATGGGGCTGGTGGGCGGTATTTTGCAGCCGATGTACACCGGGCGTTCGGCAACTTTGATGAGCCCGATGACGTTTTTGCAGCGACCTGCGAAGTGGTTGCAGACGATGTCGCGAGAAAAGATCGAGATCAGCGGCGGGCCGAACTTCGGGTATCAATTGTGCGTCGACAAGATTGACGACGACGAATTGGAGGGAGTCGACTTGTCGCATTGGCGGATCGCATTCAACGGTGCTGAGCCGATTCGCCCCAAGACACTCGACGCCTTTGTCGAACGTTTTGCCCCATACGGGTTCCGCCGCGAAGCGTTTTTGCCATGTTACGGGATGGCCGAAACGACGCTATTGGTCACCGGTGGGCCAAAAGAGGGGCGCCCGGTTACGACGACGTTTGACGGATCGTTACTGGATCAACGGCAAGTTGTTGTCGATCCCGATGCGGAACATGCCCGTACTTTGGTCGGTTGTGGACGTGTGATTTCTGGCGAATCGGTCGAAATCGTTTCACCCGATACGTTTGAGATCCTGCCACCGGGCGAAATCGGCGAAATCTGGATTCAAAGCCCTTCGGTCGGCCAAGGGTATTGGCAGGCGTTGCGAGCGACCGAGAAGACTTTCCGCGGCATGACCGCTGATGGCCAGGGGCCGTTTTTGCGTTCGGGTGACCTTGGGTTCTTGCATGATGGCCAGCTGTATATTTCCGGCCGTTTGAAGGACATGATTATCGTCCGCGGTGTGAACCGATATCCTCAAGACATCGAACAAACGGTCGAGATGGCCAGCGATGCGGTTCAGGCCGGTTCGGTGGCCGCGTTCGCGATGACGTTGCAGGATCGCGAGCATTTGGTGATCGTTGCCGAAGCGATTCGGCAACGCGGACTCGATTGGGACGCCCACTTGCAGAGCATTCGTCGGGCAGTGAACGAGGAACATGAGTTGCCGCCGGACGCCGTTTATCTGGTTCGCAACAGCTCCGTACCGAAGACCAGCAGCGGCAAGATCCAGCGTCACGCGTGCATGGAAGCGGTGCGGGATGGTGATTTGAAGGTGATCGCAAAGTGGGTTCGCTGGGAAGAAATCGCTGGGGTCGTTCGCAGCGGTGGCCCGACGATGATGACCGCTGGGGCGGCGACGCGAACTTTCGCTGTTCGCTCAGCGACCGATCCGACCGCCGAAGCGGCTGAACAGGTTTTGTCGCCAGTCGATCGGATGATCATTTCAGCGGTCGAACACCAAATCCGCAAAGTCGCCGGTGAACGAGCCGTTGGCCTGAAGCCCGAAACGAACATCGTGCTCGATCTCGGCTTGGACAGCCTCGAACGCCTCGAGATCGCTCGTGGCCTGGAAGACACGTTTGGCGGCCGGTTCCCCCAAGAAGTGCTCGATTCGATCGAAACCATCGCCGAAACGGCACGAGCGATCGCACAGTATCTGCCTCAGGAAGGGGTCGAGCGCGCGGTAAAGCGGATTTCGGCGGGCGATTTCTCGCGGGCAATCCAGGCCGCTGATGCTGATTCGGATACCGCTGCCGACACGGCCGCTGCGGTAATTGAACCCGAAGACAGCGTCGAGCAGTTTGGCGAGTACAAGCGGCTGCGGCAGAATATGTCGCAGATGCTGATGACCGGAGTGCCCAATCCCTACTTCACGGTTCACGAATCGGTTGTGCGCGACACCACGATCGTTGGCGGCAAGGAACTGATCAGCTTTGCCAGTTACAACTACTTGGGCATGTCGGGCGACCCGCGCGTCAGCGAAGCTGCGATCGATGCGATCCGCAAGTACGGCACCAGCGTTTCAGCCAGTCGCTTGGTTTCAGGCGAAAAACCGGTCCATGGTCAACTTGAAAACCGCATCGCCAAATGGATCGGCGTTGATGCCGCGATCACGATGGTTGGTGGCCACGCGACCAATGAGACCACGATCGGCCACTTGCTCGGGCCCGGCGACTTGATCGTCCACGATTCGCTTTCGCACAACAGCATTGTCCAAGGGGC
>DIUH01000338.1:24248-38225 GCA_002428205.1 Planctomycetaceae bacterium UBA6163
AAGTCAAACGCAAACACCGCGCGATGCTGATGGTCGATGAAGCTCACAGCATGGGCACAATGGGGCGCACTGGTCACGGAATCTCCGAACACTTCGGGCTGAACCCGCGCGACGTCGATATCTGGATGGGCACGCTCAGCAAGTCGATGGCGTCCTGTGGCGGCTACATTGCCGGGTCGGCCGCGCTGGTTGAGTACCTGCGCTACACGGCCCCGGGGTTTGTCTTCAGTGTCGGGTTGCCTCCATCGTCGGCCGCTGCGGCTCTCGCATCGATGGATGTTCTGGAACAGGAACCTGAACGCGTCGAAGTCCTTCGCCAACGGAGCGAATTGTTTTTGTCGCTGGCCAAAGATGCGGGACTCGACACCGGCGACAGCGGCGGAACGCCTGTCATTCCGGTGATCACGGGCAATTCGATGGTCGCGCTGCGATTGTCGCACCGCATGTTTGGTGATGGTGTCAACGTGCAACCGATTCTCTATCCCGCAGTCGACGAATCGTCCGCGCGATTAAGATTCTTTATGACCAGCGCACACAGCGAAGAACAGATTCGCTACACCGTCCAACGTGTTATCCATCATATGGAAGACCTCGGCCAACTGGTTCGCCCAATCGCACAACCCGCGGTGCACCAGGCATCGCTGCGCCGTGGTCCGATCGCTTCGTAAGTCAAAGTTGCGTTAATCAACGCCTCGTAAATCTATCCGGGGCGTCCTTTCCAATAACGTCCCCGGCGGCAAATTCGGCAGAATCGTTTTCCCAAGCGTCCCTTGCCGAACTTTTCCGCACGTTCAAACGTTTAATGGCAAGACAGCGAAAACTGCGCCTAACTGTTTAAAGCGACCAACGCCTTCTAACAGTTGAACACAGAGGTGCATCCCCATGACGCTCTCCGCTTGGGAAGAAACACTCGCCAAAACCGCTACTGAGCCCGCTCCGGTTTCCGATGGCGGATGCTTGCTGCAGATTTATCCACTTTCGATCACCAATCACCTAATCGAATTGAGCGATTTACGAGTGGTTGTCGGACGCGAGCCTTCTTGTGGGATCAGCATCTCTGACGCGTCGGTTTCCCGACGGCATGCATTAATCGAAAAGCACGATTCCGGATTCATGGTCACCGATCTCGGCAGTACCAACGGAACCAGCGTCAACGAACGGCCCATCAGCACTTCGTTGCTCGCTGCCGGTGATCGCATTCAATTCGGGAATTATATCTTCAAGTTCCTGTCATCCAATCACATCGAACTGCAGTATCACGAAGCGGTCTATTCGATGATGACACGTGACGGATTAACCGGCGCGCTGAATAAACGGTCGTTTATCGATATTCTCAGCCGCGATTTCCAGCGGGCCGTGCATCGCAAGTCGCCGTTGTCGCTGATCCTGCTTGATATCGATTTCTTTAAAAGTGTCAACGACACGCACGGTCATTTGGCGGGCGACGAAGTGCTGAGGGAAGTCGGCCGTCGGATAAGCAGTGTTACCGCCTGTCATGATGTTTTCGCACGTTATGGCGGCGAAGAGTTCGCAATTTTGATGTCTGAAACCGCTATCGACAATGCTTACGAAATTGCCCAACGCTGTCGTTTGGCGATCGCTGAACGGCCGTTTGAAACGTCGGTCGGTCCACTGCCGGTTACAATCAGCGCCGGAATTTCCGAAGTTCAGCTTCTTGCCAGCATCGAATCATCAGATCAATTGATTCAAGCTGCAGACCTAAAGCTGTACGAAGCGAAGCATGGTGGGCGAAACCGTGTCTGCAAATGACTCGCTCCACTTAAACACGGCGAATCTTCTTTCTAGTCCGTCGCCCAACGGCCTTGCCAAATTATCTTCTAATGTTGCAACGGTCGCTGGTTACGTTGCTGTCGCAAAACCTTTTGCGATTGATGCCGGTGGGCAATTCCAGGCCGCTGAGCATGTCGTTGCACCCGGTCTTGAAAAATATAATGTTGCCGGCCAATCAACGGGCGATCCCAGGATTGGCACGATAGTCGGCAACTTCTACATAGAAGGTGTGATCGCTAGTGGTGGTATGGGAACCGTTTACCTAGCCCAACAACGCGAACCTGTGCGACGCACTGTTGCCTTAAAGATGATTCGTCGCGGCATGACAGACGAATCGACCCTAGGCCGCTTCTTGGCCGAACGACAGGCACTCGCGGTGATGGATCACCCGGATATCGCACAAGTATTCGAAGCCGATACGGCCGATGACGGAAACCCCTACTTCGCAATGGAATTCTGCACCGGCGAGCCGATCGATCGCTACTGCCGAACGAACCAACTTGACCTTGCCGAGAGATTGAAGCTTGTTATCCGCATCGCCAGAGCCGTCCAGCAGGCGCATTCGCGCGGCGTCATTCATCGCGATCTAAAGCCGGCAAACATTCTCGTATCACCCTGCGAAGGCGGCTTGAGTCTGAAGATAATCGACTTCGGAATCGCAAAGTTCACCGATGGACAGTGGCAAGGCGGTGACCGCGAAGCGACACGAATTGGTGAATTGGTCGGAACACCTGCATACATGAGCCCCGAACAGGCGACCGGAATCGAAATCGACGCGAGGTGTGATGTTTTTGCAATCGGCGCGATCCTTTTTAAACTGTTGACCGATACGACACCACAGCGTGTCAATGACCAAGATGCGGCGTGCAATCCACCTCTATCAGTGATCTTTGAACAATTAAAGTCGTTCGTACCGGTGACGCCTTCCTACCGTTTTTCGACACTGGCGAATGATAAACAACGGCAACTGGCGGAAGACACAGGGGCCGCAACGCCAAAAAAACTCAAACATTCGATTCGGGGCGATCTCGATTGGATCACGTTGCGAGCGATCGATTCAGACCGAACCCGACGCTATGCTACGGCAAACGATTTAGCGGATGATCTTCAACGTTTCTTGCATAACGAACCGGTCAACGCGGTCGCGCCCAGTCGTGCGTATCGGGCAAAAAAGTTTTATCAACGAAATCGAATCCCCGTGTTGGCGATGGCCGCGATTGCCACGGTGATCTTAATCAGTTCCACGATAGCAGCGATCGGATGGTGGAACTATGAGAGTGAGCGTATTGAAGAACAACGGCGCGTCGCCGAAGAAGCGGATATCTTACTAAACGATGCTCAAGCATCTCGCCGCCTCGCCGCAAAGGGTGGCCCTGAAGCCGAAGCTTGCTTTATTGCCGCAGAATCATCGCTTGCTAAGGCCGAGTCGATATTGACTGGCCCACACGGTTTGCCTCACCTGAGTTCATTGCTTTTCGAATCACGCCTCGCGATCGCTGCCGACCGAGCGGCGCTGCGGTTGGTTCAACGGATCGAAAACGCGCGCCAGAGAGCCTGCCTGCTCACCACGATCGACGATTCAAGTACATTCGGGCGGGATATCGCGATCGCGGAAATCTCTGACGCGATGGAAGACTTCGGCATCCGCGTCGGTATCACCCACCCAGATGATGCGGCCACACTGTTGTCTCAATGTCCATCGGCAATGCATTCACAGTTGGTCGAAGCATTGCACTTTCTGCTCGCTCAAAACGCGACCGACTCTGGTCAAGATCTCAATCCGAGCAGCGACACCCAATCGATTCTACCCAATGGATTGATCGCACACTGGGCAAACGAAACTGCGTCGATCATCGATCCAGACGAATGGCGAACACGAGTGCGTGGGTGCATTATCAACGCGGATGCCCAATCGCTTTTAGAACTCGCAAAATTGCCGGTTCCAGACGATCAACCGGTTGATGGATACTTAGTGCTTGTAGAGGGATTAACGGCCCTGGACCGATCATCCGAGTCGATCGGGATCTTACGTTTGATCCAGCTTAGGCATCCCGATAACTATTGGGTCAATCATCATTTGGGCATCGTTCTGGCGGATTCTGGTGAACGACATCTTTCGGAAGAAAGCTTGCGTTATTTGACGACCGCGGTGTCGCTGCGTCCGGACAGTTTGGGCGCAAGGGTTAACTTAGCAGAAGTCTTGGTTCGATCCGGTGATCACATGGGCGCAGCCAATCACTTGCGGATGGCAACTGCGTTGGCACCCACTAACCACGCGATCCAGTGGCGATTGAAATCGTTACTGGCAACAAAAGACGAACTGCTGCACCATTCGAAAGAATCGCTAGAACATTGAATTCTTGCCTGAGCCTTATGGTTTCGCCGCCGGAATGACGATTCGATCCAATGGCCATGTTCGTTCGATGGACAGTTCATCCCAATTAAGGTTCCCGCAATGTCGATTCATGCACCAGTTTACTGGCACGAGGGAATGTTCCTGCGTCCCCAGCATTTTCAAATTGCCGAACAAAACTTTCAAAGTGAACTGCGGCACAATGTGCATTGGGATCGGCATTACAGTTGGGGCCTGCGGAAGTTTCAGTTCGATCGCGATGCGCTCGCCAACAACCGAATCGTTATCACCGAGCTCGCCGCGCGAATGCGCGATGGTACCCTGATCTCCGCTCCCCAAAGCGGCAATCTTCCCGAACTGGATCTGCGCCAGGCGATGCAATCCCAACAGTTTCTGACGCTGTTTATCGCCATTCCCAAGACCCAATCGGCCCGCACAAGTGCGTCTTCTGCGGGGCGATACCGAATCGAATCGGTCGACTTGGAAGATGCCAACACCGGCCAGAATCCGCGACCGATACAAGTCCGCCGGCTGAACCTGCAACTACTGTCCGATACTGATGACCATGCCGGTTATTCAACGCTGCCGCTGATGCGAATTCGTCGCGCAGATCGCGCCGAAAGTTTGCCAGAACTGGATCGAACATTCATCCCGCCTGTATTGTCACTCGACGCATGGGCCGTTCTTGAACAAGAGGTGATTCGTCCGGTCTTCGATCGAATTGGAAAGAAACTGGAACTCGTTTCAAACCAAGTCATTTCTCGTGGCATAACGTTTGATTCCACCTCGCAAGGTGATCGGGTTATCTTAGAACAGATGCGAGTGATGAATGAATCGTACGCAGAACTGAGTGTCGAGGCCTTTGTACCAGGGATCCATCCCTTAGAAGTTTTCCGCCACATGCTAGCGTTTATCGGTCGCATGTCCGTTTTCACGCCCGGACGTCGCGTTCCGATGCTACCCACGTATGACCACGACGATTTGGGTGGCTGTTTCTGGGCGGCCCGGCGACTAGTCGACAGCGTACTAGATGCTGTTGTCGAACCGGAATACTGCGAACGAGCGTTTATCGGTGCAGGACAACGCGTTCAAGTCGCACTCGAGCCGGCGTGGCTTGAAGCGGGTAAGCGGATGTTTGTAGCCGTCACTTCGTCAATGACCGCCGAACAAACCCGCCAATTGGTCCAGCGTCGACTCGATATGAAGATCGGTGCTGGCAGTACTGTCGACGAATTGTATCGGCTTGGGCGTGCCGGTTTGCAGTTTGAGTATTTGGCCGACCCGCCGCGCTGTTTGCCGCTGCGCCCGGGGCGTGCGTTTTTTGCAGTCGAACCGTCGCGATCGCCCGACCAATGGGATGCCATACAAAGGTCGCTGACACTCGCGGTTCGATTCAATGAGAGTTTGATCGCGGGCGATATACAGAGCCGGCAAGCGATCGAAGTGGTGATCGATGGACGTCCGGTTTCCCTTGAGTTTGTACTCTATGTCGTACCGCAAACAGCGATATAGAGTTCAATCAAGTACGGAATCTTATTCTGTCTGATCCGCGCGAGCTGCCTTAAATACTTCTAAAAGATTTTTCGGGCGATTCGTCTGGTCTGGTGTTAAGTTCCCGGTCCCGGCCATTCGTATCGGTTTTTCGATAACCGTATCGACCGGTCGCCGCCATCCGGCCGACTGAATGACCGGTGGGATCGTCCCTTGTGAAGCGGTCGTGGTCTGCGCTGCGGTGCCCGCTGGGGTTTCCGTGACCGGGTATTCGGGCCGCGCTTGCGGAGCGGTATCGGACGACGGTAAACAACATTCGCACTTTGCCAGCGCACTGGCGGCTTGGTTGCGAACCCTTGTCGATAACTCGGCGGGATTACCATCTGTTGACGAACTGTCGATGCTCGTGCGCAGCGCCTTGGCGATCTTCTCGGTACAAGCGGGCAGGGTTGCAATCGTCAGCGCAGCCTCGTAACGAACACACTCTGAAGGATCTGCTCGCAGTGCCGCCACCAGAATTGCCTCCGCTTCTGGATGATAACGGACGTCGACCGCACTCAGTTCGCGGACCGCGGCGCGACGTTTGGGGGCTTGCAGGTTTACTGCTTTCAACTGGGCTGCGGTACCCTCCGGTCCGGGCTGTGCTTGCTCGTCGGGATGAGGAGCCTTTTCTGGGGCAATTAGTCCACCGGTTGCCACGCTGAGCGGCTTGCGCATGTTGGCTGCCATTTGGCCAATTGGTGATACACGCACGCGAGCACAAAATCCTCGGCTTGCAGAAGTCAGCACCTGCAGCATGGTGGGGGCAGGGGCATGTGAAATCGGTGCGAAGTTAGCCGCTTGCGGTACGCTCGATGCCATCGACGGTGCACTCGGTAATAAGGCGGCCGGAGCCCCTAGAACGGCGGTCGCATCAGCAGCCATTGGCAGCGGTTGCGCAGCAACATTACTTGGATTGACAAACTGCAGCGCAGATCCCAATAAGCCAATTGCCAGATGGCATCGGGCGATTTGTCGCCAACGCGTCTTGACCGCTTCATGCATCGCCGATTTCCCAGTCGCTGTGCACCATATGGAATCTATGGGTCGTTAGCTATGCAAACGCCTTGGATCAAGTCAAGTCGAATCTGCGGATCTGGCTTGAACCGGAAAGGTGAATTTCGCTAGAAACCCAAACTTAACCGCCAGAGGATTCCGGCGTATCGATTTTCAAGCAGCGCTACGATGCCATTTTGGTCAAACCCTTTGCTGAAACACTTGGCACCTCTGCTGGTGCTTGTGTCGGGTATTCTGTACGGCCAAGAAACGCTGATCGCACCTACAGCCGAGATCGATCCCTTGCCGCAGGACGCTGGGTTGCTCGACACTTCTTTCCCGGCCGACCGGCCTGAGTTCCCAAACGTGGGAGCCGATTTTTATACGTCAGACGATCTAATCGACGGATCACCAATCGCCTCAGTGGCCACATATCCGCGCCCTCGTCAATCTTTTCGTAGCCGGCTTTACAGTGCCATGACCGAGGCACTTTGCGGGTGCGACGAGTGCTATGAACCGAAATGGAATCTGGTCGAATCCGCTTCCTTTTGGGTCGATAGCGCCCGTCCCCAGAATCGTACAAGGTTCCGTTGGGATTATGGGCACAACATGATATTGCCTGATCGGGCTGAATACTTTTGGGCACGCGTAGGAGCGCGGGGGCCCGCAGCCCAGCCCGGATCGTTAACCGTTAATTCACTCGACTATCATGAAATGAGCATGTATGCCGAGACCGCTCACGGTAATTTTTCCGCCTTCATCATAACGCCCTATCGCTCTCTTTATATGAACGAAGCCGGCCATTCGGCCGGTTTCGCAGACTTGCATATCGGGACAAAGTCGCTGTTGCATGACACGCCGATGCTGCAACTCGCTTTTCAAATGACCACAACCGTTCCGTCGGCGAATTCTCGCGACGGACTTGGCATCGGCCACGTTGCGCTCGAACCGGCGTTGCTGATGGCGTTGGCAATGACCGAGCGAGATTCAATACAGGCACAAGTGGCGCAGTGGATTCCGCTGGGCGGTGATCCGGATTATCAAGGCGCGCTGTTGCGTTGGGGAATTTCCTGGAACCGCATCGTTTGGCAACGCGACCAAGAGAATCTGGCGACCATGAACCTTGATTTCGTGGGATGGTCATTCCAAGACGGCGCGTATACCGATCCCATCCTGGGCCAGCAACGTGCCAATGATGAAACTTACTTTTATCTCGGGCCCGGCGCTCGCTGGCTATTGTGCGGAAAGTTCGAGTTCGGCGTTGGCGGAATCTTTGCACTATCGGATCGACATTTCGCACAGAACATCATCCGGACCGATTTTACGCTGCGATATTAGCTGGACAGCGCCAGGTTGGATTAGCCGGTGCGGCGTTAGCCACGGTTTTCGCGGGGAGAATCGCGGTTGGGGCCAAGGCGGCTGATCTGTTGGTTAACACTGAGAAACGCAAAAAAATTAATCCAACCTGGCGCTGTCCAGTTAGGCTTTCTCCGAAAAACGGTCTGACCCTCTCGTGCGAGGCCCGAAATGCCGGGAAAATCGTCTCGCTTCCAAAGGGTCAGGCCCCTTTTCGGACAATGCTTAAATCTAACGTTTCCGAATGGGAATCAACAAAACGCGGCGTCACACCCTAGGCAAAAGAATCTTTTGAAACAGCCTCCTGGGTGCCAATGCAAGGGATCGAACAATACCCGAGGCTGAAATCGAATTTCAGAACCGCAGCGAGGGCAAGATGCGATGTTTTGACTGCCGTCAACACGGGCCTCCGCGCTCATTGCAATGAATACAAAACCGGCGGTTTCGTAATTGGGTTGCCATAAATCCATAAAGCTTTGTCTGGAAAGCCGCCGAATCTTGCCCACCGTTGGGTCGTCCAACTCGATCGAGTCATGCGATATTGCGTTAAGCACCGTAAAGTGGCCCTCCCGAACTGCGTCGCTGGTGCCATCGTTGGTAGCCCGGTGGTTAATGATCACCTGCAAGCCGTTGCTTGCACACGTCATCAATCCTGCCCAAGCTGTCGCCCGATGACACTGAATCACCGCTGCTGATAATCCAGAGTCTGCCGCATACTTGCCGATCAAGAATGATCTTGCGCACCGCTGTCCCCGCAGTCCCGGACGACTGATGTGTGGCCAGACGTCGTGAATCGATCGTTCGATACCATAGCGTGAAAGGACTTTGATCAACGTCAAACCGCCACAAGCCCGCGGTGGCCTAGCGTGCAACGGATTTGTCGCGTGAACGAACTTATCGATAAGGTTACTCATCGTTGCTGTCACGATTCGATAGCCCAATCTTGCCACGCGTTACCCTGTTCACCTTCGGCAATCTCAGCTGTCGGGGTAACCACATAACGGTTAAACAGCTCATCGGTAAACTGTGCAACCGCCATCAAGCCTACGGGCGGCGCCACCGGAATCATCTGCTTCAAAACTTCCTCCGGTGGTAATAGGCTGGCAAAAGTCTCTTCGACCTTTGCGGTATTTTGCTTAACAACCTCGATCTGCTGTGCGATGTTAACGCGTTCTTTATCAACCGCAACGATCACTTCTGGATATCTTAAACGTAGCTCCGCCATTAGCGGTACCGCTGCTGTGAGCAGTTTTTCGATCAAGTCCTTCGCATGAATTGGCGGCAGTTCGGCGGAAGACAAGACTAACTGTTCATGAAATTTCTCAAGGTCATCGAACAACTCGTCTTCATTCTTAAGATCTTGCATCACAAGCTACTCACTGGCAGGAAGACTGGGGCAATCGGTTGGACGCTGGGCATTGGGACCGGCGTTGGTTGTGGACCAGAGGCTGATGAAGCGATCATTTGAACCGCGACCTGGATAAAATGATCGGCCACTTCGTATTGGCGAACCGGACCGGCACCGCCGATCAGGGTGTGAATGAATCCGAACACGAACCGGTTTGTCAAATCGGGAGTCGGTTGGACGTGCGATGTCGAATCAAGTTGTAATTGACCGCCACTGTTAACCACGGCACTCAGCAATGAGCGACATTTTCCGACGCGGTCGGTCTGCAAGGCATTCGCGGCGTCGCGTCGATGTTCATCGCCACCTAGCAATATCCAACGACTCGCAATACCGATCGCCGTGTCTTCAATAATCGGTGGTTGTGGACGCCATGTCGACCACGCACACAAGCATCCCCACCAAACAAGCTGTCTTGCGGATGCATTCTCGCACATGATTTCAATCGCTTTATGCGCATCGCGCTTATCAAGCGATGCCTGAATTGTCTGACGCAGTTTGTCGGTATCCATGCTTGGCATTTTCGTCATCGGTGATCGAGCTTGAAACTTGATTTTGAAAAGACAATTGGTCATCCGCCGATCATGACGTTCGGACAGCCTAAGACAATGGTCCCGCCATGCGCTGTAGTGTCACCCATGCGTGCCGCGGGTTTACCGGCGATTAGAACTGTCGCGCTGCCCTTCACGATTGTGTCAGGTGGTCCAACGCAAACACAATTGTCGCCCATCACTGCCGCAGGCAGTGAGCCGATCAGGACCGTAGGTGCACCCGGCCCAATTACCGGACCGCCAACGTGAGGGATTGGCGGAACTCCAGGAGTTTGCATCGGACATGTGTGCATATCAGTAATTCGTGCAGCCGCAGGCATCGCGTTTACCTTGTTGATGTTATCTAAGCAGGTCGGCCAAAGTAGATCGGTTCAAACTCGGAAAGACATCTTCCCGCTTCGACCTGGTGGGGCAACCTGCACGTTCTCCGATTTACACTTGCTAAGTTGCTTAACCCGAATCAATTGATCATCACGATGGCACCTTTAACGGTCGTCTGACCAGACGCCGACAGTTCAGCCGATGCGGCCCCCTTAAACGTAGCGGCCGCCTGCGCTGTAATGTTGACATTACACGCGCTGACAGATGCATCGGTTGTACCCTCGACGGTCACCTTTAGACCCTTGATTGTTATGCCTGTTGAATCGAGAACGATCTTGTTTGGGCCGACTGACAATTCGATCGAATCGGTTTTGATTTCGATTTTCGGTGACACCGGCAATTGGCCGTTCTGCAGCACGATGCTGCCCCCGTTGCCTTCCAGTTCAACCCGCTGCACCACCGGAACGGTGCCCGCTCTGAGCGTAATGTTGCCCAGGTTTCCGGCATCGGCGAGGATACCCGACGCGACAAGGTCAAGCGAGCATTCGCCTACATTCGCGTTAACCCATCCGTCCGCTGAAAGTCGGATACTGCCATCGCTGTTCGGTCCGGAAGCTCGCAAATCGATCTTGCCCATCATTGCAAAATCGACGCCCGCGGGAGGATTCTCAACGCTTGCAAAGACCGAAAAATCGGCGCACGAAATCGCATTGGATCCAATGATATGGGATGAATCATTCATGTTTGTTAAGCTCCTGCTGCCATTTCAACAGCGTCGGATGCTGCACCGCGGCCATTATCGACCGCGTTACTTCTGGCCCTGGTTACAACTTCTTCGCTCGCAGCGGCGCCTTCGCCAGGAACCGTTGCCGCCCGTGCCGCCTGCTCTGCATCCGTCACGGTGTCTTTAACGGCGCGCTTAACCTTCATTGAAAGAATGTCAACTGTTCCGGTGGTCGACTCAACACGCTCCAGCAGACCTTGCAATCTTGGCAAGATCATCAATGACCAGACCTCGCAGATGCGGATCATGGTTTCCCATCGTTTTCCATTATTCGCAACAGCAGCCTTTGTGAGCAGCATTACGACAAAATCGATTAATAAGAGCAAGGCGACGGCAATCTCGCAGAATCGTCCGCTGGGGATGTCCACTGGGCCCTCATTTCCCTCGGTTGTCTCAAAGGTGGTTGTACCTGGCTTTCTAGAGGTCTTGGTAATGGAGTGTCCACGATGGCAATCGACTTTTGTGCCATACTGAATATCTTGGCTACCGCCGAAGAGCGTTTTTCCTTGCCCACCAGCGCCGAAAAGCAACGGAATCGCTGTGGCAATGCCTGGGACCTTCGTCTTGTCAGCTAAATACTCGAAGAATTGCACCGGATCACAGCCCAGCCAGATGTTGCAGCCGTAGTATGTCTCAAAAGTTCTGCCAAACGTTTTTTTATAGGAGTCGCCGACAACGAACTCGATCGCACCTTTATTGTTCGCTAGAAAAAAATCCAACAACACGTCGGCTGCACTGACGCCGCCACCCTCATCGCGTTTTTTAAAGTTATTATCACATGGGCCGGATTGCCCAGTAAAATCACTTCCCCCCGAACCGCTTCCGTCAAACGCATCGAACAACCAATGATGGCCTTGAAAGACGATCTCTTCGCCTGACGACCATTTCAGGTTCTTCGTTTCGCTGCTCATTGCAAGGTAGGTTTCAGAATGCAACTGCAGGTACTCCGCCCCCTCTTTGTCATGAAAGATAACGCAACTGGCATTGTTCAGTGGATCGCCATTGTGCGTGCACGAATTGATGCCGCAGGAAAGTTTATGTTCAGGCAAGGTTAGCGGCGGCATGTTTTCCGCATTGTAGACACTGCCAACGATCACGGGGCGGTCCGGGTCGCCATGTTCAAATGCCACTAGAACCTCGTGCCCGACGCGGGGCCAGAAGAATGCACCCCATCGCGGCCCAGCCCAAAACTGACTTACACGAATCCAGCAACTCGGGTCGGTGTTATCCTTCTGCCAAGGGAACGCTACTTTCACGCGTCCATACTGGTCGATGCAAATTTGGTCGTCCGATTGATCTAAGTCGGACACAACGGTTGCGGGAACAACGCCTGGTATTGACGGTCGTGGGCTTCGGTGTGGCGATCGATATGGCAGGGTCGTTGCGTGGCATCGGAATCGGTTTCGGTACACGACTTTGGGTGTCCCCAAGCCGCTGCGGACGTTGGTCGCTAGGCGTATCCGATGCTGGACGCTTGTGATGTAATGGGTCGATGCATCTGGAACCAAGCCCCGCAATAAACGAAACACGGTTCCCGGCATCAGGCTTGGAACATTTCCGGATCCATGAGCGATTGAACGCCGTAGCGCAAGTCGTTGTGATCGGATCTTAGCATCGCGCTGTGCCGCTGCGTCCATCTGGTCCAGTTCAGATGCTTTGCTTCCACCGCCTGGGGTTACGGCGTCGTAACGTCTTGCCGATCCGGATGGGTACAGGGTGACTAAGTTTGCCACGGAAGCGTCGGAATCCATGGCGGCATCGTGATCACCTTTCATGGCCTCTAGATCCGAGTCATCCTGCGGCGGACTGGTCGGTTCAGGTGATTCATCATCCGGACGGTAATTCTGCAGAGACTGTACTAATCGTGACGGACGTTGAAAGGTTCGGTCCAGGGAATCGATCGCATCAGGAACGATCTTGATAACTTCACGCCACTGAGTAATCCGCGTCGCCTCGCGATTTCCACCGCGGTCGGAATCGAACTGAATGATGGGAACCTCTGATTCGGGGATGGATGCGATATGGTCGGTGATAACCAACCGTTCCGCATGCTGTGCCGGATCATCAGCTTGTCCATCGTATTGGTGTTCGAAATAGTAGAACAAGCCATCTTCTTCAAGCAATCTACCTATAAACGTAGCGTCGCTTTCAGCATACTGCACGCAGTAATTGCGAAAGCAAGAATCGCTTGCATCAATCTCGCTAGACAACCGCCAGACGACGGGCATATCCTGCGGCAACACGGCGGTTACAATTTCTTTCGTCGTTTTTTGTGTAAAAAAACGATACTTGCGGTTCAATCCCAACGACCAAAGCCGTGGTTTAAGCGTTGCGGTATAGTAAGTGAAGTTGTCGTCAACACCATCGCAGGAAATCTGAGACAGGATCCCGCAAAAATCTCTTACCTCGCGGGACGGTGTAACCCCGGACAACGGACTGGATTCGGGCAAACGGATCCGGATATGCGCATTCGTTCCCGCCAACCTGGTAATATCCAGCGGCGTGATCGCATCGCCGCGCATTTTTAGCGTGAACGAGTATGGACGACTGATGCTTTCACGGCCATCAATTTCGATCAGATGCGGTTGGTCGATGCCGAGCGCGGTCCAAAATTGGATTGGCGACGAAACTGGCAAGGGATTGGTGGGCAAGTTCATGGGACCAGTGCAAGTCGAGCGGGTTTCTTGCGGCGATCCATGCCACACTTACGGTTCACACAGCGGAAATCGTCTACGCGATGCAGGCAAGATTCGCCTAACCGAAAACTTCGCCTTGCATTGATCGCAATTTGATCTCATTACATCAACGTTTTCGGTTGTGACGGTGGTGCCTGAGGAAGTGCTCGGCTTCGGTCTGCGAATGTATTCCGGTGGCTTGCAATCGTGTGCTA
>DIUH01000338.1:38269-50969 GCA_002428205.1 Planctomycetaceae bacterium UBA6163
GGATTGTTGACTTGGGCAACGACCAGTATCGGACCGGCACCGCGAATCTCGATCACACTGGCTAGCAGCGATTATCGCAATTCAATTAACGTTCCCATCAACGGCTATGGCGATCAAGCGATTGGCCGCCTTGCAACGCTCACCAGCTTGGGCAAAAGCCAACTTCGCGATCACATTCGTCTTGCCGCATCGCCGATCGAACTGGCAACCGCCGAGGATTTCTCGACGTTGCCGCTTGACCGCCAAGCTTCTGTTTCGATTGTCTTCTTATCTGCGCATGGGCTCAGTAGCGCCCGCGGTCCGGTGATGTTGCCTGCAAATGCATCGACTCTGGCCGAGTCAGTTTGCGTCGAGTCGATCATCAAAACAATGGCCGATCTACCAGCGGCGCAACATAAGGTTTTGATGATTGATGGGGTGCACTCACGTTCTCTGCCCGCACTGGGCATCTTGCATAATGATTTCACTCGGCAAATGCTTCGGCTCGAAGCGTTGATTGAATCGGTCCCCAACCTCGTTGTGATCGTATCGTCAGGCGTCGACCAGCAAAGCTGGGCCAATCCGGATCAAGGGACGACTGTTTGGGCTGCGTCGTTGATCGACGCGCTCAGTGGCAACGCGCGAGACGTCTTTAATGATGGTTGGATTGACCTTCATGACGTTCTGCAGTGGACACAAAAGTTGACTGAAACATGGACAAAAAAATACGTCGCTGAATCGCAGAGTCCGCTTTTGTTGCCATCGGGTGACATAGGGATCGCACGCAGTCGAGCGATTGCTCTCTACGCGGCGAATCAATCCCCGGTCGATTCCAATGTTTCGGTGCCGACACCACGAAAAGAACTGCTGGCCCAGTGGTGGGCACGTTATGAAGCCCACAGTGATCGCGATATTCATCCCTGCATCATTACGCCGGTGCTATGGCAACAGTTTGAAACAACGCTGTTAAGGCTTGAACAGTTTGAACTTTCCGGTTGCCAGGATGCTGCTAATTCCTGTGCAAAGAAGTTAATCGATTTAGATGGGATGATCAGTCTGCCGGCGCTGGTCGATTCAGTCGCTTGTCGAATCGGCGTGCTGAATCCCGAGTTGGTCGGATTTGACCCCAGCAAAGAGTTGATCGAACTGGCAACGCAATTGGAATCATCACTTTCCGGTTATACCAGCGACGATGCCAAGCGATACTGGACCACGGTCGTTGCAAAGCAAAGGAGTCCTGAGAGCATCGCTTACCTTCGGCATTGGCTAATGCTTTCACAAGCGCGGCAAGTTAGTGCGTCTATCAACGATTCTCGATCCGTCGATCGACAGCAACTTGCGAAGGTCGGATCGTTAATCGAGTGTATCCAAGATCCCTTGCAGCCTTCACCACAGATCGGTTTGATTTTGCAGCTTTTGTCGCGAGATCTGCCACGCGAAGATCTATGTGGTGACGATGCGTTAAGAATAGCGAGATGGCTGAGCTTGTGTCTGACCATGGAATCGATTTCTGGTAATTCCGACTGGTGGTCACCGATGATCATCGATTGGATCAGCGACCAGATTGTTCACGCAGACCGCCAGAGGCGTCTAGCCGGCGATCTTTTGTTCGGTGATTCGAGCGCGCGATCACGTTCCGAGCAATACATTGCTGATGCCGAACGGATCTATGCTTCTATGAAAGTGGTTGCCGATACGATCAGCCATGCTGAATCGACACGGTTCAGCGGAAGATATCAATTGCGACGATTGCAGATGATGTGCTCAGCGGCATTGAATGCCCAGATGGCCGGAGATGCGATCGACCACACCAAACAAGTCGTCAAACTTTACGGGATGATCGACGAGATCGAGACGTTTTTGGAACTCAAGAAGAACGATTTGCATGTTCACAATGACCCAGTACTCGAAAAGCTGAATCAGTTGGTTTCGCGATTCAACTTGCAGCTTAATGACCTGACGTTGCAGTTGGAACGCTGGCAATCGACGATTTTTGATCAAGCCGTTCCGCAGTATGCGGATTTAATTGTCGCGTTATCCGTATCTGGTGGCACGACCGAAAGTCGAATCGCAGCGTGGGGCCGAATGGATCGGTTTATCGCCTCAGGTGCTGAGGGGCAAGATTCCAGAACCACGGTTGATCACGAACCCAATCGAACAACAAAGTACGCAGCGGCACGCGGCGATCTTGCACTTGCCGCTTGGCCATCGCACGTATTCGACCAATCGGTGAAAGAACCTCGGGAAACCAAGGTTCAGGTCCAGCATCGGTTGAAGACCTTTGTCGCTGACCCGCAGTGGTGGGTGTCGCTGCAAAGGGCAGGCTTTGAGATTGGACGTCGCGAGGCGCTGGGCGACCAATCATGGTACTTGCGTGGCTCTTCCATTAGGGCGATCGATTCGGCATACAGCCGACTTCGCGACCGACAGAATTCGGTCAGCCGATTCCTCGCTTTTCAAGCGGATAGGTTCTTTCATGATGGATTCTGGTCATATGAAAAAAATGAAACCCCGTACTATCAACTGGTTAGCGAGTTGTTGAAAAGTGACAGTATCGCACTGTCGCAGGGAAATGCCCACAACGATGCCGAGAATCTATCGCAAACCAAGAAGAACCAGGCTGACCCGATTGGAGTCGAACTGATCGGTCCCGAGAGACTGGATTGGACGACGCAGCAGCAAGACAGTGTGGCGATCGCGATTCGAGGGTGTTCGAATGAATCCGAAGGCTTCGTGGCCCTGTGGGCGCGATCTGAAGGGTCGATTCGGCTGTTGCAACCCATCGTTGACCAGCGTGTCTGTTGGGCAATTGACACAAGTGATGCCGACGATCGGAACACGGCACTCAGCCCGCCTAACCCATGGTTGGTTACCGTAGCGCGTGACACCGAAGCGGCGTCGGATACAACCCGACTAGAAGTCTTCGGATACTTTCGTGGTCGAATACTAAATCAAAGTATCCACTTAAATTTCTTCGACCAACCCGATATAAGGATCATCAATAAGCCAAAGGACCAGGGTGGGCGGGTCGCGATCCGTTCATTGGAAAAGTCGAAGTCCGGCATTGGGTCTGCCGTCACGATCGTGCTCGATTGCTCGGGAAGTATGGGAGCCAAGCCGGGCGTTCCCTATAGCACCGACACCAAACACGCGCATGCTGTCACCGCTGTTGAAAAGTTGTTAGACGCCTTGCCGACTGGTACGGATTTAAGCATATGGGCGTTTGGTCAAGCGACTGGCCCGAGTAAAACGGTTCGGCACGCTGAACAATCGATTCGCCAGATTCAAGCCAGGGTGCTTTGGGATGCCAGCGACTTGCAATTGCGAAGTGCAATCGTCGAATCAATCAGTTACCCAAGGCTGGAGCCTTGGAACGAATCGCCTTTGTTTGCGACCATTTTGGCGGCGTCTAGCGACCTGAAGGACTACGATGGAACTCGCAGTCTGATCGTGATCACCGATGGACACGATAATCGGATTGCCAACGATCCCGTTGCAAATCCGTTATCTTTGCCGGAATCGAAATGGTTGGAAAAACACTTTAATGGAACCGGAATCACCGTGAACGTGATCGCGTTTCGCGTTGAAAACCAAGACAAGGACAACGCTCGGCAACAGTTAACCGCGGTCGAGCGTCTGTTACCACCGGGCAAGTTTGTTGAAATTGACCAGGCGGCTGAGTTGGCATCCGCATTGCGTCAGATGATCAGTGTCACACCGGTGGTCACCTTGCACCGGATGATTGCTAATGGCGATCGCGCCGACAAAATCAAACTTGCGATTTCTAATCCCGCTGAAAACGCACTCACTTGGACCAATCAGTTGGATGCTGGGCTTTACGAAGTTGCTGGTAACGCGTTAGAGAAACCGACACTAATTCAAGTTCGCGACGGCGACCAATTAGTGCTTGCCGATTTTTCGACCAACAGTTCAAACGCGTCCAGTGGTTCGACCGGTAGGTCGCAAGGCCGTTTTGATCTTTGGCCAGTGATGCAACATGAACTGCAGTGGTGTCGCCAGAAACGAGCCGGACGCTGGCAAATCGGCTTGCAGCCGCTAGTGGGCTCGGACCCGAACCGAATCGAAAAACGGCTGGTATTGTGGGCACAATCATCTGGTGATTCTGTCTCGGTACAGTCGCCCCGAGGCTTATGGATCGAAGCTAACCAGCAGGGTAAACCGCTGCCTATATGTTGGCAATCGGCTAACGATCAACCCGGCGCGGCATATAATGTCAGTGCGAATCGGTTTGGTGATGAAGAACCGGAGTTAAAAGTTTGGGTCAGCGATCAACCCGCGATTCCTGTAGCATCGCTTCGCAAGGGCATTCATTTTTCAAGCCCAGCGGACTTGGCGCCCGCACGGATTCAAGTCAGCGGTGGAGATGTTCGTCTGATTTCGGCATCGATTGAAGATCATTCCGTCGTTGGTAGACGTGGCAATACAGAAGCATTGCCGTGCTTGGTTTTGCGAGCTGAGGTGCCGGTGGGATCGGTTCATTTTCTGCGGACTGAGGGGCTTTTCTTTGAGGGTTTTGACGAACAACACTACCGCGATCTAGGCCAATACACATTGCGTCTGTGGCCAGTGACGACTGAACAGATTGAACAATCCTTGAATGCCATTCACTTGATATCGATCGAGGATTTCAAGCGGGCGGCTGAGCAGAGCGGCGGTGTGGTGACGTTTGAGTCGAGCGCGAATGCGGATGCGGATGCGAAACCGCTGATAGATGGTCGGGTGACTGCGATGGCAAGCGACCGGAGCAAGCCATGACCGACAGGGTGTGCGATAAGAGCGTCATTGAATCTGCGGTTGCGAGTCCGGTTCGAGTGCGTTGGCGTCGCGCATCGAACTCGGTGGGGCGCAAGCGATATCAAATCATCGCAATCGCATTGGCAACCCTTGCAACGCTATCTGCTGTTCTGTTTTGTCTATCAACACTGGCATCGCCTGAACCCAAGACGGTGCTTGTGTCGTTGTACCTGATGCCGCCAGTCGAAGAGACCGTGGGTACCAGCGCGCCGTTTCACCCGTTATCCGATCGGCTGTTCGATCTGGCTCCCTTGAATGTTGAGATCGTAGAACCGCCGGTCCAGGACTCCAAGCCGAATGGTGAATCGAGTGGTATGGTCGACCACGAAGCGATAAAACTAGCTTCGGATTCGGACAGCGCGGTGCTGGCAGATCAGGTGATTAAAGAACCGGTATTGCCGATCGAGTATCGGATGACGGATTGGAATGCCGCGATCGGCAACGTTGCAAAGTCAGACGAGCTTGTCGTACAGGTTTCATCTTTTGCGCGAATCGAACATGGACAGGTGGTTTTCTTTGGGCGCGACGCCGATGCGACAACGCGAGTTTCGTTCAGCGGCGTGTTGGCAACGGTTGGACGATCAGCGGCGAAAAGATCATTGATTGTTGTGGACGTCGGTTGGCCAATGGTTTCGGACAATGGCGATAGCCGAACGCGGATAGAGAGTTTGGTCCGATTGATTGGTCAGGAGTTCGAGAAATCGGCGCCGCGCGGCTGTCATCTGTTGCTTTCATCTTATGGGCCAGAATCGCCTTCGGTTATCGCAGGTGAACCAAGAAGCCTGCTGGCCAAGGCTTTAAGTGCTGCTATCGAGTCGCAAGAAAGTGACACCAATCACGATGGTCGAACGAGTGTTGGCGAAGTGGTTGATTGGGTTTCAAGAATCGAGAATTCAGATCCTCATGGCCGTCGCTTGCCGAGACTGACGTTGATCGGGGACGGCAGTTCGTTCAGTTTCCGAAGAATCGGCTCACCTAGGTCGGCGGTCCAACGCGAATATCCAGAAAGCCTTGCCGGTTCATGGCGGCGACGTGAGCAATACATGCGGTCGGTCGAAACGCCCTTCCTCTCGGAAACCGCCGCGCTGTGGTGGACCGGCTTGAATGATCTTGAGTCACGTTGGTTGCGTGGCGAGCCACTTCCAAGCATCGACCGCGAAGTTTTGCGAATGGAACGTAAATGCCTGCAAGAGATTCTTGACGCACTGATGCACAGACGCGTTCGCTGTAGCGATTCATTAACGATCGCGGCACACCGTTTTCCCTTGGAAAGTAGCGAAGAAGCGATGCGTTTGGCGATCGACTTGGTTAGTCGTCAGAGTGAGATCTTTGCGACAGTCGATGCCAATGGGCGAGACCTGGTTACGAAAAAATTGGTCGCGGAGTATGTCGCGAAATTTCAACCCGACGACGCGCCACTGGCATTAAACGCTGTCTTGCAAACGATTGAACAGACGGCATCGATTGATATAGCTGATTGGGATTTGATCTCTAAAGTCTGTGGATCGTTTCCGGCGTTAAGTTGTTTTCCGATCGCCCAGTCAATCACTGCGATTGCCCATCAACCACCCGATTACGACCGGATTGCCGATCGGCTTTCACTTGCCTTGATACGAGACCGCTTGGGTATCAGCGAAGATGCTTCGGTAATTCTTTCAGGGGCCATTTCAAGAGCCTTTCAAGATATCGTGAATGCCGAAAGGCTGTGTGCCTCGGTCGGTATGTCCAGCGATGAGGCTGCGAAGCGGTTTATAGCGCAGGCAGTGTCATCGGCCGAGGCTGTTCTGGTCGCGGAGCGTAACGTCAGTCGTTCTTTGCGATCGATTGAATCAGTGATACTTGGATTGTCAATTGATGACGGTTTCGGGTTGTGTCGCGATTCATCGCCAATCTGCGATGAACTTATCGCTGTCGCAGAGCATTCGCTTGAACTGCTGGATCGGGTGAAAGCGAAGGCAGAAACGTCTCAAACGCCGGCGACGACCGAACTAGCGTTTTTGCGTCAGAAATCAGAGGCGATCGAACGTTTGATCGCGCGCCGTGTGGCCGCTGTGGAGCAGGCCTATCGAATCGATACCCCCACTATGCCACCAATGATTTCGGCATTCGTTGGTCCACAGCAGCGATTATTGTTAATCGACAAAGACAAGAGTTTATCTTCTGTTCCCGCTGTCTCCTTGGCTTCGCTATCGGTAAAAAGCGAACACCGTTCGGCGAAACCCATGACTCGTTCCATTGAGGAATCGCTAGCAGCGTTGCGGAATCAACTGGATCAACTCAAAAACTCGGCTGTTCCACTTAGCGGCGACGACAAGCGGATTGAGCGTTCGAGAGTATCATCGAATGATTCGAACGCGTTGATTCTTCTGAGTGGTGATCTGCGGAAGTTGAGTTGGGATAACCCTGATGCGTCGATAGAACTATCGTTGAATCCTCAGTTTCGCAGTATCACAGCAGCGACGTTTAGTTTTCTGGAACCGGCTTCTGCGGCGATTCGAATCTACCCACAATCCGGGAAGTTGGTCGCCGGACAATCGCAGCGAATTGAAGTTTCACTGCGTAAGCCACAATCAGAAACAATCCAACAGGATCTTACAGGCATTTGGCTGCAGTCATCTTCACAAGCCGGCAACTCGTTGATCGCGTTGGCCATGGAGCAGCAACCGGCGACGCCTAGGTTGGATATCGATTTTGGCAAGCATGCTGAAGCGAAAGGGCGACGCATCGGTGTTCCGCTGTGGCCTAACAACGATGTTCAGCAATTGAATTGGTATCTTGCGTCCAATGACCCTACCATATCCGCTGTTGTGGTTACGGCTACATCCGGCAGCGGTTTTTCGGTTATCTCGCAACCGCTGGAAGTGCGTCCCGGAAGATCAACACTGATTTCCTTTCCACCGCCAACTTCAAAAAAACCGAATGAGGCTGGCAATTCGCTGGAATGTCCACTGTCGATCGCGGTCGCCGACTCGACAACCGGTGCGGTCCTCGGGCATTGGACTGTCGAGACGCAGGTTCGCGATCCACGTGGTTTGATACAGCCAGGGTTGGCAGAGTATAACGTTGAAGCGAGTGGGAAAAATCGATTGACCGTCAACATGGAGCGTCTGCCATCCTCTGATCGAGATCCGTTTGCAAAGGAGTTCGTTCCCAGCGTTCGGCTTGAATTGGCCGCTGATCAGACGACCTCGCTGATCGACTTTGGCAGCAGCAGATTGCAGAGCACGATTAAGTCGGACCAGTCGTTGAGTGTTCTGTTCGCAGAAAACCTTCGATTCATAGAAGGGGAAACACCGGTTGGGCTGATTCCGATTTCGATTAATGGTGATCGCGGATACTTTGAGTTAGAAGGTCGATTTCCTCGTCGGTCGGCGGCGGTGAGACTGTTGTGGGACCAGCAACCGCGATTGCGGATTCGTGCCGGAAACGCGACCGCGCCGGGAATCGCACTGCAGGCGACGATAGAAGCACGAAACCTTGATGACCAAAACGAGTTGATTGTTGAAGTTTTTGGCGCGTCGGACGACCGCCGCGTTCCTGTTTGGCAGTCGCGACTGAATGCACCTCGGCAAATCGTTTGTAACTTTGAATCGGCAGGATCGACGGCAACTTTCGCCGTCAATGCATTGCGAAGGGATTGGCAACTGGCGATACCGAGCGATTTCGGTACAGGCGATTATTGGATTCGTGCTTCAACCATTCAAAAGTTTGGTAAGTCGAAGGCGTATGCGGAACATCGCTTCGTGATTGATGGTGGCGTTCCATCGAAGCTGCAAGCACGTGCCGACCTGTTTCCGGATCGGACTGTGTTGAATGTCGCCTGCGAGCCGAGTGTGAGCGGAAATGTGAGCTTGTCGGTCACGCCAGTCGCACTGACGGCAAGTGAGAAGATCACGCCGCTTGTTGCCTCGCCGATCGATTCGGTTGGCTCACGCTGGCAAGTAAATTGGCCTGCGACGATTCCGTTGCCAGAGCAAGTGGAGTTGGTCTTTGTTACCGGGGCCGGAAAGGAGTTCACATCGACCTGTGATGTTCGAGCCCAAAGAATCGTGCCAACGGGAAGGATTGTTGGTCAAGTGATGGAAGGATCAATAGCGCAACCAGAATTAACGGTAACGTTGCGAAGTATGGCGGGTGTTGATTTGGCAAATTACAAGACCAGCGACAGCGGGTACTTTGAATTCGTGGTTCCGCCCGGAAAGTATCAGTTGGTTACCCAGAAAGTTGCGACCCGTCGTCAAGCGGCGATGCAGGTATCGGTTGGACAAGGTGAAGTGCGAAACGCTGATTTAAGTCTTCAGCGAACGCCGCCCGGCGGTGTTTAGCAGGTCTGCGCAATTATTTGGGTGGAATAAGCCGCTGGGGTCGAACGGACAGGGGGTCAGGTCCGGATTAATTTGTAGGCGACTGCTGGGGACGTTTTTTAGAGATTCCAGATTAGTTGTGCGGCGAAGATCGCGCCTGATTCAACCTTGATTTGGTCTGGACTGTTCAGATCAAAATCGGTGTCGAGAAAGAACCGACGATCGAATAGGTAACCGGCGCTGAGGTCGACGGAGAACCCGTTTTCAAAGTTGAAGTTAATGCCCGCGACGACCTGTTGCTCGAATTGCGTGAACAATAAGTCGCGGTCGCTTCGGCCCACAAGAAAGTAGTTCTCGTTGGTAATCTGGTAACGCGCGAAGAAGCCCCAATCGCGATCGATCGCTTGACGCATTTCAACCAAAACGTCGGTCAGGGGTGTATAGCGCGCACGAAAGACAAACGATTCGTTCGGCGTGTAAACTACCGATGCGGGTAAACCGATTTGAGCTTGGAATTGATCACTTGGTCGCCAATGATACGCAAGACCAGGTATGGGGAATCTGAACTGGGCGGTGGGCGAGTAGAAGAAACTGATATCCCATGTGTCTTGGTCCCGTGCTGGGATATTAATGAAGCCAATAGAAGTCAGGGTCAATTCATCGACACTGTTGTAAGGTTCATCGCTGGCAGAACCAAAATTCAATAATCCGCCAACCGTCCAACCGTTTCGCAGCTTGCGAGAGAAAAACATACCGGTTCGAATGTCCCATAGTCGATCGGGGATCTGTATGCCCGATTGAGGTAAGACGGCATTGGTTGACAATTCGGTTGTCTTAAAACTTGCGGTCGCTAACCAGATACCATCTGAATAGATCCTAAGTGGTGCTCCGATCTGGCCGCCGGTCGAGTTTGCGGATAGTGATTCGGATGAATCGCGGACTGATTGTCGTGGGGCGTAATTGGCGAATAAGCGAAACGGTGCCCGTTCGGCTTGGGTTAAAAGATTCAGACGTCTGCCAAGATCCAACGATTCGAGATCGGTTTGTGATTCAATTCCTATCGCGGGTCCGTCATAAAGCGGATCGACGACGATCATGTCAGGTGGTTCGGGGGCGGGTAATTCGATGATGTCGTTTTCGATCCAAACGTTCTGCCCGAGTGCTTGCGGTGCAAGGATCGCGAGCATGCATGAGAGCATGGCTGCCACCGTCGAACGCCAAAGGCAAAGAATCGTCGACATCGGGCGGGATAATCGGTGGTAAGCGAAAGTGTGGGGTCTCGTTTTATTCGGCTTTTGCGATGGGGTACACAAATCAGGCTGTCAGTCGCAAGTCGAGAAGGGACTTGGGATTGCGGATTGGAAAGCGGTAGGCAAGGTGGGTGGATGCGGCGGGTTTGTTTGGGGCGTTTTGAAGGGAGTGTGCGTTGGTCTCTTGGATTTTGTTTGCTCGGTCGTTGGTACCGAAGACCTGGCGCGGCTTGATCCGGCGTGGGGGTGTTCGATATTTAGTTCGCTGGGTTGGTGTGATGGGCGGCCCGAAGGTTGGACACCCGCGTTGGCGATTTTTTTAAAATTTCTTTTTCGGCTGTGACCAGACGTGTCACAGGGTGCCTTGATGATGGTCTGTGTTGGGAATGTTGATGACGGTTGGCGTCGCGATTCCCAGGAAAACAGAACTCCTGATGTCAAAGGCCCCCAAGCATGTTCACTCAATTGTCACTGTTCGATTCGGCGACAGCGTTTGACTCGGTCGCTTGCAAACCAGCCGTGGCGGTTCCGCCGTCCGCCGAAGTCGCCGCTCACGAAGCTCGGCAAAGCGCCCTGCGAGCCGAAGCGGTGCGGTTGGAAGCTGATCGTGCTGAAGCCGCTCGGATCCAAGTGGCCAGCGAGCGAAAGACCGACGAAGTGCGACCGATGGGCGATTTGGCGCGGTTGGTCCTGGCCCGATACGACTTGATGATTCGCCGTCGCGAAGAGATGGAACGCCGCCGCCGCGAACAGCCACGCCCGTCGATTCGCGTGCTGAGTCCACCGGCTTCCGAGCCACGCCCTGCGGCTGACCAGCGTCCCGTCGCTGGCAAGAAAACGCGTTCGCGCCGAGGCAGTTCGGTTTACGCCAAGTGATCAAGTCAGCGGATTTTTCCGCTCGGTCGTTGGTGGGGTGGTCGATGTCTCGGGGGCAGATGATGTCGTTGCGGTCGGCGATTTTGCGGGTGAATTGGTCAATTTTTTGGCCGCGTCGCGACGTCGCAGGATGCGGGCGGTCGTTGCCGCACCGAATAAGAAACTGGCGACCGAAACGACCAGCAGCAAGACCGAAGTCGGCAAATCCGCTTGATAACGGAAAAACTTCAGCGTCACCGGGGCGCTGTTTTGGACGATCGCGGTCATCAGCACGATGACGCACAAAATCAAAATTGCCCAACGGATTTTCTGCATCATGGTCGATAATTCTTCTTGAACAGTGAACAAAAAGCCATTAGGATCAACGGCAATGCTGTTTTGCTAGCAAAGCAGCGTGCGGTATGACAACCGAAGCAGCCTAACGGGCTGTTGATTGAATGTCTTACTGCGGCATCACAACCCGACGCGTGAGCGAGGGCCAGCGGGACGTCCCTCGCTCACGCGTCGGGTTAATAAATCAACAGCCCGGTGGCCGCATTTGGTTAAGGCTACCTCGCGGCAGCTGGATTGTCAGGCGACTTGTTAGTCGAAATGGGCGAAGAATCGAACGAAATGTGGGCAAACAGGATGTGAGCGGAGGGAATTGGGATGAGTTGGCAGCAAACTTTTTTATTCGCATCGGAACCGTGCGCAGTCGTGGCGACTGACGTCACGCCTGCGAAGCGTTCACGCAAAGCGGGTAAGGATGTAGCTGCTAAGCAGGCTGTGGCCAATCCGCTGGTGCCTCGAGGCGCAGCCGCTGATACTGCTCCGCCAAACAAGCCAGCTTCACCAGAAACCTCTGACCCGCCAAACCAACCCGCTTCACCCGCTGAGGCACCCGCCGATCCGCTGGCCCGTGTCGACCAATTGCGGCGATTGGTACGACGAATGGAAGGCCGCGGCACCACGATCGACGAACCTGAACCGATCGTCTTTTCCGCCGGTGGTCCCGCCCTCGATACCCTTTTGCCTCACGGCGGGCTTCGCCCCGGCACGCTGGTCGAGTGGGTTTGCGACGCGCGACGATCGGGTGCCAACCTGCTGGCGATGATAGCGGCGGCCAGCGTTGTGGGGCACGAATCGTCGGCGAATCGGCCGCTGGTCGTGGTCGACGGGCTGGGCGAAACACTGAGCGAAACACTGGGCCGTGGGGCCAACGCCAGCAACGAATCGTTTTATCCGCCAGGTGCCATTTCGCTCGGTATCGCCGCTGATTCGATGGTGATCATCCGCAAGCAACGCGGCCACACTCGCGGCGATCTGATTTGGGCGATCGACCAAGCGCTGCGCAGCGGTGCGGTCGCAGCGGTTTATGCCGAGATCGGCGATTGGCTCGACCCCGCAGACGCTCGGCGGTTGCAATTGGCGGCCGAAGCGGGCGGAGCGGTCGGGTTGTTCGTGCGGCCGACGGGTTTGCGTCCCGCTGCACAGAGT
>DIUH01000338.1:50974-57030 GCA_002428205.1 Planctomycetaceae bacterium UBA6163
CTGCAAAGAGTTCGGCTGCAACGCGGTCCAGTTTCGCCGATGTTCGCTGGATCGTTTCGCCGTTGCCGGGGCATGGTGGTCGACGTTTGCGGGTCGAACTGGATCGGTGCCGAGGCGGTGTGATCGGGGCCAGCCGAGTGATCGAAATCGGTGTGGCCGCCGATCGTTTGAACGGCTACGGTGCGGCCAGTGGCGATCGGCGGTTGGGGCCGGCGGTGTTGATCCGCGAAGTGAAACATCAGAAGTTGGCTGAGCGGAATATTGGGGGATCGAGCGATGCGGCGACAAAGGTGGCTGGCGATTTGGTTGGTCGATTGGCCGATCCAGCGGCTAAGGCACTCGCGCCAGAACGCCGACAGTCGGCTGTGCGAACCGACGATCGACGTCACGCCGGATAACCGCAGTCGCGACTCTGCCGCCGAGTCGCCGATTTTGATTTGGCACGAAGACCCGCGGCATGGTCGGCGTGTGCTGGTCGCTTGCCGAGCTTGCCGTGGTGCGGGGATTCGTCGCGAAATGCCGCTGCACGAAGCGTTGTCGCTGTTGCCCGATCCCGCCTCGATTGTTCAACGACACGAACCTGACGCTGATCGCCGGGCACTGGCACACCTGGCCGACGAATTGCTGATCGAAATCAGCCCGTTGGTCGCGATCGAACCGTCGCCCGGCCGATCGAATTGGGCCGGAATAGCGTATCGGCACAGCGAAATCTTGCTGGTCAACGTCACGGGAATCGGCGATTGGTTCGGCACTGAAACCGCCGTGATCGAAGCGACGCGGCAGTTGTTGGCCCGTCATGGGTTGCGAGCCGCGATGGCGATTGCCGACACCGCTGCGGCCGCTTGGGGAATGGTCCGTTTCGGCCGCGAAGAAACGCTGATTGTCACTCCCGGCGAAACTGCTGATGCGATCAATCGATTGCCCGTTCGATCGCTTCGCATCACCAACGAAACCGCTCATCAATTGCACCGCTTGGGGATCGAAACGGTCGGCCAATTACGTCGTTTGCCACGCAGCGGGTTGGCGACACGATTGGGCAGCGACTTGGTGCGGCGAATCGACCAGATAATCGGAACGACCGAAGAACCGCTGGTGATGCATCACACCGAGCCGGAGGATGTGGCGATTTGCGAGCTGGAATATCCGACGACGGACAAGGATATTCTGCAGCATCGGATCGCGCTGCTGATCGACGACGTCGCGGTGCGTCTGGCGGCGCGAGTGCGTGGGGCGTTGCGTTTATCGTGTCGGCTCGATTTGCTGGAAAACCACCCGCCGCGGCGGATCGACGTTGGCTTGTTCGCCCCGACCGCCGACGCCGATCACTTGAAACGCTTGATGGCGACATCGATCGACGGCAAGCAATTGGCCGCGATGGTCAATCGTATCACTGTCGCAGTCGACCTTTCTGGGCCATTGCAGCAGTTTCAAACCACGCTTTTCGATGGCACGTCGACATCCGACATCGGCGACCGACGCAAAATCGCTCGCTTGATCGAAACGGTCGCCAATCGCTTGGGCCACGACGCCGTGGTGGGCGTTGTGCCGACGGAACACCCGCGTCCCGAGTCGGCTTATGTGCTCAAGCCGTTGGCCGGTCGCGGTGACAACCCGTTGTTGCGGCGTGGTGGCGCAGGACGTGGCAATGCGAGTCGCGGCGGTTCAAAGCCCGCATTGAAGTCGCCTCGACGTTCGGTCGCCCAGCCGGCGATCGGTCCGTTGCCGTCGGACCCCCTGCGCAGGCCGCTGAATCTCTATCAGCCGCCGGTGTTGATCAAAGTTTCGGAATCTAAAGGCGATGGCGGTATTGAAGAAGTTCACTTTGTCACGGATGCGAAAAATAACGCAAGTGAGGTCAGGCCGACTCGTACCTATCGAGTCTTACGCTGTTGGGGCCCAGAAAGAATCGAAAATCGAACTCCGTCTGTCGGGCGTGAAGTTCGAGATTACTATCGCGTTGAGATCGAAGGCGGCGGATGGTTGTGGTTGTTCCGCCATTGGCGGCACGGAGACAGAGAAAACTGGTTTTTGCATGGCAGATTCGGATGAGTAGTTGCTTTTTTTAACCTACGATCGATGATATTCAGTCCGCACACCTCGATCGGCTCTTTCAGCAGAATCATTGCAAAACGATGCTTAGGCGATTCCAGCCCGACTTGCTGACCTACGATTTCCTGTTTCGGCTGGAGATGACGTTGCACCGGCTCCTGCCGAAATGGATGCTTCATCCAAGATGGTCCAGGGTTTTCGAGATGCCTGTGCCCAGGCAAGAACCGATTCCCAAAGACGGTATTGAGTTTCGCTGGGCAAAGGCGGAAGACATCGCGTTGCTTGAATCTCAGTTTGGCGAAAAGGTTACGTCAACTCGGCTTTCTTATGGCCACCGGGCCGCGATGTTAGTAAAGGATGGCAAGTTAATCGGTGCGGCGTTCTTTGCCACTCGTGGCTATTACGACATCGACACCGGCACTCGCGTCACGCTTTCGTTCGACGAAACTTGGATCTACGGTGCTTGGATCCAGCGGCGGCACCGCGGCCAAGGGCTCTATACCATGTTGCTGCGCAGCGCCGCCGATGACTTGCGGTTTCGCGGGGTGCGTCAAATGTTGTTCGCCATCGACCTGTTGAACGTTCGGGCCAAGCGAATTCATCGATCGATGGGGGCTGTACCGATCGGGAAAATCTACGGCGTCCGCCTGGCAACATTCAACGCCTATCGATACACACGGATTCCGTTTGCCCAACGTTCCTAGGCGGCTTTACGAACCGCTGGCGATTTGCCACATTTTTCGGCATGCTAAACCACGAAGCCTACCATCTGTGCGTCCGCTCGGCCGTTCGTTACGAAACGCTGCGGATCGCGACAACCGAAATCGACGGCGCGTACCTGATCGACGCCGGCGTCTGCGTGACGGGATCGACCGAAGCGGGGCTGATCATGGCTCGGGTCTGCTTGGGCGACGCGGCCGAAGTCACGATTGTCAACGAAAACGCCGATCGTTTCTGCAGCGACGTGTCCGTGATGGTTCGTACCGATAAACCTGTCCGCGCTTGCTTGGGCGGCCAATACGCGGGCTGGCCTGTGTCGGTCGACAAGTTTTTTGCCATGGGCAGCGGTCCGATGCGAATGGCTCGCGGTCGCGAAGCGGTGCTGGAAGAGCTAGGGTTGATCGAATCGCCCGATCATGTCGCCGGCGTGCTTGAATCCGGAACATTGCCAGGGGCTGATGTGATTCAAGCGATCGCAGCGGATTGTGGCGTCGCATCGGATCGAATGGCAATCATGATCGCCCCAGCGGGATCGTTGGCCGGAACGGTCCAGGTCGTCGCCCGCAGCGTCGAGACGGCTCTGCACAAATTGCACGAACTCGACTTCGATGTCCGCACCATCTTCTCTGCCGTTGGCGTCGCACCGCTGGCACCGCCGGCGAAACCGAGCGACACGATCGGCGGCATCGGTCGCACCAACGATGCGATCCTGTATGGTGGTCGGGTGACATTGTGGGTCGACTGTGAACAGGATGCGGTCGATGCGGTCGCCGAGTCGGTGCCCAGTTCAGCATCCAAAGATCATGGCCGACCGTTCGCGGCGATCTTTAAAGATTATGAGTATGACTTTTATAAGGTCGATCCTCATTTGTTCAGCCCCGCAGTGGTCCAAATCATCAACCGCCGGACCGGAAAATCACGCCGCTTCGGATCGATCGAGACCGACATTCTGCGGGCGTCGTTCGGCTTATGACGCCACTGCACTCCGATCCTCATACATCCAAGAAAACTACAGGCCGGCTGTTAGCTCTGGGGCCTGACGAAGGTTGGCATGCGGACCAGTTGAGATCTGCTGCGACGCGTTTGGGTCGCGAACTTGTCTATGCACCTTATGAGTCGTTGCAATCGACGATAACGAATGGTCCCGCGATAACGACCTGTGCCGCAGGTGACTTGTGTGATTTCGATGCCGTGATCTGTCGCACCATGCCAGCGGGAACGTTGGAACAGATCACCTTTCGCTTGGCAACCTTGCACGCCGCACAAACGCAGGGCGTTCGCATCATCAACCCGCCAAGAACCTTGGAACTGGCGATCGATAAGTACGCGACGCTGGCCATTGTCGCATCGCTCGGTTACCGCATCCCCGACACCACCGTCGCCCAGTCGCGCAAAGATGCCCTGTCAGCGTTCGATTCGTTCGGCGGCGACGTCGTGGTCAAACCGATCTTTGGCGGCGAAGGACGCGGCGTGATGCGGATTCACGACCGCCAATTGGCTTGGTACACGTTTTCGACGCTCGAACAATTGGGCGCAGTGCTGTACGTCCAAAAATTCGTCCCGCCCGGAGGCCGCGACACTCGGATGTTGGTCATCGGCGATTCGGTGATCGGCATTCGACGCGTGAACCCGAACGATTTTCGCACCAATGTCGCTGGTGGTGCGACCGGCACACCAGTTGAACTATCGCCCGCGATGATCGCGGCGGCACGGCGAATCGCAAACGCCATGTCGTTGGTGATCGGATCCGTCGACGTGATCGATTGTTTGCCCCAGCAGTCGTCGACCAGCGACAATGGAGATCATGTTGACAACGAAATCAAAGGCGTGGTGGTGGAAGTCAACGGAGTGCCGGGATGGAAAGGGGCCCAGGGTTGTTTGGACATTGACTTAGCCGAAACAATGATCCGTTGTGTGATCGATTCGGCAGCGTCCACGAAACAGCATCCTTCCTCCTCAGCAGGTTGGGCGACGTGGGACAGTACAAACAACGGCCACACCACGCAAACCGCCACAGATGCGACAACCACCGATCGCCCCGAACAACATTGCGAACGCACGTGAACGAACACTGCAATCACGACGATCAACACGACAACGAAGCATGCTCGCACGATCATGACCATGCGTGTGATGGTGCCAGTGTCCAAGCCCGCCGGTCGGCATACGGCGACAACGTCGCGGCGCGATTATCAATGTGGGCCAAACGTCTGCCTGGCGCGATCGCGATTGCTGAACCGGCGGGCCCTGTCCAAGCCGATTTCGCTCGATCTTATAACCTGACAACCTATAAAGAATTGGACGAACAAAGCGATCGTATCGCTTTTGGGTTGATCCGCTGGGGCGTTCGTCCCGGCATGAGAATCGTGATGCTGGTGCCTTTCGGCGCGATGTTCATTCGGTTGACGTTCGCGCTTCTAAAGGCCGGCGCTGTGGTCGTGTTGATCGATCCCGGTATGGGACGTAAACACCTCGTAAAATGCCTCAGTGAATCCGAGCCCAACGGATTCGTCGGCATCCCCAAGGCGCAAGCGATCCGCACGCTGCTGCGCGGCCGCTTTCCCAAAGCTCGCTGGAACGTCACCGTCGGCCGTCGTTGGTTTTGGGGCGGCAAAACCTTGCAGTGGGTCGAATCTTATGGCCAGGACGCATCCAAGCACGGAATCGAACTGCCCAAAGTAACGCTTCAGGACGATGCCGCGATCATCTTCACAACCGGCAGCACCGGTCCACCCAAAGGTGTCGCCTACACGCAGGGTACGTTCAATGCGCAAGTTGATATGATTCGAGATCGTTATGACATCAAGCCTGGGACACGCGATTTAGCATGTTTTCCGCTCTTTGGGTTATATGATAACGTGATGGGCGCGACCACA
Organism: Planctomycetaceae bacterium UBA6163; assembly: GCA_002428205.1. Taxonomy (GTDB): domain Bacteria; phylum Planctomycetota; class Planctomycetia; order Pirellulales; family Pirellulaceae; genus UBA6163. The sequence continues at coordinate 56,620 of DIUH01000338.1, forward strand.
ATTATCCCGGACATGGACCCGACACGACCTGCCGATGTGAACCCCCAGCGGCTTTTTGAGGCGGTCGAGCAATGGGAGATCGATCAAGCGTTCGGCTCGCCGGCACTTTGGCATCGCGTCGTGTCATGGTGTGAAGAAACGGGAAACAGTTTTCTGACGCTGCGGCGAGTTTTATCGGCTGGGGCACCGGTGCCAGCGAAAACGTTACAGCGGCTGAGGCGGTTTGTTCATCCCGAAGCGGATATCTGCACACCTTACGGAGCGACCGAAGCGCTGCCGCTGGCGTCGATCGAATCACGCCAAGTGATCGCCGAAACCGGGCCCGCAGCGGCAAAGGGCCGCGGTGTGTGCGTTGGTACTCGGTTTGACGGCATCCAGTGGAAAGTGATCGAAATCAATGATGGCCCCATC
>DIUH01000338.1:57053-63743 GCA_002428205.1 Planctomycetaceae bacterium UBA6163
AAGATCAAAACGCGCTGCATAAGGTGGCCGATGGCGATGAAATTTGGCATCGCATGGGCGACGTCGGATACTTAGATGAAAACGACCAGTTTTGGTTTTGTGGTCGTAAGGCTCATCGCGTTCGCAACGGCAAAAAAACTTGGTATACGATTCCATGTGAAGCGATTTTTAATTCGCACCCTGCGATTTATCGAAGCGCACTTGTCGGGTTGGGGCAAGTCGGATCACAAATACCCGTGATTATCGTCGAACCACATGAATCGCAACGACCGCGGGGGGCCGCTGCCGAATCCGAATTGATCGTGCAACTGCGTGACCTTGCAATACGAAATCCGCTGACCCAGCGGATCGAGGACATCCGCATCCATCCTGAAAAGCTGCCAGTTGACATTCGCCACAACAGCAAGATATTTCGCGAGCAGTTGGCTGAAATGATCAATGGTCCGAGTTTGTAGTCCCGCCTTTAGGCGGCTTCCGCGCTGAAACAACCGTCTGATGGGAGCAGGTTCGTAGTCCCGCCTTTAGGCGGAATCGCTACTGAAAGCCGCCTAAAGGCGGGACTACNNGCGGGACTACAAACGGCAGCCGCCTGAAGGCGGGACTACGAACGGGGGTCAACCGACAGGCGGCGCTACGAGTGAGCTTACCCCAACCATATCACCTAAAACCAACGGCGATGGACTAGCCACTTCATCATTCACCGGAGTCTCATCGCCCTCGAAATCATAAATGAACCCGCCGCGTGGATCCCAGTCAATCACGACGCGCGACACCGGTTCACCTTCGACGTTCCTTGCAAGCAGTTCAGCCGAAAGTTCTGGCAGGATGTGTTGTTCGATCACTTGATCAACTTTGCGAGCCCCCGTGTCGACCGAGACGCACATCTTTGCCAACGCTTCGACCAAGCCATCAGTAAAGACCAGTTCGGCCTTGTGATTCTCCTGCATGCGGCGAACCACCTTACCAAGCTTCAATCGCGAAATCCGTCCTAGCACATCTGTATCCAACGGGAAATAAGGCAACACGGTGATCCGTCCTAAGAATGCCGGCTTGAATGTCTTTAGCAACTCCTCATGCAACGCATCCTTCAACTCTGCAATGCTCGGCTTGCGTCCGCCGTCGCACATCCTGGCAATCAAATCGGTTCCCGCGTTCGTCGTAATCACGATCACTGTGTTCTTGAAATCAATATCACGCCCCTGCCCATCCTTCATCATTCCCTTATCAAACACTTGATAAAAGACGTCTTGCACGCCGCTATGTGATTTCTCAAGCTCGTCCAACAGAACGACTGAATAGGGTTTGCGTCGAACCGCTTCGGTCAACACACCGCCCTCGCCATAGCCAACGTATCCCGGTGGCGATCCCATCAGCAACGAAACCTTATGCTCTTCCTTAAATTCCGACATGTTGATCGTGGTCAACTGCTGGGTTCCACCATACAGCGTATCGGCAAGTGCCAAAGCCGTCTCCGTCTTCCCAACGCCTGAAGTTCCTGCCAACATAAACACACCGATCGGTTTGCCCGGATCGCCAAGGCCGGCACGTGCGGTGCGAATGTGCCTTGCGATTTCGTCCAACGCATGCGATTGTCCTACGACTGATTCTTCAAGACGATCTTTCAAATGCAAGACAGCTTCGGTTTGGTCCGTGCTCATCCGGCCAAGCGGAATGCCGGTCCAAGCTGCGACGGTCGCTGCGACCGATTGCGTATCGACGTCGACGTAAATCAACGGTTCGTCGCCTTGCAGTGCCCTAAGTTGTTCTTCTAGCGAAATCAGTTCGGCTTTCAGCGTTTCCACCGATACATCAGCGGAAGACGAGTCCGTACTTACCGATGAAGCACATTCAGCAACGGGCCGTGTTTGACGATCGATCTGGCGTTGCAACGTCAGAATCTGGTCAACCAAAGTAGACTCAGCTTTCAGCCGTTCCTCCAATTCGCCCAGCATCGTTTGCACCGATTGCAATTTTGTTTCGATATCTGAAATCGCATCCGAGTGGTTCGCCCCCAAACGCTCTTCGTCCTTCAGACGCTCGATCCTTCCGGTCAATTGTTCGCGAAGAGCACGTGAATCTTCGATCGGCCCAGGAGTGCTCTTTTGGCTGACCGAAATCCGCGCGCATGCCGTATCCAGAACACTGACCGCTTTATCGGGCAATTGACGGCCCGTGATATAACGGCTTGATAGTGATACGGCCGCATCGATCGCTTCATCGAGAATCCGAACGTTATGATGTTTTTCTAACTTCGTGGCGACACCGCGCAGCATCGCCTTGGCCACTTCCTGGGAAGGTTCTTCGACCTTCACGACTTGAAAACGACGGGTCAGTGCAGCGTCCTTCTCAAAATACTTCTTATACTCCGCCCACGTTGTCGCAGCGATCGTGCGCAGTTCGCCACGAGCTAAGGCTGGCTTCAACAAGTTTGCCGCATCGCCGTTGCCCGCTTCACCGCCGGCACCGATCAACGTGTGCGCTTCGTCGATCATCAAAATGATTGGAACGGGGCTCGCACCCACCTCGCTCAAGATCGACTTCAGCCGATTCTCGAACTCACCCTTGATCCCCGCCCCCGCTTCCAATTGTCCCAGATCCAAAGCTCGGATGGAGATCCCACGCAGCGGTTCAGGAACGTCGCCTTGCACGACCTTCAACGCAAACCCTTCGACGACCGCCGTTTTTCCAACCCCCGGTTCTCCGGTCAGGATCGGATTGTTCTGGCGACGACGCAGCAGGATGTCCATCAATTGACGAATCTCTGCATCGCGTCCCAGCACCGGATCGATCTTGCCGTCACGGGCTTGCTGGGTAAGATCGATTGTAAATCGATCGAGGTTGGGGGTCTTGGTTGAGTTTGCCGCCCCATCATTTCCCGAGCCGTTACCAGTCGAGTCATTGCCGATCATCATGCCGGCGGGCATTGCCGACCTCGCTTCGGCACTGCGCGAAGTGACCGCCGTCAAACAGTCGGTAATCGCATCGGGTGTAACATTCGCCAGCAACTGAACCAGTGGTGCGCCGACATCAAAGTGCAAAGGATCGCGAACGATTGCTGCCAGGAGGTGTGAGGATCGTACTTGGGAAGCACCGTACTGGACCGAAGCGAGCATCCAGGCATCCTTCAGCAGTTCGACCGTTTGGTTGCTCAGACTGGGCGATCGTCCGTTGCCGGTCCGCATCTTATCCAGAATCCCTTCGATGACGGACTGGAACCTTACAACATCGATCCCAAAATGTCGCAACAGCAGCGGTATATCGCTGTCGGTTTCGCCAACCAGTTTCAACAACAGGTGCTCGATCTCGACATGGTAATGCGTGCGAGAAAGACACAGCCCCGCAGCCGACTCGAGCGATCGCCGAGTTGTGTCGTTCAGTTTGCCGATTAACGATTTTAGTTGAACCGATGCCATCTGTTTTGTTCTCAGTTTTTGGTTTTTAGTTTTTGGTTCTTGGTCAAAAATCTTCTGAAATCTGAAATCTGAAATCCGAGGAATCAAGCCATCATCGCGGTCAACACAACCGCTGTTGCGATCAACCCATAGATTCCTGCCGCCATCGCGCGTTGCCATCGATCGCGGTCACGTCGCTTGCGTGACCACTGCACTTCGTTCTGCATGTCAAGAATCAGCGGCACGACGCCCTCGCAAAAGGCTTGCTTGCTGGCATGTCCGGCCATTCCCGTTGCCGCGAGGAAGCACCCGCGGATACGCAGACGATTGCCCATGCCCGTAACCGAACGCCGCAACAATCGCGACATCCCTTCACCACGATCTCGCATCTGTTGGACCAACCGCTGGATCCGATGATTTCCCATTCCCAGATCGCGGTCCGTCGTTATGTCTTGAAGGTCGCGATTCATTAACCGATACCCCAGCGGCGGAAACAGATCGTTGCATATCCAACGAACAGTCTTGTCGAGGCTGGTCGCGGCCGACTCCGACTCGCTCGCTGGCACAGCCGGTATGGTCGCACCAAGCCGTCGATGACGTTGGCTCTCTGGAAATCGATCAAGAAACGCTTGGCTGCCTTCGCACAAATCAAAATCACAAAAGACAACCTGCACCGAAAGATGCGAATCGGTCGCTTCTACAATCGTTTTCAGGTCGCGTTCAAGCCGCATGCCAACATGGTCGGACGTTTCGACTTTGTCACAGGCCGGCAACGGGATCAGCGCAATCACGCCGTTGATCGCGCAATAGGGTTCGCGCAGCGTCACGATTTCTTGACATAGCGTTTCCAATCGTTGCAGCAACGTTTCTGCGTCGCTAGCATCCAAACGCATTTCTTCGGGACGCGACTGACGAGGTTGCAACACCGATGCGGTCATCGATTCGATCTGTCCAAGCGTTTCGTGGACACGCTGGACGGTCGTATCCATTCCCGATTTTCCTGCTTCAGTAATTGCCGCGACGGGTGATAGAGTTGCCACGCCCGAACCGCCAGCGAATGCAGCGTTTGGTCCACCCGGTTGACCCACAGGCAGAAAAGCGTTTGAGTTGGAGGATGCCGATGATGTCGGCTTTCCGAGTGCGACACCGCCTCGCCAAGCAGGTTGCGTCTGGCGAATGAACGTATCGCTGACCGCTTGCAATTCTCGAGCGGACCGGTCTGCTACCGATTTCAACAACGATCCGGCAGACTTACGAGCGTAATGCCCGACTAAGCTGGAATCACGGCAGCACACGTAAATGGCTTCACGATTGCCGCAAACTTGTACCGGTTCATCAGCCTCCTCAGCCGACGGCAACACCGCCAAGTCGAGATGGCTGGACGAGAAAAATTCACGAATCCCGCCCGCCGGCGCGCCGAGAACCAAATAGATCGGGGTTTCACGAGGATCGATTCCGGCGCGAGAGAAACGATCCAGCCCATCGCGCAGCGCTAACGTTACCGAATCAAACAAAGGTTTGTCGCGTGGTTGACGTAGTGTTCGCGCTACGAACCAAGCCGACCACGCGGTCGCGTATGCGAGTGTTCCGACCAATGGCAACCAAAGCAAACGCACCATAGGTGACGACGACCGCACATACGCTTGGAGTTGAAAATGGATCTGCGCAGCGACGAGCCCGCCTAGCACGAATGATATAAAAATAGCGTGAATCGCGATGGCGCCGCGGCGTTTCCAGTTTCCGTCCGCACGTTCAAAGGCAACCACGGGTGCGAATGCTGCGACGACAATGTCGGCGAATCGCAGTAAGAAGGTTTTCACGAGAGCAATCATGTTCGTCTCTATGGGCAATCAATCGTGTTCATCGGGTCCATGACGAAACCATTAAGTATGAAATTACAGGTAGTAAGACGACCGCAGATGTCCAAGCGACGTGACTCGCATGACGCAGTCGTTTGGTTCCAATCAGTGGTGGAACATCTGTCATGGGGGCCAAGTCGCTGGCGAACGGCAATCGCAATTCAGGAACAATGCCCAATGACAACCGACAGCGTTGCATCCATCCCGAAAGTCTGTCAGGATCGTTGCTGTACTGGCCTGAAAAACCGAAACTGGCGCAAAGATAGAATACAGCGACATCGTCTTGGAAACCCATCGTCTCGGCCAGTTCCGATTGCCGCCAAAACATCCACGCACGATCGTTGGTTCCAAAGATTGAACCTTCTAGTTTCATCTCGTTCCAAGTCGATCCGACCGTTACGTCGGCGGTCATGATTTCATCGATCCAGCAGGCCAGCGGATAGCTCAGCCCCAGATAGTCGCTGCTGCGTTGGCGGTTTAAGCGGTCTTCGCCACTGCGAACACGATTCAACAATTCCTTCAATTCATCGCGCACAGCCAATAGATCATTCGTTTGACCCAAGTTGACGGACTGGCGAAGTTCCAGGGTGCGGTCAAAGATCGGTTCGACTAACCTGGCAATGGAAGGTTGCATGCTTGGTACGGCATCGCATGAGGTAGGTTTTATTGGAAGGTGTTAGGAAACCTAGGTCACGGTCAGCGGAACCGCAAAAAATATGTTCTACCGTGGCGTCGTTATGCTCATCCGCTGGCTAAGCTCATCGGCAAAAGTGAGTCAGTTGAATGCCGGCGTGACACTCCGCTGCGTCTCGCGGGATGTTGGCCCGCACGCTGTACCCGTTTTCTTTCTACTGTGAACCGAACCAACAACCATTGCCCCATTGCGAACCGAACCCGCCGCGCGAATCGACCTACGACCATCAATTTCCTGGAAAGGCCGGAGTCTGATGAGGGGGGCGGTTGGTACCGTAAATGACGGGATAATCGAACCTTGGTCGAGCTACATTTGCGATGATCGAAAACAGCGTCTGTGGGCCTTAGCGTGAAACTCTTATAGGCAAGATGCATCTTTGCGCGTTGCGACTGCCGTGCAGGCTCCGCTTTCGCAACTCGCGTTTCAACAGAGAATGCGGGTGCGAAATGCATTGTTGGCTGGTCGCGTACAAAAAAACGTGATGAACGAAGTGTCAAGCGTTTTCCGTAACCTACTTTTGGGGAACTTACGTGGGATATGCATCCGCGTTTTCTACAGCCCCAATGAGCTTTCTCGTGACTTCAATACGCAGTTGCGCAACGATCGACGTCGAAGAACTGCTGCGGCCGATCAGTGATGATTGTCGTGGTGGCGATGTGAATGCGTACTCACGAGATCTGAGACAGCAGTTAAGCGAACTGCGTAATCCACCACGTTCGGCCAATCCGGATGATCCTGAACAAGA
>DIUH01000338.1:63763-66896 GCA_002428205.1 Planctomycetaceae bacterium UBA6163
TTTGCCGAAGCCGCATTGAACCTGAACGGATTGTCCGGCCTAGCTGATGGTTTGCGACTGCTGCACCGCTTAATTCGAGATTATTGGGATGACCTCGCCCCACAACTCGACCCCAGCGATCCAGAAACACGTTGTGCCCCGTTAGAAAACCTGCTGAATGACCCCGTCCATGGCCCACGATTGCCTACCGCGATTCGCAGTCTGAGTCTTCTGGAAATTGGCGACCTGCGACTGAGTCTGGCGACCGCAATGCGACCCAGCGATGACTTGACCGCTGCATCGATCGCTAGCTCACTGCGTCAAATCCCTGTCGATCGTGCCAAGCGATTGTCAATCGATCTCGACGATACGATCCAGACGCTCGATACGCTGCAACACGAACTGATTGAGCGAATGTCGGACTACGCGCCTTCGTTCAACCACCTTTCTGAATCGCTCGGCTTGATTCGGCAATGGTTTGACGCCGCTTTAAAACAGCAATTGCAAAGTGCAGATTCTAGCATACAAGAAGCCTCAGGGGATAAGAGCGGAGAATCGGCTTCATCACCCAACTTTGCATCGCATACATCGCAAACCAACGCATCCCGAGACGCGATTACTGAAGCAACTTTGCTGGTTGACCAATCGCTGCAAGTTCGTGCTGATGCCTACCGACAATTGACCGAAGCGGCGAACGTGCTGCAGCGTCTGGAACCACACAGTCCGATTCCCTACATGGTACATCGTGCTGTGCAGATGGGACAAATGCCTTTTCCAAAGCTGATGTCTCAATGGGTAAAAGAAGAATCAACTCTTGATATGTTTTGTCGTGAACTGGGACTGTCCAGTATCGATGATGCAAAAACAAGAGATGAAGAATGAATCGTTATTAGTTTCTCTTGACGTTCGTGTCGCAAACTGCGGCCGACATCCACACCTCGCTATTTTAGGGAGCATCCTATGGCCGACAGTTTGCAACATTCGCTCGATCGTGTGCGACGACCGCGTGTTCAAGTTACCTATGACGTTGAAACCGGAAACGCCATTCAACGCAAAGAATTACCCTTCGTGGTTGGCGTAATGGCCGACCTGTCGGGCCAGCCCAGCCAACCGGCTGCGCCGATGAAGGCACGCAAGTTTGTGCCGCTGGATCGCGACAACTTCCAAGACGTATTGGCCAAGAGCAACGCGCGCATTGCGACCCGCGTCGAAAATAAATTGGCCGACGACAATACCCAATTGCCGGTCGAGTTGAACTTCCGATCGCTGGAAGATTTTGAGCCAGAACAGGTCGCAAAACAGATTCCCGTTCTGCGTGAATTGCTTGACATGCGAACTCAGTTGTCCAATTTGCTCGGAAAGTTAGAAGGCAACGACAAGCTGGAACAACTGCTCAGCGAAGTGATTCAAAGCAGCGAAACCGCCAAGACGCTTGCTAGTGATCTTGGCGTTGAAGACGAAACCAAATAGTCCGGCCATCACGACCGAACTTTGAAAAATAAACATCCAAACACATTATAGGTACGTAAAAAATGTCACAAACCGAACTCCAGTCGGCTGGCGGCGCGGCCGTCGCCGAACTTTCGCTGATTGACCAGATTCTTGATGAAACGCGAGCGTTGGACGACAGTGAGCGTCAGCGCAACCAGACCTACATCGAACAGTTCGTTCGTAAGGTTCTCGATGGCCAGTCGACGATCAGCCGTGATGTTGTAACCAGCATTACAAGTTGGATCGCAGATATCGACCACAAGCTGTCTTTGCAATTGAGCGAAGTAATGCACTGTGACGAGTTTCAAAAACTAGAAGGAACTTGGCGCGGCTTGCATTATCTAGTTCAAAACAGCGAAACAGGCACTAGCCTGAAGATTCGTGTTTTGAATGTTAAAAAGAATGAACTTCAAAAAGACTTGGAGAAGGCTGTTGAGTTCGACCAAAGCACCCTGTTCCGCAAGTGCTACGAAGAAGAGTACGGGCAACTTGGTGGTGAGCCTTATGGCATGTTGATTGGCGATTATCACTTCGGGCGATCGGCTGACGACATTAGCCTGCTGCGTTTGATCAGCAACTGCGCCGCAGCCGCTCACGCGCCCTTTATCGCCTCGGCCGATCCGAAGATGTTCAACATGGACAGCTTCACCGAATTGAGCGGGCCACGTGATTTGGCAAAGATTTTCCAAGGTGCTGATTATGCATCGTGGCGCAGCTTTCGCGAAAGCGAAGACAGCCGTTACGTCGCATTGACATTGCCAAACGTCCTGGGGCGTTTGCCATACGGCCAAGACTTCAAGAAAATCGAGACGTTTGATTTCGAAGAGCAGGTTGACGGCAGCGACCACAACCAGTACCTGTGGATGAACTCCGCTTGGGCATATGCGACTCGCGTTACCGCAGCATTTGCAAAGCACGGATGGGTTGCACAGACGCGTGGCGTTGAAGGCGGTGGAAAGGTGGAAGGTTTGCCGGTCCACACATTCCCGACCGACGATGGCGATGTGGCGATGAAGTGCCCAACCGAAATCGCGATCACCGACCGTCGTGAGTTTGAATTGTCCAGCCTCGGCTTCCTGCCGCTGCTGCATTGCAAGAACACCGACTACGCGGCATTCTTGGGGGCCCAAAGCTGCCAAAAGCCGAAAGTTTATTTCGAAGAAGATGCCAACGCCAACGCTGAACTTTCTTCAAAGATCAACTACCTGATGTGCGTCAGCCGCTTTGCTCACTACCTGAAGGTAATGGCTCGCGACAAGATCGGTTCGTCGATGGAGCGTGCCGAGTGCCAAGAGTGGTTGAACGATTGGATCAGCAACTATGTCTGCGATCCGACCACCGCTGGCGACGAAACAAAGGCCGAGCGACCGTTGAGCGAAGCACGTGTTCAAGTTTCCGAAATCGCTGGTCGTCCAGGCTGGTACGAAGCGGTCGCTTACCTGCGTCCGCACTTCCAAATGGAAACGCTAGGCGCATCGATGCGTCTGGTCGCTGAAGTACCGAAACAAGGCTAAACGCCGGTTGCGAAATTGAACACCCATCTAATTGGAAGGGTGTTAACTCTCAGACACTAAAAACAAACGTTTAAACCTAGGAATTGAATCATGGCAGTTGACTATTTTTTGAAGATTGATGGCATCAAGGGCGAGTCGGAAGATGACAA
>DIUH01000338.1:66931-71091 GCA_002428205.1 Planctomycetaceae bacterium UBA6163
TCGCCGGCACTGATGCAGTCTTGCGCAGAAGGCTCGCACATCAAAGACGCCGTTTTCACTTGCCGTAAGGCTGGTGGCGGCCAAAAGGATTATTACAAGGTGACTTTGGAAGACGTGATTGTCGCATCATGCCAGATCACTGGTGGAAACGGCCAAATCGAAGAAGGCGGCTATGTTCAAGGCCATCCGGTCGAAGAAGTGACGTTGAACTTCGGCAAGATTAAGTGGGAATACCACCCGCAGAAATCGGACGGAACGCTCGATTCGGCCAAGACCGGCGGATATGACCTGAAGAAGAACAAGCGAGTTTAATCGCTTGTAAGGTTCACAAGCGTGGCTGTCAGAGCTTGCCTTTAGCCAGTTCTGGCAGTCACGCGTTTATTTTGCTGTTACGACCTTACCCGCCTGCCCCGTAAGCGGAAAAAGGTGTCGGACACCTTTTACGACTGCCCCACCCCTTCCCTGCCCAACTCAGCATGACGCTTCCAACCGAAACACTGCTGCTGCCGTCGGTCTTTGATCGCCTGGCGGATCTAAGTTCCCAAGGGGCCGAAAGCCAGGCTTGGTATGATGTTGCGCAATTGACAAGAGTCGTGCGGCGTGACTTAGAGGATTTGCTGAATACCCAACGTTCGATCCCGAACCTAGCAATCGACTTTCCGTTGTTGTCGAAGTCCGTGGTTGGGTACGGTGTCCCCGATGCGTCGACGTTTCCGCTAGACACGCCCAATGGTAGACGCCGCTTTGCGAGCGAGTTGTGCGACGTGATCCGAACCTTTGAGCCGCGACTGAAAGATATAAAGATTGAGCTAGCGGGTGACCAGAAAGACAAGTTTCGTGAGCTTCGGTTTCGTGTGATTGCAAGGTTGGCCGTTGAGTCGGCACCAGAACTAGTGTTCGAATCGATCTTACACGTTCCGACGGGCCAATTCAGTGTTCAGGGAGCCGAGTGATGAATCAAAACCTGTTTCAGTACTATGAACGTGAATTGCACTATCAACATGCGCAATCGCGAGACTTTGCCAATCGATATCCAGCCGCAGCTGGCCGTTTGCGAATGGATGCGACGGGCACCGGTGATCCACACGTCGAGCGATTGATTCAATCGATGTCGTTGATCGCGGCACGCGTGCACAAACGCCTCGACGACGATTTGCCAGAAATCACAGACGCGTTGCTGACCGTACTGTATCCGCATTATTTGCGTCCGATCCCCTCGATGGCGATTGTTGAATTGGAAGCCGATTGCGCGAATGTGCCGGCGCAAGGGATAACGATCGAACGAGGGTTACCGCTGAGAACATCGCCGGTTCAAGGGCACTCGTGCCGTTATCGAACGACGCAATCGACCCAGTTGTGGCCGATCGAAGTCGTCGATGTCGCGATGCTGGAACCGCCATTTGGGAATGCGCCAGTCGCGCCCAGCGGAACCGCTTCGGCGATTCGTTTGCGACTGCGAAATCGGTTGAACAAACCGTTCAAAACTATCCCGCTGAAGTCCTTGCGATTGCACTTGACCGGCCCTGGTGGAATCGCAGCAGGTTTATACGAAGCGTTGTTAAACGATGCTTCGGAAGTCGCCTTTGTCACGACACAAGGATCGTCGGTGCGCGTCAAAGCGGCGGACGTGATACGCCCCGTCGGCTTTGATCGTGACCAATCGATGCTGCCCTACCCGGCTCAATCGTTTGAAGGTTATCGATTGTTGACTGAACTGTTTTCGTTTCCTGATAAGTTCTCGTTTGTCGATCTTAGCGGATGGGAACAGGTATCCGAGGGGATGCATGCAACCGAAGCGGAAGTATGGGTATTCTTCAAGCAACCGCGCCCCGATTTGGTTGGCATGGTTCGCAAGGAACATGTCAGGCTCGGATGCACTCCGATCGTTAATCTGTTTCCGAAAATCTGCGAACCGATTCAGTTCACGCGTCAGAAACATGAGTATCGGGTCGTACCGGATGCATCAAAGCGACTTGCTAACGAAGTGTATTCGATTGAAAAAGTGGTCAGTTCGCGAACCGACGGCGATCGACACTGGTTTCCATTCTTCGACCTAGGGCGGCGTAGCCAGGCGGCGGCGATGTCTGGATATTGGCACGCGCCGCGTCGAGAGACCCAGGGCGTGGGGGACAACGGAACCGATGTCTATTTGCAGCTAGTCGATCATCAGTTCGATGCGATGCAACCGAGTTCGGAAGTGGTGACTGTCCATGCGGTCTGCACCGATCGTGACATGCCGACGTTACTGCGGCAACATGGTGATGGTGTTGTCTGGAAAGTCGACACGGCGGCACCAATCAAGTCGGTTCGGTGCTTAAAGCATCCGACTGTGCCGCTGCGGCCACCGGTTCGACGTCACGCCCACTGGAACCTAATCAGCCACTTATCGTTGGGGCATCGTTTCTTGCAGGGTGAAGGTGGTTTACAGTCATTGCGGGAAACCTTGCGTTTGTATGATTTTTCAGATCCCGATTCGTTTGATTCCCGCGGTGCCGCTACTAAGCAGATGGTCGATGGGATTGTTGACTTGAAACATCGCAGTGTAACTCGGCAAGTCGGTCCGCCTGAAGAAGGGTGCTTTGCACGCGGTTCGCAACTTGTTTTTACGTTGAACGAGGACAATTACGCTAACGTCGGCGCTTTCTTATTTGGGTCGGTGCTAAGGCGCTTTCTGGGACTGTCAAGCGGAATCAATTCGTTCGTTGAAACCGTGATCGAAAGCCAGCAGCGTGGTGGAGTGCTTGCGCACTTTCCGCCCAGCATTTCGGAGGAGCCGAGGCTGTGAGCACCGGATTTGATCTAGGAAACCTGTCTGTCCCAACGCCATTGATTGCGGTTCAGGAAAGCGAATCGACTTTTACGGTTCACACAATTGACGAATTGCGTCTGCCCAAGGGATCGATCGCAGAGAACCTGTTTCGCACCCCTTGGAAGTTTGATTTTTTTCAAACCGTCTCGTTGCTTCAGGACCTGGCGGAGCAAAATCAAGGGCAATCGGGTCCGGGATGTCGAATCGGTCAATTCGCGTTGCCGTCTGAAGAAAGCGTTCGCTTTACTGTTCCGCATTCAACCGCGTTTCCGGTCGCTACGGTCCCCGAGATTCGTTGGAGCAGCGAACAGGGGCGTGCCGTTGTGGAAGTCAACTTCATAGGTTTGACCGGCCCCAGCGGTGTACTTCCAGAACCTTATAATGATCGACTGCGCGACATATCAAGGTCTGGAAAACATGCCGAACGCGGCGCGCTGCGTGATTGGCTAGATAATTTTAACCACCGTTTGATATCGCTGTTCTATAGCGCTTGGGCTAAGTATCGCTTTCCGATCAAAACGCGATCAAGACTGGTACGCAGTTCGGGTGAGAATCAACAACCGGCGGGGATTCACGTCGCGTTGGCGGCGATTGCTGGTTTAGATCGATCTGTAATTGACAATGGCGACGCAAACGATCGGCAAGCACCCAAGATCGATCGTGACGAATGGCTGGGACTTGCCGGAGTACTGGCCCAGCGACCTATGAACGTCGCAAATCTGACGGCGGCACTGGAGCGATGCCTGGGAGTCGCTATCAACATTGTCGAGTTTCAAGGATGCTGGTTGGACGTCGACCAGGATATTCAAGCTCGACTGGGGGTTGAGAATCATCAATTGGGAATGAATGTTGTTTTAGGTGAGCGGATTTGGACACGACAGCAAAGGATCTTGATTGAGATCGGTCCGTTGGGCCAACATGAGTTCGAACGATTTCTGCCGCCATCGGAGACGAACCCTGGGGACGGATACCTTCGGCTTCGAGAGCTTGTCGAGGTATTCGTCGGGCCGACGTTGCAATTTGATATTCGCCCGATTCTTAAGATCCAGGAACCGATTGAGATCGAGCTTACGGCCGAGCACTTTGGCAATCGGCTTGGTATCGACAGTTGGCTCGGCGCGCCTGTGGGCGTTGACGTTACCGCTGACGCGGTGTTTTCCGGGCGCAACGAAACCAATGAATGAGCTTTGCAGAGCAAACGTGAAGTCGTTGTATGAATAGATCGAATGATGTGTGAATTGGTAAATACGAGCGCAATCGTCATTCGGCAAACGACTGTTAAATTTAGAAAATCCGATCACTTTTAGCCCATCGTATACTTCCGTGGGTCGTTCGGCCGATAACACCCTCA
>DIUH01000338.1:71124-72081 GCA_002428205.1 Planctomycetaceae bacterium UBA6163
TGTCCTCCCCCAACCAATCGCCAATCCCGAGAATCGATCCATGCCTCACAATGATCTGCTTGCAGCGGACGAGCCGTTGCTTTCCAACGTTTCATCGGGAGATCCCGACGGTGACCTGCTGGTCGAACGACGCAAGACCCCGCGAAAAGCGACTGGTGCCGCCCAGTCGCCACTGGAGACCTACCTGCGAGAAATCAACGAGACCGCGCTGCTGTCGGCGGCCGAAGAACTCGAATTGGCAGAGGGAATCGCACAGGGCGACGTGCGAGCACGCGATCGAATGGTCCGAGCCAACTTGCGATTGGTGGTCAATATCGCTCGGGGATACACCGGCAAGGGGTTGGGGCTGCAGGACTTGATCGAAGAGGGAAATCTTGGGCTGTTGCGCGCTGTTGAAGGCTTTGATCCCAAGGTTGGAACTCGCTTCAGCACGTATGCGAGCTATTGGATCAAGCAATCGATCAAGCGAGCGCTGATTAATAGTGCAAAGACGATCCGCATCCCTGCTTATATGGTTGAATTGCTGAGCAAGTGGCGTCGGGCGACGGCGCGATTGAGCGAAGAACTGGGCCGAGCGCCGACGCAAGAAGAAGTCGCTCGCGTGCTCGGTCTGCCGAAGAAAAAGTTGCCGATCATTCGCAAAGCGATTCATATCAACAACAGCACGCCGCAAAGCGATCAAACCGAAGCGGGTTGGTCGTTGGGCGACATGGTGACCGACGAACGGTTGAAGGCACCCGATGAGGCGCTGCTCGACCACGATATCCTCAAGCATGCGATGGAGTTGCTAGGGTCGTTGGAAGGTCGCGAAGCGATGGTGTTGAAGTTGCGATTTGGTCTCGATGGATGCGAACCGCACACGCTGAAAGAGATCGGCGCAGAATTGGGTCTGACGCGTGAACGCGTCCGTCAAATCGAAACCGAGGCGCTTCGTCGCATGGCCGACGGCCTGACCGA
>DIUH01000338.1:72176-92407 GCA_002428205.1 Planctomycetaceae bacterium UBA6163
TCGTGCTAGTACTCGTGCTCGTACTAACCGCCGCGAGTACGATTGCCGTTGACCAGCGAAACGTGCAACTTCAAGACTCACTCGCCGGGTTGTGATCCCGTCGCCTCCCCGGATGCGGCACAATCTGATGCTCGTTACAATCTTATCAAACCGCGTTTGGGATGCGGTGCTGAACAATTCTTTTCCCGTATCGTGCGACTATGGAATTACGACCGTTAACCGGAACCGACATCAGTTTATCAGTGCTCGGTTTCGGCGCTTCGTCCATCGGCCAGGAGTTTCGCCAGGTCGATTTGAATGATGCGCTTAAATGCGTTCACGCTGCTCTGGATGGTGGCGTCAACTACATCGACACCGCCGCGTACTATGGCCGCGGCATGAGCGAAGTGTTGCTTGGCCGGATATTGCCGAATTTGCCTCGCGACAGCTACTTCCTCAGCACCAAACTGGGACGATACGCACCCCAGCATTTCGATTTCTCGGCTAAGCGGGTCGCCGAAAGCATCGACATCTCGCTGGAGCGGATGCGGATCGAATGCATCGACATGGTGTTTTGTCACGATATCGAGTTTGTCGACATGCGACAGATTGTTGATGAGACCTTGCCAGCGCTTCGCAAACAGGTTGACGCCGGCAAGGTTCGTTATATCGGTGTCAGCGGCTATCCTATGAAGATGTTCAAGTACATTCTCGATAATGCCGAAATCGACGTGATTTTGACATACAATCATTACACTCTTCAGAACGATATGGCGCTTGAGTTGTTGCCGATCTGTAAAGAGAGGGAAGTGGGAATCATTAATGCCGCTCCGTTTTCGGCGCGGCTTTTATCAGATTCTGAACTGCCGCCATGGCACAAGGCCACACCCCATGTGCGTCAAGTCGCTAAGCAAGCGGCGGAACATTGCAGGGCACGGGGGAGCGACATCGCGAAGGTCGCGTTGCAATACTCAGTCGCTCACCCTGGGTTTGCGTCATGTGTCACCGGCAGTGCTAGCCCCGACCGCGTGAATCAATGGTTGCAGTGGTTGGATGAACCGATGGATCAGACGCTGGTCGCCGAGGTCAAACAAATTCTCGCGCCGATTCACAATTGGGTCTATTGTGAGGGCCGGCCTGAGAATAACGATACCAGTGAGTGAGGTGTTCCGTCTTAAATTCCCTAAGTATCATGATATCGACTGGTGACGCGTTTAGGCGTAGCGGATGTCTCCTGACTTTCGTTGGGCGGTTGGACAGTCGGAATACTGGCGAATCCCGCTACGTCAATTGTCGTTATTAGCCGTAGCCGCATATGAAGGTGAACCGTCGCAAAAGCCGGGGCGACAATGTTGCTTGCGCACCATCAGGTTCGCTTATCCGCTTGCCATAGTGATCGATTCATTTATTCTATCAACGGAGCCTTTTGTATGCGGCCCGAACGCTGGGGCGGGGGCCTACCATTTGTCGCCGCATTTTGGGGACAATTGAAAATCACACTTCAGTCAGATCCAAATGTCACATCCCTACGGATTCTTAAGCCTGTTGCCGCCGATCATAGCGATCATGCTGGCGATTTTGACACGCAAAGCGGTTTGGTCGCTGTTCGCGGGATTGCTGGTTGGGGCGTTGTTGATGCGTCAGGGGAATCCGGTTGACGCGATTCACGATTTGTTCGAGGTCCATTTGTGGCCGACGCTGATCGATCCGGGGAAACTGCGTGTTTTCAGTTTCACGCTGTTGATGGGGGGATTGGTCGGCCTGATCATTCGTTGTGGCGGTATGAAAGGTTTTGTCGAACTGATTTCGCCGCTTGCGAAAAGCCGCCGTGGTGGTCAGTTGACAACCTGGGCGATGGGTTGGGTAATTTTCTTTGATGACTATGCCAGTAGTATTTTGCTTGGTAACACACTTCGTCCCGTTTGCGATCGTTTAAAGATCTCTCGTGAAAAACTCGCCTATGTCGTCGATTCAACAGCAGCGCCGATCGCGGGCTTGTCGTTGCTTTCCACTTGGGTTGCGGTTGAAATTGATTACATTCGCGAGGGCCTAGCGGGTATTGGTGACCCGTCGGGGTTCAGCGCGGTGGAGCTGTTTGTTGCGAGTATTCCCTATCGCTTTTATGTGTTGGGATCACTTGTTTTGGTTGCGTTAATCGCGATTACTGGACGCGATTATGGTCCGATGTTGGTTGCCGAGCGACGGCGGGTGGCTGAGGGTGATCAGCGTGACGTGGGCGGTTCAAGTGTTTCCGCCGGTTCGGGCGTTCATGATGAAACGGAACTGAATACTGACGCGGTCAAACCCTCTCATTGGATCAACGCCTTAGGGCCGATCGCGGTGACGGTGGCCGTCGTCATCGCCTTGATTTATATGACTGGCGTAGCGAGCTTGGACAATGGTGGTGTTCCTGCGGATCAGCAATCGCTGCGTGAGATTGTTGGTGCTGCGGATTCATCCGTTGCATTACAATATGGATCGCTGGTCGGTTTGATTGTCGCCGCCGTGCTTTGCCGAGTGCAAAAATTGCTTGATATGAGGCAAATCATCCGTTCGATCCAGCAGGGTGCGGCGGTCGTGATTCCGGCCATCGCAATTCTATGGTTTGCTTCCGCGTTGTCACGAATGACGGGCGATCGTGACGCCAGTGGGGCTGTGTCGATCAACGAGAATGGGGAACAAACTTTTTCACATCGTGACCAGCGGCTTTATACCGGTGCTTATTTGGCGGGTGTCATTACCGGTGAAGGTGGCAGTGTCGAAGCGAGCACGACGTTGAAGCTGTTGCCGACGATCACTTTCGTGCTTGCCGGAGTCGTTTCGTTTTGTACAGGAACGAGTTTCGGAACAATGGGAATGCTGGTCCCGTTGGTGTTGACGCTCTGTTACAACCTTCTGGCCGCTGGCGGCGCGGCGGTATCGCCGAATGATCCGCTGTTGCTGGCGACTGTCGGCGGAGTGCTGGCGGGAGCTGTATTCGGTGACCATTGTTCACCTATATCCGACACAACGATCTTGTCATCACAAGCGTGTGGGTGTGATCATATCGCACACGTGATCACACAACTGCCTTATGCGTTGACATTGGCGGCGGTTGCGATCGTTTTCGGAACGCTGCCGATCGGTTGGGGGGTATCGCCGCTGGTGTTACTGCCGCTTCAGTTCGTCGCGCTGGTCGTCATTCTTGTCGTATTTGGCAAGAAGGTTGAAGAAGAACTTTAGCGATTTTAAGGTTTCTGGCGGTGCGTTATCTGCCCAGTTTCAGTCTGCTTAATCCGCCATCGACAGCGATTGTCTGTGCCGTGACCCACGATTGTTCGGGGGCCAGTAACCAGTGGATCGCCGACGCGATATCGGCCGGTGTGCCCAGTCGTCCCAGTGGGTGCATTGATCGCGATGCTTCGGCGCTGCGTTCGTTTGACCAAACTCGTTCTGTTAGCGGCGTTTGCGTCAGCCCCGGCGCGACTGCGTTTACCCGTACGCCCGCAGCGGCATAGGTTGCCGCAGCGGCCAGCACTAGACCTTCGATGCCGGCTTTGACCGCGGAGATCGCTTCGTGGTTGACCAGTCCGATTGACGCAGCGCCGCTGCTGAGCAGGACGATGGAACCGCCGCCGGATTTTCGCATTATTGGGGCAGCGGATCGAACGAGTCCGAAGGCTGTTGTTAAGTTTTGTGAAACGGTTTGTTGCCAATCGTCCGGCGTTGTTAGGTGGGCGGGTTTAAGGATTAACGATCCGGCCAAGTTGACCGCGCCGTTCAATTGGCCAAACTCATCGACGCATCGCTGAACTGCCGCAGCGGTCGCGGTCCAATCGCTGGCGTCAAACACCGCAGTCGGTTGACCGATCTCAGCGGCGAGGCTAGACAGCGGCGCTTCGGACCGCCCGCACAGCAGCACGCGATGTCCGCCGGCGACCAACCGTCGGGACAGTTCACTGCCGATGCCACCGGCGGCACCGATGATTAAGTAAGCTTGATTCATGGAGACGAAAATGGTTGTTTTGGGTGTGCCGAAATGTTTCTGCGGTGACCTCCAATTGTGACGCCCGCGCATGTCGGACATGATAGAACGCAGGGCAAGCGTTGGATGTTCGGGCGAAAATCTGGTCGCCTATTGATCGAATCGATAATTTTCGCGCCCTGACGACGGTCGTAACTTGCCTGGTTGAACCGTGGTGGCACGCGTGAACTACGTGGCCGCATGGCTGAGGCCTGATTTAAACTACATTTCGCTCTGGGAAACGAATCTATGAACGTGGTGCTCGTATTGTTGGCGATTGCCGGAGTCGCAGTCGTCGTTGTTTTGCTGGTTTTGATGTATGGAGTCGGCATTTACAACCAATTGGTGGCACTGCGTGACCGAGTCGACAACGCATTTTCGCAAATCGAGGTCCAATTAAAGCGGCGACACGACTTGATCCCCAATTTGGTCGAAATCGCGAAGGGATACATGGCCCACGAACGCGACACGCTGGAAGCGGTCATCAAGGCACGCAATCAAGCGGTCAGCGGTCTGCAGGGGGCGTCGGCAAACGCGGGCGACCACGACGCGATGATGGCGATGGCCGCAGCCGAAAAGGGGCTCTCCGGATCGCTCGGCCGTCTGTTCGCACTGGCCGAGTCGTATCCTGATTTGAAAGCGAACCAAAACATGATGCAGTTGACCGAAGAATTGACTTCCACGGAAAACAAGATCAGCTTTGCTCGGCAAGGATATAACGACTCCGTCACTTCTTATAACATTTATCGGAAGCAGTTTCCACAATTGTTGGTCGCGGGGATGACCGGCCACACCATCGACCGTGACTTGTTAGAGTTTGATAGCGAAGCGATCAAAGACGCGCCTAAGGTTTCATTCGGCTGATGACAACACAGTTTTTCGAGCGACAAGATACCGCGCGAACCAATACCATTTGGCTGGTTGCACTGTTCGCGATCGCCGTCTTGGGCATGGTGGCTTTGACCAGCAGTCTCGGGTTTGCCGTCGGATTGGCACTCGATGGCAATGGGCCGGCGGATTCACGCGAAGGCCCTGTGGAAAAGGTCAATCCATGGTTGGTCGCAATGATCGCCGGTGCCGCCACTATGGTGGTGATTTTCCTGGGCAGTCTTTATCAGGTGACCGCACTTCGTTTCGGTGGTGGAACGCGGGTTGCCGAGACGGTCGGTGGCAAGCAAATCTTGGGCGACACTCAAGACCCATCGGAGCGGCGATTGATGAATATCGTCGAGGAGATGGCGATCGCGTCGGGAACTCCGGTACCGCCTGTCTACCTGATGGAAGAACAGGCAATCAACGCCTTTGCCGCAGGTTATCTTCCGGGCGATGCAGTTATCGGGGTCACACGTGGCGCGATCAACACGCTTTCACGCGATGAACTGCAAGGTGTCGTTGCCCACGAGTTTTCGCATATCCTTAATGGCGATATGCGGATGAACATCCGCATGATCGGCATCTTGCACGGAATCTTATTACTCGGGTTGATCGGTCATATCCTCGTGCGCTCGATCCATTTCATGGGCGCACGATCCAATAATGACAAAGGGCGTGCCGGCGTTGTCATGGCAATGGTGACCACCGGGGTGGCGCTGATTATCATCGGCGGTATCGGCTCGTTCATCGGTGGTTTAATCAAGGCTGCGGTTTCGCGCCAACGAGAGTATCTGGCTGATGCCTCGGCGGTACAGTTCACACGCAACCCATCGGGGATCGCTGGCGCGCTGAAGCGTATCGGCGGATTATCAAAGCATGGAATGCTGGAACATCCCAATGCCGGTATCGCCAGCCATATGTATTTCGCACAGGGCATCTACGAAGGGCTGACCGGTTTGATGGCCACGCATCCGCCGCTGGAAAAGCGAATCCGAGCGATTGAGCCGAATTGGGACGGCGGTTTGTCGGGCGTCGGAACGTCCAGAGCGTCGCAAACAGTAAGACAATCCACCGGCACGCGGCACGGCGCGGCAGCAGCGATCGGGGGTGTGGCAGCCGGTTTTGCCGGCGGTGGAGCGGCTCGACCGGTTGTCGTGGATGAACAAGCTAGAGATCAAGACAGGTTTAGGGCCGAGGAAGATAGCGTTTCATTGCCTGCGGTTTTGTCGGCGACTGAGCAGATCGGTGCGCCGGAGGTGGTTCATCGACAGTACACGTCGAAGCTGTTGAGGGAGATCGATCCGACCATCACAGCCGCAGCGAGAGAAGCCTATTCGGCCCGGGCGTTGGTGCTCGCATTGTTGGTCAACCAGGAATCGCATGTTCGCGACTCGCAATTCGCGATGTTGCAAAAGACGATTTCTGAGGACGTCGTAGTACTGACACGTAAATTGGTAGACAAGGTGGCCCTGATTCCCGCGGCGGCTCGATTGCCGCTGGTCGACCTGTCGCTGCCGATGTTGCGAATGATGACCGCACCCCAGTACACGACGTTTGCCAAGGCTTTTGAGGCGATGGTGCGTGCCGATAATCGTTTGTCGATCTTTGAGTGGACGTTATCGCAAGTCTTAGTACGAAATCTTCGCCGTCAATATGTTCCCGTCGCTTCAACGGCAACGCTGTATCATCGTTTGCCAAAGCTTGCCGAGGAACTGTCACTGCTGTTGTCGATCCTTGCGCGTGTGGGGCACGAAGGCGACGATGTCCAGCATGCGTTCGCGTCCGCAGCGGAAAAGTTGCCAGGTGTTTCGCTGCGGCTTTTGCCGGCCAGCGATTGTTCCTTTGCAAGGTTGGATGAGGCACTTGAGAAATTGGCTCGCGCGTCGGTGCATCGTCGCGGTGAAGTATTGAGTGCGTGCGCCGCATCGGTTTGTGCCGATGGGATCGTCAAGATTCGCGAAGCAGAGCTATTGCGCGGGATCGCCGATTTGCTCGACTGTCCGATGCCACCTTTGATTGGCGAAATCGAACGTAACGGTCAGTAGCCCCTGCCTATAGGCGACCAAGATTTAGCCCATCCAATGATACTCCAAATGACCGTTGGTCACTTGAACCTTGCTTGTGGCTGATTTGCCGTTTGCGGGCGATCGGAGCCCTTGGAATCATTTGTGTTTGCTGCAACCGGTCGCGTTGCCCCCGCTGAACCGGTCAATGGATTGAAGCCTCGGATTCTGGCGCGGGGGGCTAGGCCTTGAATGTCAATCGGTGTATCGAGAATGTAAGTGCCAAGATTGCCAGCCAGGTCGAGCGCGTCGATCCTTATATAAATCTGGCGAGGCAGATTGGGGTCAGCCGGCCATACATAAGCGCCTTCATTTTCTAATCCCGCTGCGATCGTTGACCATGGGCCCGTCAACGTTGGGCCGAATGAAAGCGTGATCGGCCGTTGTGGGAGATTCACATCGGTGCATTGATAACGCATAACCAGCGCGCCTGTCTGATTGCCTTCGCCATATGCAGCACCGGTGATCCGAATCGCTGGTGCTTCGGTGTCAACCACGATAAAGATATCGGGCAGGTCATTCTCGATCGGACGCGGTGTCGCCAACCCGTTGCTGGCGACTACGACGATGCGAAATCCGTAAGCCCCGTCGTTGTTGGTTTCAATATCAAAAGGGCTTTCTCGATCGGGATCTGATCCCCATCGTTTCCAAGTCAATCCGCGGTCGCGACTGCCCCACAATTCGACGTCGCTGACGCCAGCTAAACCAGCCGACTCGATCTCATACTCAAGGCTGAACTTTCGACTGTTGCAGTAACGAATTTGTACGCCGGAGTTGGCCAGTCCATCGCCGATCGGTTCACCGACGCGATTGTCGAGCGGTTGATTAGAAGGGGTCGCGGGATATGCCTCGGCGGCCTGGTCGATGGGCTGTGACGAATTGGGCGAAACACGCGCGGCGGATTGTCGTGGTTCGGTTGGCGACGAATCGCCCTCGCCCAGAGGTCTCATGGCCGCAGCGGCGGTTTTGGGGCGTGGCTGGGGTACTGGTGTTGTAGCCGCAATCTCCGACTGTGGCGTCGGACCGGGCGGCAACGGCGCCGCAAGCTCCGGCCCACCTAGGCCGCTGTTCTGGGGCGTCTGTGCAGGTTGCACCGCTGGAGCGATTCCACTTGAAACCGCAAACTGCGGGACAGCCCAGTTTGGCGGCGTTGGCGGATCAACCGCTGGGTTGGGGCTGGTCAGTTGCATCGGAACATGGGGCGCGACCGACGGATTGGTCGGCGTTTGGCCCGGCGGAACCATCGCTGTCGGCGGATAGTAAGCGGGTGGGGCTGTTGCCGGATACCCTGCGTAATTCGGCGGCGGGCTGTCGGTTGGCAGTTGGGCGACCCGCGGTGATACATCGAAGCCGATCGAAGGGGCGGCGGAAGGCTGTTGAGCGGTCGTTTGCATCGTGGCTGTGGACGGGACAATCGGTCCAGATGCAACGGATTGCGGTGATTGCGATTCATCGCCTGGGGTTGATTTGGTCGCCGCTAAACGGAAGTCGGTCGATGCGACTCGCGGTTTGTCAACGGTCGTGGAGACGATCGTCTTGTTGCCAGCGGCGTCGCCAACCAACGCTCTGACGGATATCTGTTGCCATGAATCCAGCGGCGTGAACTCGGCCGTCGCAACAAAGCGATTCGGATCGGCGGGATCTGTTCGTCCCGATACATCGTTTATCGCGTTCCATTGTCGCGATTGGTCGATCGAGTAGTCGATCCTTAACGAGTCGACCGATGGCGATTGATCGGTACATGCTAGCGACAATAAGATTCTTCCGTCGGACGCAAGTTCTGCTTTGATTTCAACCAGCGGGTTTTCTGTATCGATCTTGACAATCTGCTGTGGCTGAATCGTTCCGATCGGTTCCGACTTGCCGCTTGCGTCGACGGTTCTCGTGGCAAACCAATAGATGCCGTCTTGCTGCGTTGTGAACAGAAAGTTTTTCCCGCTTGCCGGTTGGGTTGCGAACAATTCCCATTGTTCACCCTGGTTTCGCGAGACATACAACTGAACTTCGGTCGGCCTTGCGCCCGCTGCGTCGATGCTGAACGGTATTTCGAACTGACGCAGGTTGATTGAAATCGGGCGTAGCGGTCTGCGGTTAGTGCCGGCCTGGGGCTCGCCGCCGTCCGCGTGCGCCGACACGGCCGCCGACAACGCGTTGACGAGCACTAAAAATGCGACCAAACAGCCTGCGTTGGACGGGTGAGACCGGTTTGTGGATCGTAGGTCGCGCATACCGGATCGCCAATCACTCGCGTTTTAGGTTTCATTCGGTTCGGCCTTGCACCGTCACAAGGCCGCTTTGTCGTCCGAGAATTGGGGCGCAGCCCTTGGTGGAAACATCGGCACGCGGTAACGTTTGGCTTGAATAAAACGATTTTTCCGACAGTGCTAGCACCAATCACGGTGCCACGGGTTCGGTGGGAAATACGGATTCAGAGCGGCTTTTGAGGAAGCTGGAAACTTGAAAATGCTGGAAACAACTTACCAATACGATGTCATTGTTATCGGCGCTGGCCACGCGGGAACCGAAGCGGCCGCAGCGGCGGCGCGGATGGGGGCAAGGACTGTCCTGCTGACAACGAACCTCGATACCGTCGGCCAAATGAGCTGCAATCCGGCGATCGGAGGTGTTGCGAAGGGGCAGATCGTTCGCGAGGTTGACGCGCTCGGCGGGCTGATGGGCGAAGCCATCGATGCGACTGGCATTCAGTTCCGAATGCTGAATTGTCGCAAGGGGCCGGCAATGCACAGCCCACGGGCTCAAGCCGATAAACGCGGTTATCAAATGTACATCAAGCACCGGATCGAACAGCAACCGGGGCTCGACTTGCGCCAGGAAACCGTCGAAGACCTGTTGACCGAACCGGTTGCGGGGCATTCGTCGGGCGCGACGCAACGAATCGTCGGCGTCCGAGTTCGCGGCGACGCGACTTATCGAGCTGCATCGGTGATCTTGACCACCGGGACGTTTCTGCAGGCGATCATGCACACCGGAACGGCAAAAACCGCTGGTGGTCGAGCCGGAGAGGGGACTACAGCCGGAATCAGCGGTTCATTAGCTCGTTTGGGTTTCGAGATCGATCGGTTCAAAACGGGAACGCCGGCCCGATTGTCTGCACGAACGATCGATTTCTCGGCGACCGAATTGCAACCTGGCGACGACGATCCGCAACCATTCTCTTATATGAACCAGCGGTTGTCGGTTGCTCAATTGCCTTGCTACATCACTTATACAAATGAAATCGTTCACGACTTGATCCGTGCCAATCTGCATCGCGCGCCGATGTACAGCGGCCAAATTAACAGTCGTGGTCCACGGTATTGTCCATCAATCGAAGATAAAGTTGTAAGGTTTGCAGATAAGACCCAGCATCAATTGTTTCTCGAACCCGAAGGGCGAAGTACAGAAGAGGTTTACGTAAATGGGGTTTCGACCAGCCTGCCGCGTGATGTTCAAGATGCGATGTTTCGCAACATCCGCGGTTGCGAAAAAGCGGTCATCATGCGTTATGGTTATGCCGTCGAGTATGACTTTTGTCCGCCGACGCAGTTGTGGCCTCATTTGGAAAGCAAGTCGGTGGAAGGATTGTTCTTTGCTGGCCAGATCAATGGTACTACAGGTTATGAGGAAGCGGCTGGACAAGGTTTGATCGCTGGCGCAAACGCGGCGTTAAAGATCCGTGGTGACAATCCGTTTGTCCCGCGTCGTGATGAAGCGTATATCGGAGTTTTGTTGGACGATTTAGTAACCAGTGGAACGGATGAACCGTATCGAATGTTTACCAGTCGTGCGGAGTACCGATTGTTATTGCGGCAAGATAATGCCGATCGGCGTCTGACGCGTCAGGCCCACGCGATCGGCTTGGTCAGCGACCAGCGAAACGATCGTTTGAACGACAAGCTTGCCACGATCGACCGAGCCCTGCAGTTGCTGCGCGAAGTTCGGGTCGACCAGACTCGTGGCGATGTTTATTTGCGTCGTCCCGAAGTCGATTGGGATGTGATGGTAGGGATCGAACCGCGTCTAGCGGAAATCGATCGCGAGGCGGCGATGCAAGTTGTTTATGACATCAAGTACGCTGGTTATGTCGATCGGCAACAAGGCGAAATCGACCGTCACAAGCGGTTTGCCGACAAATCGATTCCGCCTCACTTCGATTACACATCGATCGTGCCGCTGCGGACCGAAGCGAAACAGAAACTGACCAAGATCCGCCCGCTGACGCTCGACCAAGCCCAGCGGATCAGCGGGATCACACCTGCGGATATTGCGCTGGTGCTTGCCCATTTGCGAGATTAGTAAGCCTTGGCAATGGTCGCAGCGGCCTAGCGTCTTGGGGAAGACAAATATCGGATAAGCCCAGTTTGTCCGCTGGGCTCTGGCATCTAAACAGCTTGCGCAGGATACCCCTTGCCCACATGAAAGGGTTGGCCTTTACCGCAAAGCCAGAAGGGGTGGAATGCCTCGACAGGGTTTTCCGAGCGATGCTTAATCGTTTTTTTTACTGGTCTGTTGAATCACTCGCTCGACCATTTCGTTAAACTCTGTCTCTTTTGCTGTACCGATCGCCTGGTAGACATCCCACGCAATTTTTCGTTCACCGGTTTCAGTGATCACGCCAAGTCGCAGACCACCTTCGGCATCGGGCATGTCTTGATAACGGTGCAGATGATAAGCCTCGATATGATTCAAGTTTCTTAGCTTGCGAAACATGTAAACCAGCCCAGCGGCTTGGCGTGATTGGTCAAACTCACTCAGCGTCGGTGAATTGAACCCCTGTTCCGACAGCAAGATACCGCGAACCTTTCCATCGTAGTGAAACGTTGGCTGGTTAAGAAAAGCGGGCAACACCTCGATATTCTTGGGAGTGATATACGGCGTATCAAAGTCATTGGTCAGCCCGGTGTCGTTCCATGTGTCCGGATTTCGCAAGTCTAGTGGGTACGGATGATAGGCGACGCCCCACGGGAAATCGCCTTCGGCGCGAGCCATCTCAGCAAACCGCTGTAACATGTCGCGGACCACATAAGTTCCCGTACCGCTGCTTTGCTTGGTCCAGTGGTGAGTCAACGAAATGAATACGCGACTGTGAGGGTCATGAAGCCGAGAAATATGATGCATTAATCTGGCTGAACGTGAATACGTTTCCAAATAACGGACAAGCGGTTGTTCGCCCATGTTGGTCCACGTCCCCGCTTGGTCGACTTCATTGTGCATGATCCAATTGCTGATACGACCATGAGAGCCGTCTTCTCGCGACCAGCGGTCGGCCATCAGCGTGAGCGCGGCTCGATAGTACCGCGTTGATTCCTGCTGGGTCAGGTTCGGAATCGAGTAAATGCCCCGCACTTCCGCTTCGGGATGCGTCAATAAGTTATGCGGCTTTCCACTGGGGTCTCTGCCGTTGCCCACCAGCAGGATCGCGCTGACAATGATTTCGTTACGGGCTAGATGCCGAAGCGTCGAGTCGAGCGACTTTAACTGCGGCGTATTGATAAAGTAGGTTACCCCTTCAAATTGCCATGCATCCCAGCCCGCTGCGGGTGTGGTTCGTATCAACGCATGGATAACGACATTGACCGTCGCGTGCGAGACGCCGAGTTCAAAGATTGGGTGATCATCGCGATCGATCCGTGGGACACCGCCGATCCCTTTTACATTGGTTGATGTTAATGGTTTGAGTTTTCGCGCGATCGATGGTTCGTACCCTGTCGGCCATGACGCTCGCGAAATCCAGTTGCCATTCACATCCGCCAAACGCCAGCGCCAGGTCGTGCGGTCGACTTCACCCTGAAAACGTGCGACTTCAACTGAAAAGCCCGACTGCGGCTGGCTCTCGATCTGCAGCTCAGCGTCCGCGCGTGGAGCGTCAAACGATCGATGGTGCGGTTCGATTCCGATCACGCGTGCGGCTCGATCGCATCGCCCCTTCAAGGTGATCGTTCTTGGCCCGATGATTACCGAATCGACGCGACACGGATAATCGAATTGCATATCGGCAACGATCGCATCGGCTTCTTCCCGCCGCATTTGGCGGACTCGGTCGCCGTCGGCTGCTAGGCGAATTTCCTCGGCATTCGGCTGCCGAACCCTCAGGTTGCGAAGTTGGACCTTCGTTCCATCAATTCCGTTCAACACAAAATGGAAACGCATTTCAGGATGGTCACTTGCCGGCTGGACTTCCAGCCGGCTGAGGTCGAAAGCCATCGGTTGCCAAGACTCCGCGACACCCGCATGAGCGGAAGATGCGACTGCCATCGACCCATCAGCAACGCGATAACGCAGAACGACTGATTGAAGCCCGCTAGGAACGAAGTATTCGAAAGCGAGTACCGAATGCCGTTTGGGATCGTACGTTTTCGGAACGACTGTCGTCCAGAAATGGGGATGCCCCGGTTGCAAGGTGACCGACATGACGCCGTCGTCGATTCGTTCGACCACCATGTCGCGGTGTGGGCCGAACCCCAGTCGGATCTCTGTTGGCGGAGAATCAGCCCACAAATGACTTAAGCATGCGCATGAAAATAGAAGAGCGATCGATCGACACAAAACGTCCGACGCCGTTTTTAAAGGTAGGCTTAGAGGAATTCTCATCACAGGTAACTGTATAGCGCTGTTGCGGGGCCGCAATTGAAAGATCACCGAAAATCGCTTTTCGGCATCAGGAAGGCGGCCTGACCAAACACGCCTGCATTCTAACCGATCTGGCCTAGAATACGATGTCGTCAAGGCCCCATCAGCGTGATTCTAATCTGCCGCGACGGTAACGCGAATACAAAGACGGCGCTACCAAACGACAATCACGCTGTAGGTAGCAGTAAAAAGATCGGACTTGTTTTCGAAAGCACGCGACGAATCGTTATGGTCGATACGTATCTCCGGTCGCAACAAAATACTTGGGTAGGGGTGATAGCTGGCCCCTGCCGTCACGGCGGTATAGAGCCTATCGAAACCGGTACGATCTCCATCCAACGGGGTTGGGGGCGATTGGCCTAAAGGCATTGATGCGGTGGACCGGCGATTCGTTTCGGGGGAACGGAAAAAAGTCCGACCGGTACATTCGATAACGGTGCAACCAACGTTGAACTGCGATTGCTTGCGCGTGCATTTCGCGTCACAGGTGACGACCGTTATCGCGAGGCGTTTGGGCTTGGATTTAATCATGTCCTGTAGGCTCAGTATGACAATGTTCGTTGGCCGCTGCACTTCCCGTTCAGCGAGACGTACACCAGACACATTGCCTTTAACGATGGAACGATGATCCGGTTGATGGAGTTTTTGCGAGATGCAGCACAGGAGTCTGATTTCGACTTTCTGCAGCAGACGCAGCGCGACGCCGCATCATCGGCGGTTGATCGGGGCGTCCAGTGCATTATTCGGTGCCAGGTCATGGTTGAAGGCAAACCGACTGTTTGGTGCGGACAACATGATGCGGTCACACTGCAGTCGGTATCGGCCCGAAGTTAGGAGCACGCTTCATTGGGCGGCGCCGAGAGCGGCGCCGTGTTGAGATTCCGGATGAGTATCGAGAATCCATTCCCAGATACCATTCGCGGCGTCAATTTTGGCGTCTCGTGGTTTGAAACATCCAAGATCGAAGGCGATCGGTATCAGAAAAGTGAAACCGGTCAAGCTTCAACCGTCAATGCAGACGCGCGGCCATTGTGAGCAACGTTTTACGATGTTGGTACCAAACACCCGGTTTTCAGCGATCGTGATGGGATCGTGCAGTACAACATCGATGAAGTCGGCAGTGAACGGCGTGGTGGGTATACCTGGTAAGGCAATTGGGGCGAGAGCGTTCTCAATTCCTATGCCAAGTGGCCTTATCGCAAATGGTTGTGCCGAGGCGAAGTTGCGAGATGCTGCGGCAAATCGTTTCTGGCGAAATGCGTTATCTCTTTGCTTGTCTGCCGACGCCTGGTGGTGCAAAAAAATAAGCTGTGATTGTTTTTTTGGCGAACCTATGAGTGAAAACGCGACTCATTATTCGCATCGCCATCGATTGTTTGTGGAATCATGGATTCTATAAGGCGCGCGAGATTTCGACGACCGTTTATCGCCTTGCAGTGGTTGCCTGGAAATAGATGTTCGCGAGATTATGTCGCTTGCCGAAGTGTTTATCCAGAGTTTCCGTTTTTGCACAATTTTTGGCAAGCTATATTTGAACTGCCTGTTCGGACTACATCTTCATAGCAACCTGTCTGGCAATTTCTTCGTTCAAATATTCATTCGACCCGCCGCGTTCGAGACGAAGCGGCGAGTCATTTTCTTTCGTCGTTTCGGGGTTAGGCAACGAACCTTGAGGTGTTGGCCGCGTTGTCCGTAACGACCGCTTCGATCCGTGCTAGCACCTGGCGTTCTTCGTGCGAGATCGTTGCAATGCCAAAGAATCCACCTGCGGCCTTTGCGACCGAATTGGCCTGTTCGATGATCTCCCGCGTTATTGCTCGCCGCAAGAATGGTGTCTGCATCAACGACATCGCGCAGACAAACTTCGCCCAGACGTTAAACAGCGAATCGTCAGGTCGACGCCTTAACCAACCCTGGCAAACCGATTCCGCCGGTGACCCGGCGGCAATGCCAAATGCCTCGGTTGCTTGTCGTAACGCCTCGATTTCGCCGGGCAAAACAAATCCATCGGCCCATGCCACCGCGACACATGGCACAAGCTGAATCGCTTCGAAATTTGATTCATCAAAGCCCGCATCGATTAGATCGTCGATCAGTTCGCGATGATCCGAGCCCATCGCTCTTGCAAGCATTTGTCGCTGGTTGTCGCGTTCCTGCTGTGTTCTTAATGCAGTGCTTAACTGCTGGTCAACGCGATAAAAGAAAAACTCGCCAAGAGCTTGATGCCACGTCGGCCTGGAAAGCTGAGAAAACATAGCGTGAGTCCCTAGGTGGTGAGGTTTTATGTCGCACGTGAATTGATCATACGAACTTCATCGGGTAAAAATTCNNATTGCTTTGGAAAAAGCGTAGGCTGGTGTGCCGGTGACCTGTGGCTGTCGTCGGTTTGGTTTCCATCCCGGTTCCGGGGCAAAATCGACCGGCTGTTGTCGCTAAGCAGGTATGCGTATTTTTTCGGTACATCGTGTTCACGACGGAAATGGTGGCAGGAGTCAACAACCGTAACGGCCCGAAGGGTGCTTCGCATTTTTGACTCCTGTCCCCCTTTCCGTTCCCTCCTGTCCCCCTTTCCATTCCGGCGGCACCATCCAGGGCGATTTGTAGGTGCTTCCGCAGTCGGCCGAGCTTTTGCAGCAATCGGGGCGCGGGGAGTCGGTATCTGACTCAGCCAGCACCAATCGGCCGGGCGTGATATTATCGACGACGCGAAAGATTTTTTTTGGGGGCCAGCAGAGGGTTGGGCGATTGAAGCGTTGGCAGGTATCCGTTCAGGGCTTGGTGCAAGGCGTCGGATTTCGTCCTTTCGTCTGGTCGCTGGCCCAGCGATACCGATGCACCGGTTGGGTCTGCAACGATGCGCGTGGCGTAAAAATCGAAATTCAGGGCGAAGCGAGTTCCTTGGACTGTTTTGTCGAACACTTGACCAACTCTCCGCCGCCGCTGGCCCGCGTCGCATTGGTTGAACATCAGCCTACGGGGGTGCTGGCCGACGAAGCCGGTTTCCGGAT
The DNA here is from genome assembly GCA_002428205.1 of Planctomycetaceae bacterium UBA6163. Taxonomy (GTDB): domain Bacteria; phylum Planctomycetota; class Planctomycetia; order Pirellulales; family Pirellulaceae; genus UBA6163. The sequence goes on from DIUH01000338.1 coordinate 88,733, forward strand.
TCTTCACAGCGATCAGTCGACAGGCGAATCACTCGCGGTCGTATCTGCCGACGTAGCTCCGTGTGCCGATTGCCTGCGCGAAATGAGCGATGTCAAGAATCGTCGCTATGCCTATCCTTTCATCAACTGCACCAATTGTGGGCCTCGGTTTACGATCCAACAGGCTGTACCTTACGATCGGATGCGAACAACCATGCGAGCATTCAAGATGTGTCCGCTTTGCCAGGAAGAGTATGATTCGCCGGTTAGTCGTCGATTTCACGCACAGCCCAATGCGTGTCAGGTCTGTGGGCCAAAGATCTGGTATCTTCCACAACCGTGCGATCCAACCGGTATGCGCCCACTAGCAAGCAATTCTTTTGTCACCTTGGCATTGATCGAGAAGGTTCGCGCGGAGATCGCGGTAGGTAAAATCATTGCTATGAAAGGGGTGGGTGGTTTTCATCTTGCCTGTGACGCACGGAATTCAGCCGCAGTCGATGAATTGCGACGACGCAAACGAAGACCCCATAAACCGCTGGCTGTCATGGTTTCGGATATAATGACAGCGCGCATGCTGGTCCGAATCGACGACCAGAGCGAGCGATTGCTGAGCACACCACAGCGGCCAATCGTGCTCCTACCAAAGCGTTCTGGCGTGTTGCCGGAATCGATTGCACCGCGAAACCCATTCTTGGGTATCCTGCTTCCTTACGCACCGTTGCATCATATGTTGCTTCACAGCGGCGATGCCTGGATCATGACTTCGGGCAACGTGGCCGACGAGCCGATTGCATTTGATAACGACGATGCATTCGTTCGACTCAGCAGTCTGGCGGATGGATTTTTGTTGCACGATCGTCCGATTCATACTGTCTGCGATGACAGCGTGTTGCAGTCCAGTCTGGCGGGCCCGATTCCGATTCGTCTATCGCGAGGGTTCTCGCCGCTTTCGATCGCGTTAGCGGATAGTGGTGATTGTGTGCTTGCGGTCGGTGGTGAGATCAAGTCCGCTCTGTGCCTGTCGCTGGGATCTCACGCGATTCTTGGTCAGCACATTGGTGACATGGGCAACCGCGAAACGTTGCTGGCATTGGAACGGAGTTGTGACCATTTGTTGTCACTTTATCGGGCGGATCCTCAGGTGATTGCTGCCGACTTGCACCCTGGGTACATCTCAACCAACTGGGCACGTCAACAAGCCCGCCGTTTTGGGATCCCGCTAATTCAAGTCCAACATCATCACGCTCACGCTGCGGCACTGATCACGGAACATCACCTTGCACCTGAGCAGTCGTTGATCGCTTGCGTCTTTGACGGCACCGGATACGGCAGCGACGGAGCGATCTGGGGAGGTGAGATCCTTATAGCCACCTCGCGTGACTTCAGTCGTGTTGGTCATCTGCAATACATGCCTTTGCCGGGCGGAGATAGTTGCATTCTCCAACCTGCTAAGACCGCTTTAGCATACTTGCATGCCGCGGGATTGCCGTGGATGGGCGACTTGGCGTGCGTGCAACACTTTTCCGCCGCTGATCAAACGCGTCTTCGTTTGCAGCTTGAAAAGGGTATCAATACGGTACCCACCAGCAGCATGGGGCGACTGTTTGACGCCGTTGCGGCATTGATCGGGTTGAGCCCCATGATCGACTATGAGGGCCAGGCGGCCATCGAGCTTGAGTGTTTGGCCCAATCAGCATTAGATGATCCTGGATCGATTTCCCCATACCCCATTTTGTGGTCAGGACAACCGACCGCTGTGCTGGCGATTCATCCATTATTATCAGCCATCTTAAACGATGTTCTACGCGGTACCGATCGATCCATCATTGCGGCACGCTTTCACCAAACGATTGCTGCGGCAACGGCTCAAGTCTGCCAGCGATTGCGAAGCGAAGGTCGCGACTCCCACTTGAAATTTTCACACCAATTTTCGTCATCCCCCCAAAACATTGTTGGCTTAACTGGTGGCGTGTTTCAAAACGGTGTGTTGTTGCAAATGTTACACCGTCGCTTAGAAGCCGATGGGTTCCGTGTGCTCATTCACTCGACGGTTCCCGCCAACGATGGCGGGTTGGCACTTGGGCAGGCGACGGTTGCTAGGCAACGTCGAAGTACCGAACGCACCAGTGGCGGCAATGTGATTCCCGCGTTCATTAAGGAATAGGCGTTCGCGCATCGAGAAAACGTGTTCTCTGTTGTGTCAGGTATGCGATCCACTGCGCCATCCCGATCCCCAATTTTGCCGATGTCTGCAGAACCTGCATTCCCGGTCGGACCGACGCGATGTTGGCAAGGGTTTGCGATAAATTGAACTCACAGGCCTCCGCGAGATCTACCTTGGTGATAATCGCCAAGTCTGATGTATTGAAAAGTCCAGGGTACTTCAGCGGCTTGTCTTCGCCTTCGGTGACGGACAACAGTGCCACCCTTAATGATTCGCCTAAGTCCCAACTTGTCGGGCAGACCAGATTTCCGACGTTTTCAATGAACAGGAAATCGAGTTCTCTGAGATCCCACCCTGTTAAGTGGCGTTGAACCATATCGGCTTCCAGGTGGCACATCCCGTGCGTCATGATTTGTCTGACCGGCGCACCACTTTCTGCCAACCGGCGCGCATCATTGTCGGTCTCCAAGTCGCCCACGATCGCCGCGACGCGATACCCCTGTTGAAGCAACATTTGCAGTGTGGTGCGGAGCAAAGTTGTTTTGCCGGTTCCGGGGCTGGAAACCAAATTGACCGTAAGTACTCCCGCAGCTTGAAACTCGGCACGCATCGCGCGAGCCAGTTCGTCATTCTGCTTAAGGATTTGTGTGCGCACTTCAAGGATTCGCGGTTTCATGAAAACGGGACCTATTTAGAACGAAACGTGTGTCGTGGTAGACCGTCAGGAAATGGGCGTTAACCTAGCCTAAAGTAAAGAGTGTTCAGATTCCTGTTCGATCAGCTCTATCGATTCCAAGTCCAGTTCTTGGCCCGATCGAATGTCCGCACTCGGTTCCTGGCAATTTGGACAGCGAAAACTTTGAATGCCCTGGATCGTCTCAATCGAGTTGCAAATCGCACAGTAAATCGAAATTGGCACGGTGTCGATCTGCAAAGTCGCTGTCTGCATAGGCGTTCCTTCGGTCACCAGCTTAAAGCTAAACCGCAGCGAATCCGCATGCACACAAGTGAGCGCGCCGATTCGCAGGCGAACCGCCAGTACCTGTGCACTGCCGTCGGGGAGGTGTTGCGTGACGAGTTCAACGATCTTGGTCGCAATGGAGAGTTCGTGCATCTTGATTCCCGAATCCGATCCTACAAACCTACAGAACTGCGGCTCGCGGTAAGCAGCCTGGTAGGCTAGGGATCGGTACCAATTGTTTGGTAATGCGGTCGGTAAAGACAACCGTATAGTAACCGATTCTTTGCGTTTTGTCCGCCGTTACGGCACCCGGCGTAAAGATACTGGACCTACCCGAGGTCGGCTGGGCCAGCCCCCGGTAAATGGTTGCAGTTCTGCAAATCAGCTTTCGATGCGATGATCAGGTATAGAGATTGGTTCTAGCTGGACAGCGCCGGGTTGGATTAATTTTAGCGTTTCGCAGTGTTAACCAACAGATCAGCCGCTTTGGCCTAGCGGCGGTTCTCCCCGCGAAAACCGTGGCTAACGCCATACCGGCTAATCCAACCTGGCGCTGTCCAGCTAATTA
>DIUH01000316.1:0-9724 GCA_002428205.1 Planctomycetaceae bacterium UBA6163
CGGTCCAGTCGGTTGCCCCGGTCCAACGACTTGCTGATCGGCAAGACGGAGATTTTGGTTGCCCGTGCTTCCCTCTGCGGGCCGGGGTTCGTCTCCGCCGAAACACGCCCGTATATCCAGGAAATCGTTCTCAAGCTCCACAAACGCAGCAACCACACGCGGGTCGAAGTGCGTTCCCGAGTCGCCCGTAATGATGTCGTAAGCGACCTTATGCGAAAAGGCTTCTTTATAAACCCGTCGCGAAGTGAGTGCGTCATAGACATCGGCAACGGCGACAATGCGAGCGGCCAGCGGAATGGATTTTCCCGCTAAGCCCTCCGGATACCCTTTGCCATCCCATCGTTCATGATGTGATTTTGCGATGTCACGCGCGACTTGCAAGAATCGGGCATGAGGATAGTTGGCCAGCGCCGTTTCCAAGGTTTGGGCGCCAATGGTTGTATGCGTTTTCATTATATCAAACTCTTCCTTGGTCAGTTTTCCCGGCTTCTGCAATACGCAATCGGGTACTCCAACTTTACCAATATCATGCAGCGGGCTGGTCTGATAAACCAATCGAATAAAGTCGGGGTCGACCTGTGTATCGTCATCCTGATAATCGATCAGCGATTCGGCAAGTCGCCGCGAGTATCGTTGGACGCGTTCCAAGTGCATGCCAGTTTCCTGATCCCGCGATTCCGCCAGTTTGGCCAGGGCAAAGATCAACGTGTCGCGAGTCTCTAAAGCTAAAACGCGTTCACCGGCTCGCACGCGTGCCGTCAGTTCGGCATGATTGAAGGGTTTGACGACAAAGTCGTCGGCACCCGCAGACATGCCTTCAACAATCTCCTGTGAACTCCCATAACTGGTCAACAAAACGACATAGATATAACCCGATGCGGCTTTGCGTCGAATCGATTGGCAAAGCGATAGTCCGTTCATGTGGGGCATTTCCCAATCCGTGATAACAAAGCGAATGTCACCTTGTTCGATCCGATCTAGCGCGGCGATCCCGTTGCCAGCGGTTTCGACATCATAGCCTGACGACTCGAGCGCAGCACTTAGGATGTCTAACGCGATTTCGTCGTCATCAACGATAAGAATTTTCATACCTGGCCCGCCTTGGGTTTGTGATGCGCAAAGTCATTAAGGAGATGGTCGATCTGTCGTTGGCAGTTGTCCAATGATTCCTCCAAATGGCCGACTAATGCGGCCAAATGATTACCCTGTTGATGCTTCGCCGCATCTTCTATTTCGCTTGCAACACGGCTGAACGCTGCGGCCGATACATTGGCTGCGGAACCTTTCAAGCTGTGTGCAAGCAGGCGCAATTGTTCAAAGTCTTGGCCTTCGGCCGCTGTGACGAGGCTGGCAACTTGGTCGTGTGCCCGATTGCGAAACTTGTTCAACACCCGTTCAATGACAACCGGGTTGCCACCGCACCTCTCGCGCAAAGAGTCAATATCAATCGCCGTCGGGGCAACCGAATCCTGCGTAGAAAGGCCCGAACTTGGAAGTAATTGCGGCATATCGTTAAAGCCTGCGGGTGGATCACCGGCGCACAACGTTTCCGCAAGCAAGCTTAGCAATTTCGTACGGTCGATCGGTTTAGTGATGTAGTCCGACATCCCCGCTTGAAGACACCTATCGCGGTCGCCACGGATCGCTTGGGCTGTCAGCGCGATAATCGGTAGCGGTCGAGTGGATAAATGCGAAAGCCTGTTTGCTTGCTCCAAGTCGCGAATCATCCGCGTCGCTTCGATCCCATCTAAACGCGGCATTTCGCAATCCATCAGAACGGCATCGAACGACTCGCTTTGGATCTTCTCGATGGCCTGCACCCCATCCTCACAGAACGCAGCTTGGTAGCCCGCCGAACGTAAGATTTCTCCAGCAACCAATCGATTAACTTCATTGTCGTCGACCACTAAAATCCGGCCACACAACGATTTTGCATCTGCCGAAGCCTGGACAAATGGTGGGCTATTTACGGCATCCGGCGGTCCGTTAACCGCCTGGTCTGCAACTCGCTGGCTTAGCCCCCTTTGCTCGCCACTGGTGATCGCGTCGTTGGCCGTGACGATCGCATCGAACAGTCGAGATTGTCGAACAGGCTTTTGCAGGCAGACAAGATCTAGCCGCAGACGGACGTCTTGATCCACCAAGTTGTCAAGCGATGTCAGCATAATTAGCTGCGGATTTTGAAACGCTGCGTCTGTCTTAATCTGGTTGGCCAAACTAAGGCCGTCCGTCTCGGGCATGACGCAATCTAAGATCGCAAGATTAAACGGACGCCCTTGATCGGCGGCGGCCCGCATTGCGGTCAACACTTCGTCGGCTGATCGCACTGCATGTAGCGATACTCCCCAGTTGGAAAAATGTTCGCACAGGATCTCAAGGTTGGTTTCATTGTCATCAACGGCAATCGCTCGCAGATTATCAAAATTCGGTTTGCCGACATCCTTCGGCGGCGAATGGACAACTTCAAATGGAATGTCAGCCCAAAACGTGGAGCCTTGGCCTTCGAAGCTTTTTACATCGAGACTTCCGCCCATTAACTCGACCAACTGTTTGCAGATCGCAAGCCCCAACCCGGTCCCGCCATATTTGCGGGTGGTCGACGCGTCGACTTGAGAGAACGACTGAAACAGTCGGTGCATGCGCGACGCTGGTATACCGATCCCGGTGTCGGATACGGAAAAACGAACCACCGCTTGATGTTGATCTTGACCGATTAGATCGACGCTCAATTGGACTTCACCGACTTCGGTAAACTTAATCGCATTGCTAATCAAGTTGACGAGCACCTGGCGCAATCGTTCGGGGTCTCCGACAACCAATTGTGGAACTCTCGGCCGGATGCGTTGCTGCAGTTCCAAACCCTTTTCATGAATTCGGTGGGCAAACAGATCGGGAAGCGGTTCGAGAGTTTCGTACAAGTCGAACTGCACCTTTTCAACTTCTAATTGGCCGGCTTCGATTTTCGAGAAATCGAGAATACTGTTGATCAAGGCGAGCAAGGCGGTAGCCGAGGATTGCGCGACTCGCGTAAAATGCGATTGGCGTTCATCCATTGACGTATCCGACAGCAGATCAAGCATTCCGATCACACCGTTGAGCGGAGTACGGATTTCGTGACTCATGTTCGCCAAGAATTGACTTTTAGCCAAATTGGCTGCTTCGGCTTGCTCTTTCTCACGAAACAATCGCTCGGCTTCTATCCGCTGTGTGATGTCTTCCACTGAACCTTCGTAGTACAGCAAATCGCCATCCTGATCACGATGTGCACGACAGTTCTCCGAAATCCAGATTTGGCTGCCGTCGCGTCGGCGAATTTCCGAAACAAAACCGGTAACGACATCGTTACATTCCAGTTCTGTGGTAAACGCAATGCGTCGCATAGGATCGACATAAACTTGCGTGGCTATGTCGTTGATCTCGCTACACAGTTGCGCTGGGGAGTCATAGCCGTGGATTCTGGCCAACGACGGATTGGCCGCCAAGAACTTACCGTCGGATGTCGTCCTGAAAATTCCCTCGATGGTGTTTTCGAAAATTCCCCGCCACTGCCGTTCCGCTTCCTCTCGCTGTTTAATTTCGGCTTGCACACGGGTCAATACCCGATTGTACTCCTTGGCTATTTGGCCGACTTCCGTATGTGGCTCCACCGTTACTTTGAGCGAAAAATTGCCGTCTCTTCCATGGCTGTCCATTTGATCAAGCAGGTCGTTTAGTTCCGTGCTCGCTTGGTGCTCTGAAACATTCAGTCCGATGCGTTCATGCTCTTCAGAAACACGCAGTTTAAGAACTTGATTGATTCCCCAAAGACATACAAAGCCGCCACCAAAAGCCCAAAGAAAACATACGCCGATACCCTCAACTTGCACCACCAACTGCTGCCACCGCGTTAACCCGGTTCCGAACGCATTGGGATCGGCCAATAAAGCCACCGCTAAGGTGCCCCACACCCCGGCGATTGCGTGTGCCGGAACGGCCCCGACAACATCATCGATCCGCAATCGGGCCAGGAGATAGGTTCCGCCCACACAGAACGCTCCGCCGATTCCGCCAACCAGCGCCGCACAAGCCGGTGACATGATGTGACAAGACGCTGTGATCGCAACTAGACCAGCGATCATGCCATTCATTGTTTGTTCTACGTTGGATCGTCGCTCAATCAACCATACCAATGCTAATGCCGACAACCCACCAAACATGCCAGATAGGTTTGTATTGAGCAGGATTAACGGTATCGATTCATCGGCACCCAATGTGCTCCCACCATTGAATCCAAACCAACCAAACCACAATAGCAGCACGCCGAATGCTGCCATCGGCAGGTTGTGCCCACGAATCGGAGTCGCGTCTTTACCGAACCGCCCCACACGAGGTCCTAAGACGATGACGGCAGCGAGTGCAACCCAGCCGCCGGTCGAATGAACAACCGTCGAACCGGCAAAATCGATAAATCCTCGCTGGCCGATCCAGCCGAGCATTACCCCACTGTCGATTCCATTCCAGCACCAGTGGCCGAATATCGGGTATATAAACCCCGAAATCACAAAGCTGACCGCCATGTATCCGCGAAAACGCATCCGCTCAGCAACTGCGCCCGAGATGATGGTCATCGCGGTTCCGCAGAATATCATTTGGAACAAAAAGAATGTCAACGTCCATGGACTGCTACTCTGGTCAAGTAGAAACCCACTGGTGCCAATCCAGCCCAGGTTTGATGCACCGAACATCAAACCGAATCCGACGATCCAGAATGAGGAACCGGCGATACAAAAATCGACAAGATTCTTGATCGCAACGTTGATGCTGTTCTTTGCCCTCGAGAGCCCGCACTCCAGAAAGCAGAAACCTCCCTGCATCAACATTACGAATGCAGCGGAAATTAATACCCACAGAATGTCGAGCATTCTATCGTTTGTCACAACTAAGGACTCCCAGTGGTAATGGTCGCCATGAGACGCCTTCGGTTGCCCCGATAAGCGTCATCATTGCTACGACCCGCCCAAGAAACTCACCAGTCTCGTTGTCCCACTCGTGTTGCTCGGCAAGCATAGGTTACGCTAGTGCGCAAGCCGGATCTTGCTGGTGAGTAATCAGGAAAAGTTGCTGCTATTTGTCGCAGTCTTCCGGCGGGTTGTATCATTCCTAAGGGCAGCAGGGGGCGTAGCGATTGCTACTGCGCAGGTCATGAACCCATCGCAACGGCCGGTTGCCATCCACAGTGTTGACCGGCGTAATATTTATGGCAGGTTGTAGCCGTAAATTTCCGTACACATGATGGACTTTTGACCGAGGCGTTATTAACGCAAATAATAAGCAGCGTTATTTGGAAACTTGACGAGGCACGAAAACTTATGCCGTTTCGTGCCTTTACATTACTGGTTTCGCCACAGGTCTGCCAATTCCAGTTCGGTCTTGCCGGTCAATCGTTTCCATGTATCGCTGCTGTACCTTCCGTGCCTAGCGTCGGCATTCAACTGTTGCAACAACTTGCCGTCATCATCGTGGGTTCGCAGCACCCAATCGATAAAGTTCGCAGATACCCGATAGCTGGCATCATGTTTTGCTTTCGCTAATGCGTTACGACTAAGCGTTGCGCCTTGGGATTGCGGTTCATAAAGGAACCAACGAATGTAATCAGGAATCCCTTCGACGATCCATCCTGGCGGCGATTGGCGATTCTGGCCACGCCCGCGACCGGACTGATAGGCTTGGACGACATGCACCATCTCGTGCACAACCGCGCCAGCGGCTTCGCGTTTTTTTTCACGATTGAACCAACTGGCATTGAGCGAAATGGTAGCTCCGCGAGCATAGGCGGGAACACCTTCCATTTTTTCACCTGGCAAAAAACGAAAACGAACCGTCTTGGGTGCGACAAAATCTTCACTGGGTAACATCGCTACGATTTTCGGATACCACAGTTGGACTGTCGGCTGCAGAACGGATTGGGACCATGGTTCTAATTCTGGTGCCGCCGTTAGATCGACCGTGAAATGATAAGATTCATCAGCGGTTGAAAATCTTAAACTTCTAAGCTCGGGCGCTTCGATCCGCTTGGGCCCAGCGTCCTGACGGGCAACAATGTCGATTTCGCTGAAAAATGTATTGGCGAAAGGATCATCGTTCGCTGTTTGATCGATCTCGAACAACAGATAACGATACTTGCCAATTGCGCCCGTTGGATCGCTGGTCAAGGCGGCGTGTTGGCCTCCGGGTAACTCATCGGTTCGCGAATCGACGTGGGCGATTGATTTCCAACCCTCTTGGTCTGGCCTGCGATTCTCCGCGATCTGATTCCATGAAAACTTTGGGTCGGAATCATCAGCACCATACAGCGTATAAACTTGCGGTGCACGATTCGCCGGATGCCAAGAATAGGTTGCGACTTGAGCGATGTCGATTGATCGTCCTAAGTCAACCGCAATGCAACCGCCTGCGGTGCCAGGAGCAAAGAAAAAGTTTTCGCGTGGGCTGTCTTCGTTGGACGGAATTTTGCCGTCATACAACACCGACAGGGGCGCGGAATTGTTGTCCGGTTTGCCTCGAACGATTTGCCAATTGCCGCCCGCCGCAGCGTCATCGATTGCGGGCAGCGGGATCGAATCGAACTGGAAAAACGAGGATTCATGGGACTGCTGGCATCGAACGACAACTTCGGCAGAGGCGACACTGGCAAGCGATGCCGTGCAAACCGTCGACAAAAACAGGAGCAGCGATTTCATGCCGGTGATTCAATTCAAGCTGGTAGATACGAAGCTAAGGGGCTTCGTAGATGATATCCCAAAAGCTTGTGTCTTGCAGACGCTGCCGTTCGGTTTCCCACCGCATAGGACTTGCGACGCTTATTGAATCACTCGTGTTGTCTGGGTTGCGAAGGTTCCGCCGGGAACCAGACGGCTGATCGCTTCGACAGTCAACTCGATCGCTTGCGGTTGGTTGCTGATCAATTCAAGCTCATAATCAACCGTTTCACCCGGGCGCAGGTCGCGAATGTCTTCTAAGACGATCATATCCGCATCACGACGAAATTGGTTGGCTTGCGGTGCCAGTCTTTGCACCACGCGTGACAGTTCGACTCCCGGCGGTAACCGGAATCGCAATCCGACTGCGCCATCCATCTGGTCGCTGGTGTTTCGAACGGACAACGAATAACGGATCGGTTGGCCGACGCGCACCGGGTCGTCACGATCGAGCAACGAAACGGCCAGCGTGTTGCCGCCGCCAGATGGGCCACTTTGCGGCAAGCCGCTCAGCGGTGCCATGTTGGGCGGCGTCGCATTGGGATCAGCGGGAATCGGCGATGGTGTTGTCGGTAATGTCGGCTGGGGTAATGCCGGCGGCAATTGTGGTGCGGCCGCTGGCGGCGCGACTGCCGCGGGAGCACCTGGGATGATTTCGAAGTTGAATGAATCGGTTGCTCGGGCCGCTTCGGCCGATTCGACCGTAAGGATCATCGATGCCCGCGGATTGATCTGCAGCGCGTTATAATTTGCTTCCAACAGGACCGTTGATCGCGGATCGGGTCCGACTGGCATTGTGGGGATCGTCCAGCCGACTTGATACTGCCCCAATCGCGATAAGTCTTTCCCTTCGGTCGCTTCTAACAGTTCCAATCGCGGATCAAACGTAGCGGTGATTCGGACATTGGTCAGCGGGACTTGGCCAGTGTTGACGACCCGGTAAGCAAACAGACGTCTTGTGCCGACTTCGATTCGATCGGGCCCCGAGATCGTGGCGGTGATCGCCGGTACGGCAACGACACGGTTAATCACCGTTGCACACGCTTGGGCATCGGCGCGTTGTCCGCCTTCGGCAAACGCTTCCACGGTCACGCATCGTCGGCCCGAATCGATCGGAACGAACGTCGTCGCGGCGGTCCAAGTTTGGCCGGGCTGAAGCGGTCCGTCATTCTTATTTTGTCCGACGACGCGACTGCCGGTTTCTGTGTGAGTCATTCCGTTATCGCCTACGGCGCGAAGGTTGACTCCGGTCAACGGACGATCGCCTGTGTTGGTGACATCGATGTCAAACGTGATCGGCGTACCGACTTCGACGGTTTGGTCGGTCGACGGTCGGACACGAACCGTAAGGCTGGGGCGGAAGACATCGACAGCGACGGTATCTTGGGCAAAAAGACTGCTGTCGCCGCGAGCGTCGAAGTTCAATCGCACCGACGCCTGGGTTGCCATGGTCATGAACAGATCGAGCTGGGTACGCGGCGGAATGGTGCCGATTTCCCAAGTGACGTTGGTTGGTGTGACGCGAGCGAACGTGTCGGCTTGCGTGACGCGTGCTCCCGGCGGAATCGTAACACTGACACGAACATTTTCTGCAGGTTGGTCGCCAGCATTTTGAACGTTGGCGAACACTTCGAACGGAACGTCAAACGATGCGACTGATGGTGCACCGGCGCGGATCGCCAATTGCGGTGCCGACCAAGTGACAAAGGTTTGTCCGTTGCCGAGGGTTAGGTCGGGCATGTTGTCGCGATCGTTGCCAGGACGAATCACCTGCATCGAGATCGCTGCGGTGCCTGATGTGAATGAACCGTTAGCATTACGAATCGGTATAAGATCGACCGTCGCGTTGCCTGACGAATCGACGATCCTCTCAACCACGGATGTCCCCCCAGCGGCATTGCTGGTCGGATCAACGGGGGCGAACAAAGCGAGCTCAGGATTTAAAATCTCATAACGCACGGTCCAACCGCGAGCCGACAGGGCACCTTCGGCGCGAGTAACACGCGTTGATAAGGTTACCGGGGTGCCAGCAAGTACGGCCTGCGCGGCGGGGAATTGCCAGCGTGCGTCGATCCAATAAATCGTTGCCGTCGCTTTGCGTTGGTCCCAGCAATCGCTTTCGGGCGCCAGCACGGTAACGCGGCTGGTCCCTTCGGTCGGACTGCTGATCGATAGCCAGGTTTGCCCCTTATCCAGCGGCACGTCGTCGCCACGATTGAGGTTGCCGCGTGTGATCAGGGCACGCTTGGTGCTGGTCACGCCTAAGGCATAAGACGCACTCTTTTTATCGGCCTTGTCAAACTTGGCCAGCTTGTGCAGGAAGCCTGGGTCGTCGTTGCCGACTTCGATAAACGTACCAACGCTCTCGGGCGTCAGCATCCATTCTAGCGGTTGGCCGACTTGCAGGTATCCATCATCGCCACAGATGCCCGATAGCAGGATCACTTCGCCGCCAACGGGGGCGACGATCTTTTGGGGTGACAGAAGGATGCGTCCGCGCTTGCCTCGATCGGGCAGGAAGTGATGATGATGCGGTTTTTTGCCGAGCGCTTCGTCGCCATGCAAAACGGCGGGCGGCCCTAAATGGCACTCGTCGCCGCAAGGCTTAGTGTCGGTCAAGTCGCGGCCGTTGTGCGGCAGGCAAGTCGGACCGGTCGTTTCGTGGCACGGCGGTGGCGTAGCCGGTTCGGTGAATGCGGGTGTGGTCATGCCGCGATGAAATTTTTCTAACATCGCATGCGTCTTCGCCTTCTTCTGGTGAAGATGGTTTCCGACTTTTGACAAGCAGGTTAAGCAGCAGCACCCTTCACCGCCCGAACATGGCAGCGCGAGCGTCGTCGACACCGGATACGGCGCCAGCAAGCATTGGCCCGTAGGATCGATCGCCGGCAGTCGAAGTTGTTGGCAACCGCTGATCGTAACCAAGCCGAGCGCAACGACGATCACGCCGAACGAGCGGGCGGCTCGGCGGACAATTGCGTTGGCGG
>DIUH01000316.1:9809-10919 GCA_002428205.1 Planctomycetaceae bacterium UBA6163
TGCCCGCCAGAAAAACATCCACCCGAAAGCGGTAGGCGACAGGGCGTGCGAAGCCCTATAATCAGGCGCACGCTGAACTCTTGTCGACGCCTCGGACTTCGACTTTGCAAAACCAAAACGGACTTTACTCATGACGGCCGATTCGATCGCTCGCGGCAATCCATCCACCACGACGGCGCCCGAATCGTTTTTGCCTCGGTTCGGATTGCAATCGTTTCGGCCCGGTCAGCGCGATGTCGTCGACGCCGTCGCCAGCGGTAATGATGTGTTGTGCGTGATGCCGACCGGAGGTGGAAAGAGCCTCTGTTATCAACTGCCAAGTCTGGCACGCAAAGGGACCACGATCGTCGTCTCGCCGTTGATCGCATTGATGAAGGACCAAGTCGACACGCTGCAGCGTCTGGGGATCGCGGCGCGGTTGATCAACAGCACGTTGACCGCTGGCGAGCAAGACGAAGTGATGCGTCAGATGGCATCGGGATCGCTCGACCTGGTTTACGTCGCGCCGGAGCGATTGCGCAATGGAAAGTTTCTCGAAGCGGTCTCGCACGCCGGTGTGACTTTGCTGGCGATCGACGAGGCGCACTGTGCCAGCGAATGGGGCCACGACTTTCGTCCCGACTATGCAAGACTGGGTCATTTCCGCAGCCGGTATCTGAACGGCGTGCAGACGATCGCGCTGACCGCGACAGCAACGCCACATGTTCGCACCGATATCAAAGCGATTTTGGGGATGGAATCGCCCCGCGAGTTCGTGACTGGGTTTGCGCGAACCAATTTGCGGTTCACCGTTGAAAATTGCAAAAGCGACCGCGAAAAGAATGATGCACTGTTGGCATTTATTAAGAACCAACCGGGCAGCGGGATTATCTATGCGGCGACTCGCAAGCGATGTGAGGAAGTGGCCGAATGGTTGCCTGAAAAATTACGACGGCCGATCGGCGTTTATCACGCCGGATTAGAACCCGACCAACGCAGGCGAGTACAAGAAGATTTCATGTCGGGCCGACTGGCCGGTATCGTTGCGACCAATGCGTTCGGAATGGGGATCGACAAATCCGATATCAGATATGTTGTTCATTATAACATTCCGGGCAGCTTGGAAGCCTA
>DIUH01000316.1:11039-11654 GCA_002428205.1 Planctomycetaceae bacterium UBA6163
GCGGAGTCGGTCGGTACGGCGGAGACGTTGATCGCAAGGGCGGGTGTGTTGAAGCGATTGGACAGCAGTGCGAATGCGGCGATTCTGAGGATCGATAGCGATTTGCCGACGTTGGTCGATCTGTTGCCACGCGAGGCAAAGCTGCGACGCAAAGTGCTGGCCGCCGCAGAAAAGATTGTCGGAAAACGTCGTGGCGAAGATGTGTATGTCCGGCCAGGGAAACTGGCCGAGGTTGCTGACGTCCAGCCTGATCAGTTATCGCGAACCCTGCGTGAGCTGAATCGTTTGAAGTCGTTTGATTATGTGCCGCCGTTTCGTGGCCGCGCCGTTCACTTTACTCAGCGTGACGTTCCGTTTGATCAACTCAACATCGATTTCGAAGAACTCGGTCGACGTAAGGCGGCGGAGTATGAAAAATTGGAAGCGGTGATCGAGTTTGCTCGCACGCCGCGATGCCGCCAACGAAGCGTGCTCGATTATTTCGGCGACCCCAATGTACGAGATTGTGGCATGTGCGATCGATGCGACCCGGCCGGCAAATCGATGGCCGACACTCCTCATACGGCGGAATCATTAGCCGCAGCCATCAAGGTCGAGAATGATAAGTATAAGGGT
>DIUH01000316.1:11828-12360 GCA_002428205.1 Planctomycetaceae bacterium UBA6163
GAGTTTGGTGAAGAGGTGATGCACGCGCGGCAACCGTTGCCAGCATCGCTGAAGCTTGCATTTCCACTGGCCAAACGATTGTCGGTGATCGCGGCATCGATCGAGGGCGGCGATGTTTCTGGCGAAGCGGGGACCGTTGTCGCGTCGTCGGATTCGACGGCAAATCATGACAGTAATGGAGGGGAATCGTTAGGCGAAGGTCTAGACTCGTCAGATTCACCATTGGATTCACCGTCCGAGATGTCCGACGAGGCGCTACCGGGCAGCGGGCATGCGGTCGACCCGGCGGTCGGCACAATGGATGAAGACTTGGCGAATCGGTTGAAACGTTGGAGAGGCAAAACGGCAGCGGCGCTGGGTGTGCCGGCGTATCGTGTTTTGACCAATGCGACCATCCAACGATTGGCGACCGACCGGCCACAGTCGACCGACGAATTGGAAATGATTCATGGCATTGGGCCATCGACGGTCGAGCAGTTCGGTTATGACCTGATGCGATTGATCAATGAAAGTGACGTCGAAACGAACGAGC
>DIUH01000316.1:12375-15912 GCA_002428205.1 Planctomycetaceae bacterium UBA6163
CGAGCAGAAGCAAGACGCTTATTGGACTTGGCGAATGTTACGTGACGGATATCCCTGGGAGAATGTCATGTCGATCCGTCGCAAGTCATCCGAAGCGATCTTAGAAGATTTGTTAATCACAGCCAAATCGGGTCATGATGTCGACATAAAATGGGCCGGCGAGGGTGAAATGAAGTTGCAGTTGGAACAGCGATTAAAAGAAGTTTGACATGCAATGTAGCTGCGTGAGTGTTTTGCCCCAGCTGAAACTGGATTTTAACTGGATCGCCTAAAGGCTCCACACCAGCGTGCGCGGCCGTNNCGTTTAAGTCTGGCATTAAAAATTACTTCAGAGTGAGCCAACTCGATATGTCTTGGCAACTTAGAATACGACACTTATCTCCGAACGGTTCCTAAATTCTCAGCCGACGCACGAATCAAACTGCCATACCGATTCGTCCCAGACAGTTCGATAGCCGTTGATCGATTCGAAGTATTGTAACATGGCGGCATAGAATGGGTCGCCGCCGAGCGTGGCGCTGTCGCCGATGACGATGAGGCTGCGGCGGGCTCGTGTGAGTGCGACGTTGGTTCGGCGAGTGTCAGCAAGGAAGCCGATCTCGCCAGTTTCGTTGCTGCGTACGAGCGTTACGATCACCGCTTCCTTCTCGCGACCTTGAAAACCGTCGACCGTGTCGACTTCCAAACCTTCTAAGTTTAAACGTGATCGCAATAATCGCACTTGAGCTGCATAAGGTGCGATGATCGCGATTTGATCGCCGGTCAAACCTTCAGCGGTCAATTTGCGGACCAGCGATACGACCACGTTCGCTTCTCGTGGATTTCGTTTGCTCAATCCATCGGGTTCCAATTCTTCATCATAACCCGCTCCGGCTGTGTCTATAAAGATCGCTGGAGTGTTGGTGACTTCGTTGTTTGCGATTCCGGGTAAATCACATAACAGATGATTTCGAACGGATACGTCAGCGATCAAGGAATGGTCATAAAACTGCTGAGACGAAAACCTCATAATCAGGTCGTTCATGCGGTATTGAACGGTTAGCCGGCGATAGACATCCTCGCCAAATCGTTCGACCAATCGATGCATCAAACTGTCACGCATCCCTTCGCGTGCGGCGACGTCGGACAGCACTGTTGGTGGCAATTGGAAGTGGTCGCCGGCGAAGATCACACGTTTGGCCCGCAGCACCGCTTGCCACACGCTCGCTTCGGTCGACTGACACGCTTCGTCAATCACCACCAAATCGAACTCGCGGTCGCCCAGCAATTCGTCGTCGATCGTTGTCGTTGTACAGATGACTTCGGCGGAATCGAGAACATACCGAATCGCTTGGCGTTCGAGCGAACGGGCTTGATTCTGCAGCGCCCGCGCTTCGGCTCGCATNNTTCGGCTTGCTTCATCAAGTCAGCGGCAATTCGTGAACTCGGATGATCGCCAACCTGTTCGTCCAACGTGTGTTCGCGCAACGATTCGAAGACTCGCGCCGGATGGCCGACGCGAACCACGCCGGGTGTTGTGCGAATCAGTCGTTCCAACAGGTTATCGACCGCCGTGTTGCTGGACGCACAAGCCAGCACTTTGTCGCCCGCCTGGACCGCTTGATAAATCACTTCGGCCAAGGTCGTCGTTTTGCCGGTTCCTGGCGGGCCATGAATGACGGCGAAATCTTTTGCCGCCAGCGCGAATCGGACCGCTTCTTTTTGTGGCGGATTGAGCTCGGCGAGGAAGCGAATGTTGGGCAATGCTTCTTCGAACCGCGGATCGTCAAACCCGAGCAATCGGTCGCGAAGTCGCATCGGGGCCGCATGCAACGCGCGAGCTTGTCCGATCGCGGCGCGTTGGCGGCGGCGCGTGGTTTCGTCGGGTGATAGATCGATCCGAAAACGATCGCCTTCGGGCCATGATTCGAGCGCCACTTCGATTTGGTGGCTGCTCCGACGGCTGACAACGCCTTGTAAGCCTTCGTCGCGAGCGTCGCCGTTGTCGGACACGACGACGGGCGAACCGACTTTCAGCCGGTTCCAGGGCAACATCGCGTCGGATCGACGTTTGCGGAACGACAGCAGGTAACGACCGCCGAGCCCAATGCGGTGATCGGCGACGACCAGGTCAATGATGGTTTCACCGGTACGTTCGACATCGGCACCTCTGCTGAGGTTACGACGCTGGACCAAGCGAGCCCGTTCGGCATCGGATTCTAAGTCGAGCCAACGGAGCAGACGGTCGTAGTATTGGTCGGCGGTCGATAAATGAGTGGATGGATTCACGGAGTGATAATGTTTCGTTAGCGTCATCGTGCGAATCGCACGGCACCTTATAACTCAAGACCCAACTGTTCTTCTAGGTGTGTAAAGAAGAGTGCTTTATCGCGATCGTATTGATCTGAATCGCCTTCGCCAGCTTTCCACAGTTTGACTTTGGTCTCTTCAAACGCGATCGCCCGCTGGCGATTTTCCCGAAGCGCGTCTCGAACGGCCAGCACGCGTCGCCAAACCGGCGTTTCTTGGCGGGTCAACACGATGCGATGCGTGATCTCGCCGTGCCGCGGTTTGGCCAACCACAAGCTGTCAGTGGCCCAAGCGGGCGTTGGCAATTGGCGAAAGTACAACCCTTCGATGGCAAGGGCCGCTTCCGGGATCAACGCATCGTCGGCTACTGCGGCAATGGCGTCGATAATCGGTTGTGCGATCAGACCTGAGATTGCGGTGCTGCCGATATGTTGAACATCGATCACGTCGCCTTGGCAAGATTGCAAGATACTTGACTTCGTCTGTTCGAATTCCTGCCGCCAACGCGGGTCGTAGTGCATCAGTCGAATCGTCACGCAAACCACCTGATCCGGCTATCGTGTCGTGCAAAAATAAAAACAGCCAGCCTCGGAAACCGAGGCTGGCTGCGGTTGTTTTCCTCTGTCCGACGGCAGTTTATCGGGCCGTCAACATCGCCAGTTTGTACTGTTGCAATTCAGTGCGAACCGCTTCGACATAAACCGCATCAGCTGGGCACAAGCGATCCATCGGCACGGTGCAAGTGCGTCCGTTTTCCTTCAATAGGCGGATGAAACCTTCGCCGATCTCGATCAGGCGGCCTTGAGTGCTGAATGATCCCGTGTTGTCGATCCAAACACGCTCTTTCGCATCAGCCAACGGATCGACTTGCGGCTTAAGTTCAATCGAAACGACGTTTTGCTGGGACGCTGGAGCGGCGCCGAAGATATCGTCCAGATTTTCTGCCGGAGCGGCTGGAGCGGCGTCTGCCGGTGCGTTGAACAGATCGTCAAGCGAATCGCTGGCGGGGGCAGCCGGTGATGGAGCGTCGTTAAACAGATCGTCAGCGGCATCCGCAGCCGGAGCGGGCGAATCGCCGAACAAGTCACCGAATGCATCCGCAGGCGCGGGTGCCGGGTCAGCAGCCGGTGCGTCGTTGAACAAGTCGTCCATCGGAGGCTCGGCTGGCGCTGGAGTTGCCGCCGGAGCTGCGCCGAAAAAATCGTCGGCGGATGGCGCCGGATCAGCAGCCGGTGCCGGTGCGTCGTT
>DIUH01000344.1 GCA_002428205.1 Planctomycetaceae bacterium UBA6163
GACGGATTCCGGCTGGGACGACGTGTGACCAATTGAGTTCGACGATCGACCTGTTTCCGACCGTCGCAAGATTGATAGGAGCGGAATTGCCCGATCATACGATCGACGGCAAAGATATCTCGCAATTAATGTTTGGTGATCCCGACGCCAAAACGCCACACGAACATTTCTTTTGCTTTTACAGCCCGACATCGCTGCATGCGGTGCGAACCCAGCGATGGAAATTGCACTTTCCGCATCAGTATCGAACGCTTGACGGTGGCCCTGGGGGAACCGGCGGCGAACCGGTTCCTTACAACTCCGCAAAGATCGGCCTGGCGTTGTTTGATCTAGAAAACGATATCGGCGAAACACAAGACGTCGCATCCCAGCACCCCGAAGTGGTCGCAGAACTATCCTTGGCTGCCGAAAAAATTCGCAGTGCTCTGGGCGACAAGCTAACCAACCAAGCGGGCCAATCGGTCCGCCCGCCTGGCAAAATGAACGCCGACGACAAACGTTTGATCTGGTGAGCAAGTCTTCGACTTCACCGCCGCCCCAACGTAAAGTGTCGCAGTAAAATCTCGCAAAATGACTTTGCGAGCAATTCGGTTTGGGTAATCCACATAGCGGGTGACAAGCCCAACCCCGGTTCGCAGCACCGCCGCGCAACTACCGCTGGATAACCCAGCGGTTTTGGTTTCAGCAACGCTGGCGGCAATCGCTCACACTACGCCCGTCATCACCGCAGCAGGTCGCAATCCGATTGGCGTTGAACCACCGATCGGCCTGGGGTTGCCAGAGCACCATTGAGGCTGCGATTTAAGCCTCTGTTAATCCTGATCGCGGCGACATCACCGCCAATCGTCTTCAGTGGCAGATGAGTCGCAAACACCGGTTTCGGCTTTATCGAATCGGGCGCTTGACGAGTACAATCCGAACGTGATACGCTTTGAAACTCAGCAAGAGACCGCATCGACCAGACGCCATTCCCATCGGCGAAAGCGACAAACAGCGGTCCATAGATTCCGACATACGGGGGATTAGCTCAGTTGGGAGAGCGCTTGCATGGCATGCAAGAGGTCATCGGTTCAAGTCCGTTATCCTCCACTTCAAGCCACGTTGCAAAAATTGTGACGTGGCTTTTTTGTTGGACTTACGGCAAATACGCCTGTTTCTCGTCCAAACACGCCCCTGATTTTGTTGCTACAAGGTAAAGTTTTATTGCTACAAGCAATGATACTGAACAGCCGCAGGGAGCGACGGAATAAGCAGACAAAGCAAAGGGAACTCCCGAGACAAGCAAGGTCGCCAGTCTGTCAGAGTCGGAACACGAGCCGACAATCGGGTGTTCATGTTCAATCGCTCTTGGTCGTCAGTGGACGTTGAAAGGGTGAGACGGCAACTCAAGGACGTGTTTGATTTCTAGGGGCAATGGAACGACAGCAGCAACGCTGTTGCAGACATTCTGCGGAAGGGCATAGGCCCTGTCCCAATTCCAAATCCAGTCTTAGACGAACTTCCTGAGTGGTTACTACGGGAACTTGTTCAACGTCAGAGAATTCCGATTGAGCCACTGAATGAACACGGCTTTTCTGTAAGTCGTGGGCCATTGCCAGAGATTGAGTTGCCATACTGGGGCAACACCACCGTCCAAGGATCTTCTGCAAAGGCGTTGTGCAGCCACAATTGATCGATGACTCCTTCTAAGTCAGACATTGTGGCGACTCCTGATTTCGGCCCATTCCTGCTCACTGATCTCGTCTGGTTTTGAATCACCGAACTTCTGAAAATATTCGCTACTATCTCCATCTGCTCCATAATTGCAATTCCAGCACACACAAACCAATGATGGTTGTTTTGCTCCACAAACCGGACATTGGAATTTCCAACTGGCCGGTGGGATAAACGAAGTTTGTGGTTCAGCCATGCCCGTTTCTCTTACCTGTCTTGAGTCAGGGTTGAGCGGCCAAGGCAAACTGTCAAAATATGGATCGCCACCGCCTTTACGGTAAGCGTCATATTGCTGGCTTCGACCATAAATCAACGCCATTCCTAATCTTACAAACACCCAAGCGAAGCCGCCAAAGAGCAACACGGTGAGAACGGCACTTAACGCCATTTCCGATGGCTTCCAAAAGTTCGTGTTCGTCATTGAGTTCCAACACCATGCCAGCATCATGTAAATGACGAACACGATCACCGTGGCTCTGATGAAAATCGTAAATCTCGAAGTACGCAAAGCTCTTCTCCTCCTTAGCGGGCAAAAATCAAATATCATCCAGCGTGAGGTAATGTCCCCAAGAGAAGTCCGGCTCGTCAGGATCTTCATCAAGGCGATCTGGCATCTCTTTGACCATGTGCCAATGTATTTCTGGCTCGACGTAGCTTTCCGGTGAAGGACCGTTCCCAAAAGGATCTCGATTCATGATCAGCTTG
The DNA here is from genome assembly GCA_002428205.1 of Planctomycetaceae bacterium UBA6163. Classification (GTDB taxonomy): domain Bacteria; phylum Planctomycetota; class Planctomycetia; order Pirellulales; family Pirellulaceae; genus UBA6163. The sequence continues at coordinate 2,419 of DIUH01000344.1, forward strand.
GCCGCCGAATTGAGATATTCGCCGATCTGACCGCGTGTTACGTCACCGGTCACTTCGATTGTGACAGGAAGAATGTAAGTCCGTTTCTTCGCCGATTCGCCATGCTGTTCTTCGATTTCGAGGATCTCATTTATCGCTCCCGATTGAAGATCGAAGCGTTTGGCTGATGCGATATCATTCACGAATCTGAAGCCGTCCCAGAACGTGTCGTCATTGAGTCTGGAAATAACGAACTTCCCAACGACTTCGAGTGTTTTCAAAAACATTGTTGTCTCCTTTTGTATAAATTGGGTCGAGCAGCTTGTTTTGTGTTGTTGATGAAGTGCCATGCCCATGCCAGCATCATGTAGATAGCGAACACGATCACTGCTGCTCGGATGAAGATTGCCGCCTTGGATCTTCTCACCTGTCGTCTCCGATCAATTTTCCCGTCTGGTTACTCAACATCCACTTACGATCATCAAAATCGAAGTTGCCCCCATTGCGAAAGAGCATCACGGCTACGTTGGCGGACACAGCCTTCAGCATTTCTGGCTGGTCATCGATATAAATGCTGATTCCCTGCTCAGCAATAACTTCGGCCTTGGCATCAAAACTGTTCACCAGCACAACATCGGTGAACTTGATGCCGTGCTTTTCCAGATCGACAATTGCCTTTTCTCGGTCGCTGCGAAACGTAATTACGATCACATCGCCGGGCCAAACATGCGTCAGGATGTTGAAGAAACTCGGCGACTCGTCAACACAACCGTCGAGGTCGATGCCCAAGGTCGGATTAGGTTGGCTAACCACTTCACGAAGAACATCGCTGGCTTGTCTGATTTGATCTTTCAGATTCATTGGCCGTCACCTTCGTCACCATCTTCCAATCCCCATTCAACAGCCGGATTATCTGGTTTTTCGCTCAACGGAACTTTCAACTCCCTGATGTAGCCCCAATGGATCACGGGAAGGACGAGACACTCAGCAGGACCGTTGCCGTATTCCTCAGTGCGAATGCTCAAGGCTGAGGCTCGGTAGAGGTACTCGGCGATTTCCTTTTGAGAAACACTTCCATAAACTTCGATCTCCACGGGAACGACGAATTTTCGCCGTCGAAGCTGACCATAGTGTTCCTTCAAAATGTCTTGCATGTCAGCGCAGGCATCACTCGGATGAGCGTACTTGCGTGCCTGTTCAAAGTCATCGACGAATGACTCGCCATCCCACATCAAGTTGGTCCGCACATTGAGGATAAAAAATCGAACCGATGGATGTTCGCCAACGGGTTGCGCTCTTAAAATCATGTATTTGTTCCTTGTTTGAGTTGAACTTAATCGACACCGAAGCAATACAAGCGGGGGTTATTTCCGGGAGTTCAGTAAGCCGAACACAAATAGTCAGAAGATGTCTGAAACGATCCAAGCCCATAGGTCGTCTAAGCAGTGAATGAACGGATGCACGGAGAAAGCATTGCGCAAGTTGCGAACCATGCAATGGCACTTGCTTTGGTAACGGCATTGAAACGGCTCAATCGGCGATGCTGAAATCCTGCCAAATGCCGTCGTTTCCGTTGCCGCTCAAGTCAACGATTCGCTCGTTGTCAAATGAAGATCCATCGTAAATAAGGAAGGTTTTATCGTCAGATCCATCGGAATCTTTGGCGAACTGTTCCTTGGGCACAAAATCTGATTTGTACCTCTCGCCTGCGGAAATTCTTACGGAACGAATCTGACCGAGAAAGAACTCGGTTGGGTTATTTTCGCCAACATTCCCGACCACAAAACGGGTGTCGCCTTCTGCCGGATCTGTTGCGATATGCGTCATTACCAACGTCCCATTGAAGTAGATTCGGGTCTCCTGATCTCCGAACACTGCGGCAACATGCGACCATACCGCCAGAGGGACAATTTGAGGTGATTTCACGCCCCCTTTCAGTTGCTCACCGCCCAAATGGACCCCCAGAACACCAAGTCCGATCCCCCAATTCGACGGCACGTCACTCCCGATGATGTAGTGACTTCGGGTCTCAAACTTTGATGGTCGTACCCATGCTTCAAGAGTGACTGGTGAACATCGCTTCAAGGGCGTGAGGATTCGTTGCGTTCCAGTAAAGACAAAGACACCGTTTTTTGAAATTGGTGATTGTGCTTCGACTATTTTTGTTTGTTGTTTTGGCCACGCCTGCCAGACCCCAAACGCAATCAAAAGTGGCAAGATTAAACCGCCTATCCAAACATAGCTTGGCTTGGGATCTCTGGCATTCAAAGCCTCAATGACAGCGGATGCTGTTTCAAACCGATCAGCGGGATGCTTTGCCAAACACTTCAAGCAAATCAAACCAAGCTTCGCGGGAACTGCTGGTAGTGGCTTCGGTTGCCGCAGCAAAATTTGTTCTCTTACCGCAGTTGGGGTTCTGCCTTGGTACGGCAATTCGCCAGTCAACAATTCGTAGAACACGACGCCAAGAGCATGAATGTCCGTGCGAGCACCAATCAACTGGACTTCACCGGCGACCTGCTCGGGTGCCATGTAAGGCAACGTGCCCGGTGTTCCGCCACGATGGTCTTCAATTTTGTCGATGGCTGTGGCAATGCCGAAATCAGTGACAAGGACTCGGCCTTGCTGATCGATCAAAATATTTGCTGGCTTGATGTCACGATGAATAAAGCCGTGCTCATGAGCGAAATGCAAAGCTTCCGACAACGAAGAAATGATTCTTGTTGCTTCCTTGGCACTGACTGACTGGGCGGAAATCAGGTCGGCCAAATTCTGGCCTTCAACTAATTCGGTTACAAAGAACAGTTGCCCATCGTGCCGCCCGACATCATGAACAGCGACAATGTTGGGATGCTTCAGCTTGGCCGCACGACGGGCTTCCTCAAGCAGTTCATCGGATTGACTTTCGCTGGCGACCGACTTGGAAACTTTGACTGCAACGTGTCGCTGAAGGTCGGGATCAAAAGCTTTGTAAACCTTGCCATGACCACCAAAGCCAACGACGGTTTCAATGCGATACCGACCGGCCAAAGTTTTACCGAGCAGCAAATCAACTTCATCAGCGTTGGTCAAATCATCGGCAGCATCCTTCGTCATCCAGTTCATCGACTTGAGTAACTTGATCTGGTCGGCCAGCTTTTGTGTCAATTCGGGGGAATCGGCGCACAACGCAGCAACAGGGATGTCATTTCCAAGATCCCATGCCTCTTCCCACTTCAAGAGAAGTGCGGCCAGTTGTTCCTGTTCGTCCTTAGCCAAGCTGAAGTTCCTCGATCAATTTTCCAAGTGTGATTCGTGCCGCTTGCCAACGACGTTTCAAAGTGGCCAGCGAGATGCCGAGCAGCGCGGCTGCCTCTGGTTGCGAAATCCCCTCGTACCAAAGCAAGTTCACAACCTCCCGTTGATCTTCCGGCAGTCCTTCGACCGCCTCGTGAAATTTGCTCCACGACTCCAAGGACTCTGGCTCTCGTCCATCTGGTTGTTTTATCGCAGCTTCGCCGCCGTCTGTGTCATGATTGGCTCCGTTGCCGTGTGCTCCATAGTGATGCCTTGCCAGATCGATCAGTTCCCGGCGAATTTGCGTTGTGGCAAGTCCGTAGAACTCCCGTGGTGTTTTCGGCTGGATCTCCGCCAGCGACCGATGCAGCCGAATCATGGCGTTCTGCAAAACATCATCTGTTTCGGACCAGCGTTTCACTCGTGGGAAGTTTTTCAGCATCTTTCGGGTCAGCAATCGCAGTCGTTCGCAAGCGTGATCGATGATCTCATTGCGTGCATCGACCTGACCTTGCCGAGCAAGGCCAAGCCAGTGGCTAAGTCGTTGTGTGTGGCCAAGTTCCATAAAAGTCGTTCACTGGTGATGATTGGATCGCACCAGCATAGCTCAACGGCTTATTCGTGACATCTCGCCACCAATATCTTGAGCGAGAGTCGGCAGGAAACCGGCTCAAAAAAGACTTGACGAAAAAATTTGAGCCGGTTTGACGCTGGCTTCCGCTTATCCCCGTGCCGCCCGTCATTGGTCAAAAAAATCCCACTTTCGAACGAGGAGAACTAAGATGCCCTAAGGATCAGGCATAACGCAGTGCCCTAAATGCGGTGCCGCAGGCACTTGCCCGATTCGAATGCAACAAGGCGGGCACGTCCTCACCTGCAACAACTGCCGAAAGAACTTCACCGCTCAAGTGGGCCAATTGTCGGTGCCATCTGGCCGGCAGTAACCATCGTTAAAGCTTTCTCTGGCGCCCCCTTGATAGTTTTAACATGTCCGCAAAATGGCCCCCGACGTAGACTTCATCCTATTATTCCTAACAGCAATATCTGTCACTCCTGCGCAGCAGAAGACAGAAGAGTTGCTAATATGCAAGGAATCACAGAGTTTAATCAACTGTGGTAAAATAAGGCCTTATCAGGGAAGCTCAAGGAACTAATGACATGAAGCTAGAGCCCACAAAATACATGATGCAATGTCCTCAGTGCGGGCATTTGCGGGCAAAAGTAAATTATCAAAACGGCGTCTGTGGTTGGTGTGCGGATAAATTGCGTGAGCAACATAGAGCATACCAATCGGCTCAATTCGAAGCCGAACGTCAAGCTAGAAACGCAGAAATTGATGCTCGGTATCAACAAAGCTACCAGCCACAACAAAGTTACCAGTCGCCACAACAGAATTACCAAGATCCTATGGCTGGTGTTGATTGGGATTTCTGGGGTGGAAATAAAACCTACCAGCAAGCTGGACTCTTTGTTTTCTTCTACGGAATGCTGAGCTTAATGTTTTGGGCATTTAATCCACAAAGATTGAAATCCTTGGTTCGTTCGACAGCAATTATATTCGGAGTTTTAATTGTCTTTTCAATCGCTATTTCATTTCTTGTAATTGTCGTTCCAATTCTTCTGGCCGCCCTAGTATTCTTATTCAAAGTCGCTTTAGTTGTCGGAGCAATTGTTGGTGTCATCTGGTTGGTAGTAGCTGTCATCAATGCTTATTCCGGTGAAAACAATCCTCAATAGCTTTAATTGACCAGGATTTTCAGGCGACTCGTTTTTTCACAATCGTTTTCAGCATTTTTCTACCGGCGTGATTTTTCGCAGATTATAAATCTTGCAACGCCAAGCTGCACGAGGAATAAATGTCGTGGCGTATAAAAGAAACTTTGTGACGTAGTTGCTGGGGAGGGGGTTCTGGTAGCAACCCCCGGAGTAATCGATGAATAATTGTTTTGTTTTTAACTTTGCGCCACCAATCACTTTGCAAAAATAAATCTGATGCGATCACTTGATCGATCATGATTCGACTTCGGCACTGAACGGCATCAAGTGGCAAACCCAAGCATCCCAGACGCCGTTGGTGCAAATAGCAAACTCGCTTGACCAGTTCCAGATATCAGCGGCCAGCTTGTCGCAACCGTGCTCTTACCCCTGTCGCTTGGCTCGTGCGCTTGCTCGTTCGTACTTCTTCAGATCGAGATCGGTTGATACTCGGTCCTCCTTCCAATTGCTGGCAACCCATTCAGACCAGACAACTTCAATCCATTCGGCGGCTTCGATGTCGCCATCGTTTGCGGCTTCAGCTTTGAGTTGAAGTTGCTCTTCGACCGTTGCGTGTGCTTCTTCAGTGTGTGACCAAGACCATGTCATTGCTGTTCTCCGGTTGAGTATTGTTGTTGACTACAACTGACAAGCGGGTGTTAGTCGGCGCATGGAAAAAGGGACGATCGAACTTGTCGATGGCCCCTTTGGTTTGGTGCGAATCACTCAGGTTTGAAGCTGAAGTAGAAGCGAGTGAGTGAGTGAACATCAGCGATCCACGTTCACCAGTGTCACGCTTGCGAATGATGATGAAGGGGGCCATGAATCCGAGAGCATCGAACTCATCTTGCATTTCGGAAGTCGTCCAGACTTTGCCGTGCTTGGCTTCAAGCTCAGCCTTGGTTTTGACCAAGCCCGGAAATATTGGCATCCTTCTGATGCCTGCCATGACATGCAGGAAATCTTGAAGGAACACTATGGCCAGCTTCAACGGCGACGTTTTGTGGTGCCAGTGGAAATCGAAGTTTACGGCAGTGTTTCGCAAAAAAATTTGCGGAGTATTTATCTCGGGCTTCCGTGTTAAGCATTCGCACCGAGGAACACGGCAACGGTCCGGCAGAATGCTTGATACTGCCAATGATCCATTGGGGATTTATCCGAGAGCTGAAAGTGCCTTTGAATGGCAAACCCGATAACCCGGCTGTTGAATGGGGACTGGAGGACGGCGATGCGGACCGGTAAAGGCGTTAAAAAATCAAGCCAATTCACACACAAGAAAAAAACAACGTTTTTGAAAATGCTCGAAGCCGGAGAACATTTCGTTGTCGCAAAACTGAATGACGACGCACTCTGGGATGGTTACAGATTCGCCAGCGCGGTCACATCTGCCAAACGCTTTGCGCTTCAGTCGGGAGCGATAAGTAAGATCTTCGAAATTGACGATCAAGATTGCGAATCAGCCAAGCAACATACCTCAGCAAGTCTGCCTATTTTTTTCGGTACAATAGGTTCACGAGAGAAAGAGGGTCATTGACCAATTGGCGGACTTGACTCGATCATGTCGCGATCGGCTTGGCGGGCTAGACCGCGTCGCCTGACTCACCTTCGCTGCCAACGTCGTTTTCGCCACCTGCCGATTGAGGATCGGGAATGAAGCGGTAACCGGCGTCGCGGATCGTTAGCAAATGCCGTGGCGATGCCGGGTCGACTTCGATGATCTTTCTAAGCCTGACGACAAATTGATCAACGGCGCGGGTCTGAAGGTTGCCGTTCATTTCCCAAACTTCGCTCAGCAATTCCCCTCGGCTGATCACCCGTTGGGGGTTTTCGACTAAGTACTTTAGCAAACGCAATTCCTTGGGCGTCATCCGAATGTTTTGGCCTGCGGATGTCGCTTGATGAGTTTCGAAATCGACGGTCACTTGGCCGAATTGGGCGCTGGTGATTTGTTTCAGCTTGGGGGGAGGATTGGGCGCTGCGCCGCCGGCCGATGCTTGATAAAGCTGCATTAAGTTTTTGACGCGGCTGAGCAGTTCATCAAGATCGAACGGCTTTGACATGTATTGATTGGCACCGACATTAAAACCGCGAGTTCGATCTTCTGCTAAGGTTCGGGCTGAAAGCATAAGAACAGGCACGCGACTGCCTTGATTGCGGATCGATTCACATACCGCATACCCGCTCATTCCCGGCAACATCAGATCGAGAATCACTAGGCTGATCCCGTCACCGGTTTGGCCAAACATTCGCAGCGCCGTCGGGCCGTCTTCACACAGTGTGACACGATACCCCTCAGCCTCAAGATTGTATTTGATGCCAACACCGAGGTGCTTTTCGTCTTCAACGACCAGGATGTGAGGTCGCATCGGTGCCTTTCATTTGATTGGAGGGATAAGATCATCATGCTCAGTGACAAAACGGTTGACCGAAGAATCGCTGGCCAGTCCGGTTTCACTGAGTCGATTTAAGTTCAGGACTGTCTTTTATTAACGCTTCTTGCGGTGGTGATTGGTTCGCCGATTCGCATGAGATCAGGTTCGGCAGAGTAACACAAAACGACGTGCCGCTCGGTTCGGACTCCGATCCGTTAACGGATGCCGCGCTTTGGGTTTCGATGTGAATCGACCCGCCCAAGGATCGCGTTACCGAGCGGACCAAGTAGAGCCCCAGGCCAGTGCCGGGCTTGGATCGTTCCAGCTCACTGCCCAATCGAACGAACCGCCCGAATACCTTACGGCGCAAATTGGGCGGAATCCCGGGCCCGTTGTCGCTGACCCGCACGATCGCCTGCTGGCCCGATGCATGGGCGGTAACGCGAACTTCTGGCGGGTCTCCACCATACTTAACAGCGTTGTCGATCAGGTTGCGAAACAGGATTTCCAACTCAGTCGGTTTGCTGCGGATAACCATCGCCGGGGCGTCGATATCGACCCAATCGTGATCGACGTTGTGACGGACACAAACGGCGCTGGCACAATGCAACAGCAGTTCATCCAGGCGCACGTTCTCGGGCTGGGCGGCATCGGAACCGCGTTCGATTCGCGCCGCGTCCAGCAGATGGTTGATCAATTGATCCAACCGCTCGACGTCGGCCAACATGATGCGATGAAAATCGGCACTTTGGGCTTCGTCGACCGTGCGCCGGGAAAGCGTCTGAAGATAAAGCTTTAGCGACGCAATCGGGCTTTTCAGTTCGTGAGTGACACTGTCGATGAAGTTTGATTGGCGACGATTGAGATTGATCGCTTTGACGGTCAGCGTCAGATAGGCGATCACTCCGGCAAGCACCACCCCCAAACCGATTGTGCCGATCGCCAGCACGACGTAATAAACGCCTGTCGAGTCAGGATTGACGGTTAAGGCGATCACATTGATCGCTACCCAGCCAATCGCCAAGGCAACGACGGTGACGATCATCACGACGCCCAACGTGATGGGCGCCCTCAGCGAACGGCGTTCGAGCATTTTTCGAACTTTATCGTGGCGGTTGTAGGAGTGATTACGGTATATTTCGTCAGATGAAATAGGCAGGACAGACGATTCTGGCCTAGCGATTGCACCTCACACGACGGGTATTGTCACGCGACAAGCTGAGCATTCTCCCCACGAAGGCGGCCCTGGTGGGAACCATGACAGCATTAAATCGCGTTTGCGTTTGTTTTTTTTCCATTAATTACTGGCTTTACGATCCGCAACAATGCTAAACTGTGACTATTCCAGGTCCGACTGGCAATTGCCGCGATCGAAAGCTGGTCGATTTATTTATCGCAGAAAGCCGATTTTTCGGGCAGAGGGTGCCACCCGATGAGTGCTGAAACACAAGCGATCCAGATCCCCGAGAAGATCATGCGGCAAATCCGCACGGATTCGCAAAACTCGATCCTCCGAGCAAGGTTGTGTCCGTCACGGAGCGAAATCTTCCAGCTCCGGTGTGTCGATTATCGCCGCGAATCGGACAACCAGTTCGGTTCGCAGTTATGGTACTTTGAAGGCTTTGGTGTCGATGAGTCGAACCGTAAACTGCCGATCTTCGGAGCGATGGAGTATTCGCTCCAATTCGGATTGCACGAATTGGTCGACGATGGCGTGTTCGAATCATTGGCCCAGCGGGATCGGTTTCACAGCGTTTATCGTCGTGGCCATGTGCGAACTTCGATGTGGCATCCGGCACACCGCTGGTTAATCGTGGGCATGCTGTTGGTCGCATTGGCAACGGCAATCAAGTTTTATCCGTTACTGTTTGCCGAGTGATTGCATCCGACGACGTCATTTCGATCGACCGCCTGACCAAGACCTATCGATCCGGTCTGATTGGTGGTCGTTCCATTGCTGCCCTGCGCCAAGTTTCGCTTCAGGCCCGACGCGGCGAAATTTTTGGTCTGCTGGGCCCCAACGGCGCGGGCAAAACGACGCTCATCAAAATCCTGCTAGGCGTGATCCGCAGCAGTGGCGGTTCGGCGCGAGTGTTGGGCCATCCGGCCGGGTCGATCGCGGCGCGGAAACGCGTCGGGTATTTGCCAGAAAGCCTCCGCATCGATCGTCACCACACCGCCCGGTCGGCGCTGCGGTTTTATGGCGGCATGAGCGGACTGAGCCGTGATGTGATCGCCACTCGCAGCGACGAATTGTTGCGTTTGGTCGGTTTAGAAGGCCGCGATCGCGAATCGGTCAAGCGGTTCAGCAAGGGGATGTACCAGCGTTTGGGGCTGGCACAAGCGCTCCTGCATGAGCCCGACCTGTTGATTCTTGACGAACCGACCGATGGTTTGGATCCGGTCGGTCGCAGTGAAGTGCGAAGATTGTTGCTGGAATTGCGGTCACTGGGGAAAACGATTTTCTTGAACAGCCATATCCTGCAAGAAGTCGAACTAGTTTGCGATCGCGTGGCGGTGATGGCTGCGGGTCAAGTTCGGGGAATCGGCACGATCGACGAGTTGACCGAGCGACTCGGCGATCGCCAAGTGAAATGGGATTTAGCGGGCGTTGATGACCAGCAGGCATTGGGCCGACTGTTGTCCGAAGCGGCAGAGTTGCCAGTGCGCGATGGCGAAGCCTTTGTGCGCAGCGCGGCCACTGGTGGTGACAAGATCGGCGGGCGACAGGTACTGCTGGATCGAATGCCCAGTGGCGTTGTGCGAGCCACGGTACCGTGGGTGAATCAAACTGTGATCGACCGGACAATTGACCAATTACGTGCATCGGGAACGAGTATCGTGTCGCTGACCACCCCGCGGCGATCGCTGGAAGACGTTTTCCTTTCCCTGGTCGGGTCGACCGAAGCCGAAGTCGATTCGGATATCGCCGCCAGCGCTGGCTGGAAGCCGGGCGACGATATCCAGTCGGTGATCGAATCGACCGTGGTCGGAACGCGTGACGATGAGAACGCGGTCAATGGAGTCGCCAGGTGATTCGTCCTTATCTTGCTGTTGTGATCGATTCATTTCGATCGGCGTTTGCGTCGCGAGTGCTGTGGGTGGCGTTGATCGCGATCTATATCTTCCTGTTTGCGATCGCGCCGATTGGGTACCGCGAAGTCTTCACAACGACGTTCCGCTGGCCCGATTTCGCCAACGGTACACGGATGAAAGCGATGCTGGCCCGTGGCATTGCCGAACTGGACAATCAAACCGACGCCACGAGTGATGCTGGCAAGACCTCGACGGCCAAAGAGACGCCGCCGGGACGAATCGCACGAAGTTTGCCCGCCGAACTGCAAGGCAATTTGCGTAAAGTCGCTGAAGGCCAAGAGGTACGCATCCGTTTGGATGTCTTTGCCGACGGCTTGAACCAGCTTTATGAAAACGACGATTGGTACGACGCGGAAGTCTGGAAGTCGACACCAAGGCTGCGTGAACTGCGCGAGATCGAAAGCCTTGACCAAAGCGAGTTGAGCGAAGATATGCGGAAGCGTCGCGACCGATTGCGGATCGAGGCTGCGCTGCCGGGAGTGTTCGAAAATCGTGGCTCGCGAAGCATCGCGCTCACCTATGCCGGGCTGTCTTTTCCTGCGGTTTTGCAGATCGAAAAGCCGCAGTTCCAAATGCTGCTGAACCAAATCGTGTTGCGAATCATCATCGAGTGGGTGCTCGGTTTTGCGATGATTTTCCTGGGGATTTTGGTCACTGCGGCGATCATTCCCGACATGCTGCAACCCGGGTCGTTGCACCTCCTGCTCAGTAAACCGGTATCGCGCGGGCTGTTGTTTCTGGCCAAGTTTATTGGCGGATGTGCGTTTGTATTTGTCTGTGTAACCCAGTTGATCATTGGGCTGTGGTTGATCGCTGGACTGCGGTTGGACGTCTGGAACGCGCGGCTACTGTTGTGCATTCCGGTCTGCGTATTTTTGTTCGCCGTTTTCTACAGCGTTTCGGCTGTCGCGGGGCTGAAGTGGCGATCGCCGATTTTGGCGATCGGACTGGCCAACGTCTTCGGCGCCGCATGTTTGGTCATCGGCATGGCGGGCGGACTGTCCGACGGGTTTGTTGTCGAGCGGGATCGGATCAGCGGATTTACGGTTTCGGACGACACGATCATTACCGCCACGCGCGGCGGGCATTTGCGACGTTTCGACCCGGTGCAATCGACCTGGGTGAACCTGTTTCCCGATGACAACGGCAGCAGCGACCGGATCATTCCACCAGTAACGCTGTCTGGCTCAAGCGTGGCAACGGCGCGGGTGCGCGGTGGCAGGATGAATGTTTTCGGATCGGGTGCCACGCCGTTACTGTTGGTCGATCCGAAACCTGGCACGATCCCCGAGCCATCGATTGAGCTGCCCGCTGGCACACTGTCGTTGCACGCGATGCCCGACGGCGCGATATTGGCGCACAACTCTGGCGAGCTGATGATTGCCCGTGCCACGGACCTGCGGCCGTTGAATGAGCCGGAGAATCCCGAGGACAGTCAAAGCGATGGTGACGCTTCGAGCGGCGAAAAAGCGAGCGATGCCAAAGCCAACGCCGGATCAGGCTTCGGAATGTGGTTGCCCAAACTAATGAAGATGATGGGCGGGCCAAGCGACGGATTTTACTCGGTATTGCCAGAAGGAATCACGCTGACGTCGCCCAGCTCGGTCGCGGTGTCGCAAGACGGCAATTCGCTGATGGTGCTCAGCGGTGGACGCGTGATCCGGCTCGATCGCCCTGCGGCTTCACCCACTGGCGGCTCGGACCAGGCACGCTGGACACGTTCGGCCCAGGCGGAAGTCACGGTGCCCGGACGAACCGCCTGGCTGCGTTACATCGGCGATTCGGTGGTCGTGTTGCTGCAGCCGAAGAATCCGCCGCTGTTCTTTACCGACTCGCTGCAGCCGATTGAGGTTGACGCTGGCGTGGTCGCAAAGATCAGCGACTTATCGGTTTTGGCGGCGGTTTCGTGCCACAGCGCTAATGCACTGGTGATTCAAGCCACCAACGGGCAAGCATCGGTGATCCGTGTCGATGACCGGCAAACGTTTCAGGTCGCTCGACTCGGGCGAACATCAAACGTCGAAACGCTGTGGTGGGACAACGAAAAACGCAAGTTGTGGGTGGCGCAGAACATCGACCAAATCGCCGTGTGGAACTTCGGCGACTTAAAGGCCGGTGATTTGCCTAATCGGCCCGAGCGCGAGATTCGGCCGTCGATCAGCGGTTGGCGGATGGTGGAGCGATATGTGGTCACGCCACTACGGACGATCACGCCGCAGACCGGTGAGCTGGGCGACACGATCGCCAGCATCGTTTCGGGCGAGGATGCGTTGCAATTGCCGTTTGCCTCCGCAGGTGAACCGGCGATCATCGAGCGATACAACGTTTGGCGCCCCGTGCTGACTTGCGGCGGTTTTATCGCTTTCATGTTGTTGATCGGTTGCGTATATTTTTCCAGAACCGACTTTTGACCTATCCGTGACAAAGACTTGGCACGGATTTTCTGCTTTGACCTTCCGCTTTGGGCAAACCTTTGCGATATTTAGGCCCGGTATCCCTCGCCGGGCTTGATGGTATTGGTCGCCTCTTTGGTGCCAAAGCATCTATTTGTCGGCAAAAAACGAAATTCTTATCCGCCACCGGCTGGACGATTGTTGGAGATGTACTTCGCCAATCGTGGGCCCAGATGACCGTGGCGGGCACAATGTTAGGTGATTGAGATGAGCTTGGAGAAACTGCGGAACATCGGTATCAGCGCCCACATCGACTCGGGAAAGACGACGCTGAGCGAACGGATTCTGTTCTATACAGGCCGTATTCACAAAATCGAAGAAGTCCGCGGCTCTGGCGATGGGGCGACGATGGACCATATGGAGCTTGAGAAAGAGCGAGGGATTACGATCACCTCGGCTGCGACAAGCGTTAATTGGAAGGGCACGCCGATCAACCTGATCGACACCCCGGGCCACGTCGACTTTACCGTCGAAGTCGAACGTTCTCTGCGCGTCCTTGACGGCGCGGTGTTGGTTCTGTGCGCCGTCGGTGGTGTGCAAAGCCAGTCGATCACGGTCGACCGGCAAATGAAGCGTTATCAAGTTCCACGCTTGGCGTTCGTCAACAAGATGGACCGCACCGGCGCCAACCCGTTCCGCGTGATGGAACAGCTTCGTAAAAAATTGGGCGCCGAAGCGTTCATGATGCAGTTGCCGATCGGTGCCGAAGAAAACTTCCGTGGCGTGATCGACTTGGTCGAAATGCATGCGATCACCTTTGGCGGCGATCGTGGCGAATCGGTTATCGAAGGCGAGATTCCGGAAGATCTGAAGGACGAAGCCGAAGATTATCGTGGCAAGATGCTCGAAGCGCTGTCGATGTACAGCGACGAGATGATGGAACTGTTGCTCAGCGAAGAAGAGGTCCCCAAGGATTTGGTCTACAAGGTTGCTCGTCAAGCGGTTTTGGCCGGTGCAACCCCCGTCTTCATGGGCACGGCTTACAAAGACAAAGGTGTCCAACCGTTATTGGACGCCGTCATTCGTTACCTGCCCAGCCCGCTAGAGCGCGAAATCAAAGGCAAGGATCCCAAGGATGAAACCAGGAAGATCGAACTGTTGCCAGACCCCGAGCGACCGTTTGTCGGCATGGCGTTCAAGATCGTCGACGATCCGTTTGGCCAATTGACCTTTATGCGTGTTTACCAAGGCAAAATCGTCAAGGGCGACAGCTATGTGAATCAGCGTACGGGCCGTAAGGAACGGTTCAGCCGCCTGGTCCGCATGCACAGCAACAAGCGTGAAGATATCGATACCGCGACCGCCGGCGACATCATCGCCGTCATGGGGATCGATTCGGCATCGGGTGATACCTACGCAATCGAACGTGATTTTTGTACGCTTGAATCGATGTTCATTCCCGAACCCGTTATCAAGGTTGCCGTCAACCCAGCCAGCCGTGCTGACGCCGACAAGATGGCCAAGGCACTGCAACGGTTCCGCAAGGAAGACCCCACGTTCCGCGTCTTTACCGACGAAGAAACGAACGAAATCCTAATCAGCGGCATGGGCGAATTGCACTTGGACGTCTACGTCGAACGTATGAAGCGCGAGTACAAGGTCGAAGTCGAAGTCGGTGCTCCGAAGGTCAGCTACCGCGAAAGCCCGACTCGCGAAATCGAGTTCAACTACAAGCACAAGAAGCAGACCGGTGGTTCGGGCCAGTACGCTCACATCGTCGGCAAGTTGAGCCCAGTTGAATCGGCCAGCGAAGACAGCTTTACGTTTGAGGACAGCGTCGTCGGTGGACGTATTCCCAAGCAGTTCATCCCTGCGGTCGAAAAGGGCTTCCGCGATTCGTTGACCAAGGGTCCCGTCGCCGAATATCCGGTGGTGGGAACGAAGATCGAATTGACCGACGGCAGTTACCACGACGTCGACAGTTCGGAAAAGGCGTTCTATACCGCCGCACAGGGCTGCTTCCGCGAGTACTTCCAGAAGGCGTCGCCGGTGTTGCTCGAACCGATCATGAATATCGAAGTCGAGTGCCCCGAGTCGTTCCAAGGTCCAGTTGTCGGTGACATCATCAGCCGCCGTGGCTTGATCACCAACACGGACGTCCGCGACGGGATCTCGGTTGCTACGGCCGAAGTACCACTAGCCGAAACGTTCGGATATGCAACCGACTTGCGCAGCATGACGCAAGGCCAAGGGACTTTCTCGATGGAGTTCTGCAAGTACAACCAAGTACCTTCGAACATCCAACAGGATATCATCGAAGCCAAGCGTAAGGCTCAATTGGTCGGCGCGAAGTAGTTCGTAAAGGCTTTCCCAAAAGCAGCATTCATACAAACCTCGTGGTATTCATGCCGCGAGGTTTTTTCATTGCAGTGCGGTAAGCCGACTCGAAAATCGCTCGAGATCATGCTTTATCGTTTACAATCTGCATCAGGCAACTGAATCGCGCGGCGCTTCTCCGCCCTAAGCTTGCCCGTACTACCTACCTAAATCCTCAGCGTCCATTCTGCTCACCCCACGCCACTTGTCTTCCGAGGCGACTTATCGTGATCTGCCCTTACCAAATGCCGCACTCGAGTTCCAGCACAGCAAGTACCCGTTCAATCGCTCGGGTTGCCGCGTGGACAACTTGCCTAGCGATAGCGGTCTCGCTGGCTTCGCAATCGAACGCCGCTGAGCCGCAAACGTCGAAAATCGTTTGGAAAACTGACCAACTGGACAGCGTCTTCTTCGCCGAAGGTGCCACCGCAGGCGATATCGATGGCGATGGTAATGCCGATGTCGTCTCGGGGCCCTATTGGTTCGCCGGGCCCGATTTCAAACAACGCCACACGATCTACGCCCCTAAACCCTTCGACCCCCACGGCTATTCCGACAATTTCTTCAGCTACGTCGATGACATCAACGGCGACGGAAACGCAGACGTCTTGGTGATCGGCTTTCCCGGTGCGGCCGCGCATTGGTACGAAAACCCCGGCAAAGACACGGTCCGTGGCGAGTCGGCGGTCTGGAAAAAACATCTGGTGATCGACATCGTTGATAACGAATCGCCGACTTACGCCGACATCACCGGCGACGGCAAACGCGAGATCATCTGCAGCCGCGACGGCTACTTCGGCTACGCCCGGCCGATCGAAGGCCAACCGACTAAGCCTTGGCAGTTCACTGCGATTTCGGACAAATCGGCTGGAGGACGCTTTACGCACGGACTCGGTATCGGCGACGTCGATGGCGACGGCCG
>DIUH01000348.1 GCA_002428205.1 Planctomycetaceae bacterium UBA6163
GCGAAATCGATTCGAAGGTTAGCTAAATACTCGGGGCGCGGAACTTGTTGGTCAGAGGATTGCAGTCGTTTTTTGATCTCATGTGCGATGACCAATCCGATTGCGTCATCGCCGCAAAATGAGCCGATACCGACAATCTGGAAGACCTTGCTGTGACTTGAAGTCGTTTTATGCATGTCAAATCCGCTCCACGCGTACTTTCAAGAAGTGCGTGGAACAACTGATACAGGGATCATAACATCGCACGAGACGTTCACAAGCTTCTCCGACGGCTTGGTCACTTTGGTGGATCATGCCGGGTAGGTAATCTCGTAAATCTTGTTCAATTTGGCTTTGGTTTTGCGAAGTTGGTGGGACGATGTTTGCCGCTTCGACGGTTCCTGTTTCGGACAACTGGTATCGGTGATACAGAAGTCCGCGAGGCGCTTCCGTGGCCGCACTTCCGCTAGCTGCGACGTACTGATAAGCGATACGTGACGGATTCGGCGGACGATACGATTTCAAAATTTCGATCGCCTCTTCATAGGCATGGACTTGTTCAATCGCACGGGCCAGTATCGCAAGAAACGGATTTCGACACGGGGTTTGATAATTGATCTCGTCAGCCAGTCGTCGCGCAAGCGGTTGCAATTGGTCTCGGCAATGATCCAGGCGAGCGATTGGGCCCAGTAAGTAGGTCGAACCGTTTTCGATCCGTACCGCTTGCATCGCCGTCGAATGCTCTACCTGGCGTTCGCTGAAATGTTCTTCAAACTGGTCGCTGGTAATCGACAGGCCATCATTGGTTTCGATGCGACCTTCGTTCATCGGATACTTGTCCGGATGGACCAGCGAAACCGTTTGATAAGATTGCTTGAAGTCGGGAAAACTTAAGCCCGAAATCCACCGAACCGCTTCGACCGAAAGTTCAAGTCCTTTCTCGAGATCGGGGATCAAAGAAGATAGTTCGCTATATTTGGGCGCTCGAAAGAATCCTCCAACGGCAACGTTTATCGGATGGATTGCCCGACCGCCGATCCGTTCGAGCAAATCGTTTCCATACTTTCGCATTGTCAAGCCACGCGCGACCACCTCAGGATGGTCCTTCGCCATTTCCAGTGATCCGGCGTAACCGAGAAAGTCGGGTAAATGCAACATGTGGACATGCAAGGCATGACTTTCGATCCATTCCGCACAGTAAAGCAGACGGCGTAATTTGCGTACTTCTTCTGATACGACAACGCCCAGCGCAGATTCTAATGCATGTACCGAGCTCATCTGATAGGCAACGGGACAGATGCCGCAAATGCGCGCGGTGATGTCAGGAACATCTTCGAGCGGACGCCCGCGAAGCAATGCTTCGAAAAAGCGAGGAGGTTCGAAAATGTTAAGATGCACTCGATCGATCGTGCCATCGCGAAGGCGAATGTCAAGCCCGCCCTCGCCTTCGACCCGAGTCATTGCTTTCACTTGAATCGTTCGCACACTGCGTCCATCGCTGGCATCATTCATCGACCGTTACCTCACTGGCATCGATTTGACTTTCGATGCGATCGCTTTCGGCGCGAAACTCGGTTGCGTAGCCGTTAAAGCTTCTCAGCGACTGAATCACTCGCTCGGGCGACATGCCGTCACGCTGGAATTGATTTGAAAGGCTGATCAAGTTGGGTTGGGTTGACGGTCCAAAACAGCCATAGCAGGGACGATCATACGACGGACAGAGGGCACCGCAACCGGATTGGGTGACCGGTCCAAGGCAAGCGGTCGCGGAAACAACCATGACACACACGTTTCCTTTTCGTTTGCAGTCTAAACAGACGCAGTGGTTTGGAGTACGAGGCATTCGGCCGGCCAGGAATGCTTGTAAGACCTCCAAAAGCTGGTACTTATTGATCGGACAGCCACGAAGTTCGAAATCGACACGCACATGATCCGAGATCGCGGTCGACGTTGCTAGGGTTTCAATGTATTCGGGCTTTGCATAGACGATACTGAGAAACTCGTCTTTGTTCGACCAATTCTTAAGTGCCTGAATTCCTCCGGAGGTCGCACAGGCGCCGATCGTAACCAAGAACTTCGAGTTCGCGCGGATGTGCCGGATCCGCTCTTGGTCGGCGGCGGTCGTAATCGAGCCTTCAATCAGCGAAACGTCGTACGGGCCTTCTTCGACGCGACTGGTCGCTTCTAGGAAATGAACAACATCCACCTTGTCGGCAATCGCCAGCAATTCATCTTCCAATGACAGCAGCGACAACTGGCAACCGTCACAGGAGGCAAACTTAAAGACCGCTAGCCGAGGCTTGGTGTTCATTAAAACGACTCCACGCTCAGAAGTTTATCGACAAGGTTGTATTGAAAGACGGGGCCATCCTTGCAGATAAACTCGCCGCCCAATTGACAATGTCCGCAGATCCCGACGGCACATTGTAAGTTTCGTTCCAACGAGACCCAGATTTGGTTCCGCTGAAAACCACGTTGCATCGCGCTACGAATGGTGTACCGCATCATCACTTCGGGGCCACAGCAATAAATCACTGCATTAGAAACGTTGATGGGATTGAAACGATCAACCAGTTGCGGAACGACGCCGACATGTCCCGCCCAGGACGAAGTCTGGTCACTTGAGGTCGCTCGGTCGACGGTGGTTTCCAATCGCAAGCCCCGTCTTGTCCAGTCATCGTATTCGCGTCGATAAAGAAGCGTATCAGGGGTGCGTCCGCCATACAGTAATGAGACGCTGGAATATCGGTCGCGGTTGGCAAGCAGGGAGTACAAAGCCGCACGCAGCGAGGCGAGCCCTGTGCCACCAGCAACCAAGATCACATCCTTGCCATCGTGTTGATCAAGCGGCCAAGCGGTACCGTAGGGGCCACGCAAACCGAGTGTGTCGCCAACGGCCAGTCGTGATAATGCGCCGGTAACTTGCCCTGCAAGACGAATGGTATGGTCCCAGGTGGCATCGCCCGTCGCCATCNNATGGCGATTTCACCGACGCCTGGGACGTATAGCATGTTGAACTGGCCGGCGGCGAACTGGTAGTTCGCCTGTGCGCTGGGGTCGGTGAATTTGAGATGATAGGTCGACACCTCAGCGACCTCCGGTGTGATCGCTTCAATGCGGACCGTTTGCGTTAACCAGGGATTCGTGGCAATTGCGGGAGTCATCACGGATGTCATCGAACATCCTCCCGAATCGCGGCAACTTCTTCGGTAAGGTCGATGCCGACTGGACACCAAGTGATGCAGCGTCCGCAACCGACGCAACCCGATGTATCGAATTGATCAATCCAGGAAGCAAGTTTGTGAGTCAACCATTGTCGATATCTCGAACGTGTATCGCCCCGTACCAGACCGCCGTTCATATAACTGAAGTTCGAATTGAAACAACTGTCCCATTGGCGGACTCGGTCAACATGGTCACCCGACAAGTCGCTGACATCGGTAACAGAATGGCAGAAGCAGGTTGGGCATACCATTGTGCAATTGGTGCATGACAAGCAGCGATTGCCGACGTCGGCCCATCTCGGGTGATCGAGGTTTTCTAATAACAGGTTTCGAATGTCGGTTGTATCGAGACGCTTTGTCATTTCCGCGGTGGCGTGACTGCGGGCGACTTCGGCCTGATCAACCTGGTCATGGGATAGGGGGCGAACGGGCACACCGCCGATGATTTGTCGTCCGCGCGAAGAGCCGATTTCGATCGTGAACCCTTGGTCGACTTCGGTAAGCGCCAGGTCAAATCCGGTCAAACACCGTGGGCCGGTGTTCATCGATGTGCAAAAACATGTGCTGGCGGCTTGTGTACAATTGACTGCGATAATCATCGCCGTTTGGCGGCGGGCGGCGTAAATGGGGTCGATGTAATGATCGTGAATGAACGTACGATCTTGAACCGCCATCGCCGCCAGTTCACAGGCGCGAACCCCCAGAAAAGCGAATGGTTTTTCGGGGTCATCGGCGTCTCGCATCTGCCACCCTTGGGGCGTGCGATCCGCAGTCGCGACGACAGCATGAGGAGGAAATAAATAACTTTTCCAAGAATGTGGCCCGACGTTGAAGCCGAACAGATGATCGTCATCGCGACGCTTTAATCGGTATTTTCCTGGTGATTGTTCTTCGGTCCAGCCTTTAGGCAATTCGTTTTGGTCGCGAATCTCGGCATAAACAATCGCGGCCGATTCGACCTTGGGGCCGATCACCTGATAACCTGCGGCCCACAGCGAATCGATCAAGCATTGGAGGTCGTCTTTCATCAACCACCATTGATCGCCGTCGCCGCCTGGATCGATAGGTTCATCATCAGCGACTCCCGCTTTAGAAATCGGAGGTGTTTTCTGATGAGTCGGCAAGCGTGTGGTTGATTGGGCCATGATTCGTGGTTGGCGATAGCGGCGTGGTTTTATCTTGGTCGTTGATCCAAGGTTTCGCCGGTGATTGGCGACGAGAACAAATCGAGCAATTGGAGTCGCGTAGCGACCAGGCGATTGGCAAGTGACTGTGCCACGCACTTCATCAGTGGATAGCCGATGTCAGGATTCTGGTCGCACATTTGTTGCAACTCGATCGCAGAAAACTTGGCAGCGTGAGTAATGCTTAAGGCCAGCGCTGATGTGGTCATCTGGCCTCCGCCCATCAGTGCTGACCATCCGACCCAATCGCCAGGTCCGAGCGAAATGAGTCGAACTTTGCCTCGCCCGGAAACATTCATTTCCAAGGCAACGCTGCCTGAGAGGATCAGCAGTAGATCTTCTGCTGCTGCGTTTTCTCGAAAGATCAAGGCACCAGCATCATAAATTACGAGCTTTGCTTTGGAGGCCAGTGCCGCCCGCAAGGGTTCGGGCATAGCGACAAGGCTGTCAAGACGATCGAGCGCGTGATTCAACGACTCGAAATCGTTTTCGTGCGGGGCTTGTGGTGTCGTCAGGTTGTTCATGAGGCATTCCTTTCTGCAGTGCTGCCTCTTCTATTGTTGCCCTAAGGCGCTCTGCTGTCATCATACCACCGGCGACTCGCTTCACCAATCGCACCTTCTTGGGGGGCTGATGTCAATCTCATCTGCAGAGCCGCTTATGCAACCGTAATGGGACTCGCCAGAGTTCCC
>DIUH01000458.1:0-1767 GCA_002428205.1 Planctomycetaceae bacterium UBA6163
CAGCCATCGATGCGTCGGGCCAACCGCTGGAAATCGCCGTTCACGACGACTCATTCCGCAATTCGAACCGGTCTTGGTGGCAGCCGCACGTTGAAGCTGCTAGCATCGAGCGTGCTGGCATCGAACAAACCGGCAGAGGATTCGTCCTTGACGCTAGCGACGGCCCGACGCCCTGGCTGGACTACCACCATTTCGCGGTTCACGATGCGATGCGGCCCGATGTCGTTCGCGATGACGTGCCGGGGAACGCGACCGAAGTGCGGCTGCTGGTGCCAGTCGACTCGCTGGCCGTCACATTTGAAGCCACCACCACCGAGTCGATAGAAATCGAAGTGGCATTCTCAATCGGCGAAGCAACCGCCGCCGTCGGGCGGAAACTGCCACCGGGGTATAGTGTCCAGCGAGTAAACTCAGACGAAGCGGAACCGGCGAACAACGCCGCGTTGCCCACCGTCCCAATCTCGATTCGCCTGATCAGCGGCCGAGCGACGTTGTCAAACCTGGTCGTTTGGCGGCCGTTGCGATATCGGATCGACCCCAGAGACGCCGCCAGCCAGACTTGGCCGATCCGTTTGGGCGATGACGAGTACTATTTATTGGGCGATAACGTTCCGCTATCGATCGACAGTCGCGATTGGGGGCCGATTCCGCGCCGCCGGATCGTTGGCCGAATCTATGCGGTTGGCTACGATGGTCAGTAGCGGTACACAATCGCCAGCACATCAATCCGAATCATTCGAGAACACCGAGAAACTGATGGCCTTTCGCCTTCCCGTCGTCGCCGAACCCGAAATGCCCGCCGGCACCGAAACCAGCGGAACTGGACGCTTGCCCCGATGGTTGAAACGGCCGATTCCCCAAAGCAATTCGAACCATTTGACCGCCGAACTGATGGACGAATTGCGTTTGGAGACCGTCTGCGACAACGCCAAATGCCCAAATCGGATGGAATGCTACAGCCAGCAAACGGCGACATTCATGATCTTGGGCAACACTTGCACCCGTCCGTGCGGTTTTTGTGCCGTCAATCGTGGACGACCACCACGCGCCCCCGAAGCGGACGAACCGGCGCGATTGGCCGAAGCGGCATTGCGTTTGGGGTTGAAGCACGTGGTGATCACCAGCGTGACGCGGGACGATTTGCCCGACGGTGGCGCCGATCATTTCTATCAGTGCGTGGTGGCGGTGCGTGAGGCGACCGGAGCGACAACCGAAGTGTTGACGCCCGACTTTGTGCATTGCAAGGACGCGCTGGCCCGAGTGATCCAGGCCAAACCGACGGTCTTTAATCACAACATGGAAACGGTGCCAAGGCTGTATCGCCGAGTGCGAGGGCCCAAGAGCGATTACGCTTGGACACTTGAAATGATGCGGCAGGTGAAACGTTATGACGCTGCGGTGAAAACCAAAAGTGGTTTGATGTTGGGTTTGGGCGAAGAGCGCGGCGAGTTATTAGATGCACTGGCCGATTTGCGAGATCACGATGTCGATTTTTTGACGCTCGGCCAATACTTACAACCGGGCGAGAAGTATTTGCCAGTGGTGCGTTACGTGCCGCCCGAAGAGTTTGATGAATTGGCCGAATTGGCCAAAGCGATGGGGTTCACCAAAGTCGCCGCCGGCCCGTTTGTCCGCAGCAGCTATCATGCTCGCGATATGGCCGAAACTCACTGAGGACGATTCGATGACCAATCCGTTCGCCCCAGCAACCATCATCGACGAAGAACGCGGCGTTTTTGCCGACGGTGCGATTCGGCGTCAAGCGTT
>DIUH01000458.1:1773-7694 GCA_002428205.1 Planctomycetaceae bacterium UBA6163
AAGATCAACGGCATTGCGGTCTGGTGGCGAATCAGTTGGACGACGTTCTATAAGCAGATCGAATTCAATTTGCCAGAAGCAGTCGATCCCAAACGATCACCCTGCAGGATCGATATACGATTTGGCCAAGGGCTATCGATCCGGCGATTCCAAGTTACCATTGCGGGCCAAATCGCTTACGACGAGATCGTCTGACCAGGAACCAGACTGCAAGCTTACGGCCAGACTGNNAAGCTTGCGACCAGACTGGAAGCTTACGAGCAACGTTCGGGCTTGCAATCAGTGAATAAGCTTACAACGGGAAGTCGTCTTCAGAGGCGCTGGCCGCGTAAATCGGCATGTGACGATAGTAGACTTCCAGAATCATCGTTGCCATTGCGGTTGAACAAAGCCTGCCACCTTCCAGCGGACCACGGTGCGAGGTGCTGTCGGCGAAATGCCAGCTTCCTTCGGCGCCTCCACTGGCTTCCTGGCTGGCCACCAACCAGTCTCTCAATTCAACATTGAACCGATTCCAGTCTGGTCCACCATTGTGCCTTAGGACCTGCGCGGCGTAGTAGTTGTAGTAAATATCCTTTTTATTAACACCAACTTTCGCGATGTGCCCGACGCCTTTGGCTAACCCGGGGTGGTTTTTGTCCCATCCGGTATACATTCGACACAGCAAACCGATCGCCGTACAACCGGGAACCAATCGAGTTGACCTGTCGGTGTATCCATACATTGAACCGCCGTCGGATTGCACGCGGTCCAAGAACGCAATAGCGCCGCGAACCGTATTGGGCGGAACGTTCAAGTGGCCCATGTAGGCGCTCTTAAGGGCCATCACGTGCCATCCCGTAACTGAGGTATCACCTTCAGTACGCGAACGGGCTGTGTACCGCCAACCACCATCTGTATTCTGTGCATAGGCCGTATAATTAATTGCGCCTTGTGCGGGCATCATCAACGCCGGGTCTTCGGTCATTGCATAGGCTTCGCAGAGCACGATCGCCGCTAAGCCGTGTGAGTAGAGCGTGCCACCACTTTCCGAGAAATCCAGGGTCGGCAAACCGCCAACATTCTTCGCTTTCCCGTTGCTGATCAGAAACAGCAGTCCGCGACGGACCGTATCTTTATACTCACCGGACATGTGAGTCTGGCCAGCTCCGAGGAATGGCAACAATGCGAGCGAGGTCGCAGCATTAAATGCTTTTGCACGCGCTTCGTCACCAGGATTTCCGCCCGAATCGCGGCGAACTAGGTTGTGCTGGAAGGTCCAAGCGCCGTTGGGCATTTGATGTTTGGCAATCCATTTCAGCGCTTTCGCGACTGCCGCCTCGCTGCTGTCATTGCCGCCATACTCTCTCAACAGCTTCTTTTTCATGTCGACGCTACGGCTGTTGAACGATTGCGAGTTCATCGAAGACAGCGACTGAAGCTTGGCGCCACTGGGGGCCATTTCTGCGGCAAAATCCGATACATCCACGGGCACCATGGCGACATCCATCGGAATGTCGACCGAGACCGGATCAACCACCTCTGACATCTCGGGAACATCGACCATCGGTTCGGTCAACTCTTCGCTCTCAGCCACATCACCCGGATCGACTTCCTCGATCGTGAACTCTTCGATCTCAGGGCCTTCTTCGCCCGTGCTGGACGCCGACAAAACGTTGACAATTTTTTGCGGGTCGGCGATCGTCAGCAGCCCCAGCGCCAACAAAACCAGAACGTGAACCAGCATGCTGATCGCCCAAGCAGGAACGGCTTGGAATAGAATAAAGTGCCGCTGAGGATCCGCTTCCAAAGGGCCTTCCTCTTGCGACTGGTCGCCCGGATCAGCGGCTTTCGCCAGCTTTTTCGGGTCTTCCTTTACCTTTTTGGTGGCTTTGTCGAGCACGTCTGCCATGGACCGACTCACAATAAAAACGGATAAGTAAACGGACGGAGGATTAGTGTTCCGAACGTGCCAATGGACCGGAACCGATGGTCTTCAGTGATTTTAACGCTGGGCCATCGCCGAATGTACCCACTGACGACCGCCGTTTCAGTTACAGTCTACACCCACCAGCAAAGGAAAGCAGCAACCGACACGCAGTTTTGGCATGCACAATTTTTCCAAGTCGAACGTGCGATTCGACTCCAACTTGCCGCCGCGCTTACCGACGACGCACTTACCTACGCCGTCGATTCCGCCCCAGTTCGATACTGGGTCCGTCACGGCTTTTGCGATATGCTGCGGCGGCAACCGATCCCCATGCTGTGATCGCTGTAGTTGAGCCAGCAAAATCCTCGATCCGACGGACGCCGAAATAACGTGAGCCGAACCTTGGTCCCCGATTCCGACGGTCGCTTGCCCGATCCGGGTGAACTGTTCACCCGCCGTGTCCGTCGCGCCGCGATGTCGGTGTTGGGCGACAGCGAAGTGGGACGACATGTTCGCCAGCTGTGCGATTCGCATGATGCGGCCCGGGACAGCATCCTGTCACAACGATCCGCCGGGGCCTTGGTGGTGGCGTTTGTTGGTGCGACAGGGCAGGGGAAATCTTGGGTTTTACGCCAATTCTTGACCGATCCCAGCACCGCAGCGGCGATCCCCAGCGGTAATAATCTGGACGAAGCGACCGAGCGGCTGATCTGGGTCGGCGCCAGCCCGCCGACCGATTTGGACCATCGCCAAGAGCGGTTTGTGCATTGTGGCCCCGATCGAATGTATTCGCTGGGGTTGCCGTATGTACTGGTCGATACGCCGGGATCGACCGATGACCGCCGCCATATCGCCGAAATCGCTCGACGCGCCCTCGCCATGGCCGGTGTGCTGGTGCTCGTAACCCGACGCGACCAGATGCGCAGCAGTGTTGTCAATTCGTTGGCGATCGCATCGGAAGGTTCGATCGTGATTCCCGTGGTAAACGCGGTGCGAAAGCAAGACGACGCGCTGGCCGCCGATACCGATTCGCTGCTGGCACGAATCCGCCACGCGGCTCCGTCCAGCGTCGTTGCTGCGCCGATTCTGATCGATGATTTTTCAGTTCTCGAACGCAGTGAGGGCGATGTCGCTGACAAAGCGATGTCCGAAATCGCCCAGCGGATCGCCGACCAAATCAGTTCCACCGGCGGCCCGGAAACTCGCATCGGCTCGCGTCTCGCAGCCCAGGAATTGTGCTTCCGAACCGAATTGCAACGGCTGTTGGGCGATCAATTGCCGTCGCTGACGTTGGCGGTCCAGCGGCTGCGCGAAGCCGCTGACGCGCTGCCACGCGAAATTGCTGAATCGCTGATCGGTGGCGGCCCGCCGCTTCGAGCCGCCGTGCGATCGCGGTTGCGAGCGAACTTGTTGACCGATACCGACGCGATTTGGTTCCCCTATCGAACCATTCTGGGTGTCTTAAGCCTGACCAGCGGGGCGTGGGACCGAGTCGTATTGTCGTTGGCGGGATCGTTGCCTTCGTTGATCGGGGCGGCCTGGACCAGCGCTCGCAACATCGCCGCCGATGCCCATGGGACTCGCGACATCCGCGACGGACTGAAACGTCGCGCCGCAGCCATCGTAGCTGATCGACTGGGCCCGCTGGCCGGACGGTTTCGTGCCGAACTGAAGCGATTGCACGGCCAAGCGGCTGGGGAAACAATCGCCAATTCAACGGCAAATCGCGGTGATTTCGCCATGACCACCGATGAACCGATGATCGGTTCGGGGCGGGGGGCCGTCGTCGCCGATCTGGCGGGAATCGACGTTTTACAAGAAGAATCGCAACGGATTTTTGACGACGAAGTCCAACGTGTCGCCGTGTCGGACCGTTTTGCGATGGTCGGCGCGCTGCTGGGCACACTCGTCTTTTGGCTGCTGATGGCCGGCCCCGTGATCACGCTTTACCGCAGCTATGGCGACGCAAGTTTCAACGCTTTGCGTAACCTCTCGGGCGATCTGTCCGCGTTCCCACATCCAGACCTGGCGATGCTGCTGACCAGCCTGCTGCTTTCCTTATTGCCGACCGCGATCTTCGCGATGCTGGTGATCAGTTGGGCACAAACCCGCTGGCGGATCGATCGTGCCGAAGCGAGCATTCGCGATAATCATCAAGCGACGATTCGTCGGCTGCAACAGGACCGCGTCTTAAGGCTTCGCTGGGATGATCCGCTGTTGGCCGATGCGGAGTTTTTGCTGTCTGTGAACGCCGATCGAAAGGACGCGACCGAATGATTCCAATCGCTGGCCTAATGGTTACTTGCACCAGAAACTTGATCATGATCCCGCTGACGATCGCACAAACGTCCCAGCCCGGCTTTTGGCAAATCGTGTTCAGCGGCGGAGCGGTCGGCGTTGCGATCTTGTTGGTATTGTTGGGATTAAGCATCGCAGCGGCTTATTTGGTTTTTGACCAAATCATGACACTGCGCAAGAAAGAGATTTTGCCCGATGGGTTATGTGAATCGGTTCGCCAAGCGCTGGCACGCGGCAGTGTTGCCGATGCCGACGCAGCGTGCCAGCGAACGCCCAGCGTCTTGGCGTATGCGATCCTTAGCGGTTTGTCCGAAGCCGACGCGCACTGGCAACAGATCGAAAAGGCCGTCGAAGATGCGATGGCAGAACAAGCGGCACGGCTGATGCGCCGAATCGAATACTTATCCGTGATTGGCAATATCGCACCGATGGTCGGCCTGTTGGGCACCGTTACAGGAATGATTTTCGCCTTCCAACAAGTTGCATCCTCCGATGGAACCGCGGGCGCGGGCGATTTAGCCGAAGGGATCTATCAAGCGTTGGTGACCACCGTCGGAGGATTGATCGTCGCGATCCCTTCGCTGGCCGCATTCGCGATCCTGCGCAACCGAGTCGATGCCTTAATGGCCGAGGTCGCCCACCAGGCCTCCCACGCCTTAACACCAATCAAACGCCGCGGACCAAGATCGTCCACCGGCCGCCCTGCGTTTCAAAATCCGCCGCAGTAAATATTGATATAAGATTTTCAGCGGCACGACGCAAGAAAACTGACCGTGCCGCCAAGATCACTGCTACCCATGCGATCACCCGCTAAACTCTATCGCACCGCCGCTAGCGTCAACATGACGCCGATGATCGACGTCGTTTTCTTGCTGATCATTTTCTTTCTCGTTTCCAGCCATCTGGCCAAACGCGAATCGAAAGTGCCGTTGCAGTTGCCGACCGCCAGCCGCCAGCCTGCCGCCAAGTCGATCGTCGGCCGCTTGGTGATCAATGTCGCCGCCGACGGCAGCGTCGCAGCCGGTGGGACCACCATTGATAGCGACCGTCTTGCCGTAATTCTACGAGCGCATGCGAACGAAAAAGGGGCCGACGCGGCGGTGCATATACGCAGCGACGCAACGGTCGATTATGCAATCGCCGAACCACTGCTGCGTGCCGCCGCCCAAGCCGGAATATCAAACATCACATTCGCCGTCCAAGAACAAAAAACAGCCGATGGGCGATAGCCCCGGTTCCTGACTTATAACATGCGTCCACCCGTCCATCGATCATCGCGAAGTGTCGAACTGCAGATGACTGCGATGATTGATGTCGTTTTCTTATTATTAGTTTTTTTCCTCTGGACCAGCAGCTTCGAAAAACCGGAAAACGAAATCACCAGCGCCGTCGCCATGTCCGGTGGCGGCACGACCAGCGATTCGTCACAGTCGCCGGCCCCCGTCCCGCAACCTTTCGATGATTTGGTCATCACGCTTTCGCCCGCTGCCGGTGATACAGCACCGTCCAGCTTGCCGCCTCAACTGAGGTTGAACGACCAAATCGTCACGCAGGAAACCTTGATATCACGGCTGAGGCAGATCGCCACGCTGGGCGTTCAACCGCCACTGGTCATCACACCGCTGCCCGGCGTAACGATCGGCGAAGCGATCAAGGTCCACGATCTGGCCAAACAAGCTGGGATGACGCAAATCATGATGGCGGTCAGCGAAAA
>DIUH01000458.1:7848-9504 GCA_002428205.1 Planctomycetaceae bacterium UBA6163
CCCGCGGGAGAGGTTGGTTGTGCCCGACCCTTAACTCTCAGCGTTGCTTAGATCCTTAAAAAGCGAGTTTCGAGATATGGAAACAGCATCGACGATCGAGCCGAACAAGTCGCTCGCCGGAATGGGATCAATCTTGCATGACCAAGGCGTCGCGTTTCGCGTCTGGGCCCCTCATGCAAATGCCGTGTATGTCACCGGAACATTCAACGAATGGTCTGATAATGCCAATCCAATGGCCAGCGAAGGGAACGGATATTGGTATCTCGATATCGCCGGTGTGAAACCGGGCGCGGAGTATCGATATCGAATCGTTAATGGTGATAGGGCGCTGATGCGGATCGATCCTTACGCAAAACATGTGACCAGTTCAGTCGGTAACGCGATCGTTTATGACACGCGATTCGATTGGGAAGGTGACGATTTCAAATTGCCGCCGATTAATGAGATGGTGATTTATGAGATGCATTTGGGAACGTTCAACGACACCGATAACGACGATGTCGACCGTTTCGCCGAAGTGATCAAAAAGCTGGACCATCTCAAACGACTCGGAGTCAATGTCATCGAACTGATGCCGCTGGCCCAATTCGCCGGGCATTCATCTTGGGGTTATAACCCTTCTTGCATCTTCGCCGTTTCGACTCATTATGGCGGTCCCGAGCGTTTTAAGTATTTTGTCAAGGAAGTTCACAAGGCCGGAATCGGTGTGATCCTCGATGTCGTCTACAACCACTTCGGACCATCCGATTTGGATTTATGGCAGTTCGATGGATGGAGCGAAAACGGTAAGGGTGGTATCTACTTTTATAATGATTGGCGATCCGAAACTCCTTGGGGCCACACCCGACCGGATTATGGCCGCGGCGAAGTGCGAGACTTTATTCGCGATAATGCGATGATGTGGTTAGACGAGTATCGTGTCGACGGCCTGCGATTTGATATGTCGTTGTTCATTCGCAACGTTCATGGCAACGGCGATTCCGCCGGCGATTTGCAGGATGGTTGGACACTGGTGCAGTGGTTGAATAACCAAATCCACGAGCGGTTTCCGGACCGTTTTATCGTCGCTGAGGATTTGCAAAACGACGATCGAATCACCCAGGCGACCGAGTATGGCGGGCTTGGCTTCACGGCACAGTGGAGCGCAAGGTTCGTCCATCCGATCCGGGCTGCGTTGATCACGCCCGACGATGCGCATCGGTCGCTGGACAGCGTTCGTCATGCGATCGAAAGCCGCTTCAATGGCGATCCGTTCCAGCGAGTGATCTACAGCGAATCGCATGACGAAATCGCTAACGGGAAGGCTCGTGTCCCGTCGGAAATCGATCCCAATGACCCTGACAGCTACTTCGCCCAGAAGCGTTCAACACTTGCCGCCGCATTGGTCATGACCACACCGGGTATTCCGATGCTGTTTCAAGGCCAAGAGTTTTTAGAAGACGGCTGGTTTCAAGACAGCGTGCCGCTGGATTGGGATAAGTCGGACGAATTCAGCGGATTAGTTCGAATGTATCGCGATTTAATCCGGTTGCGACTGAACCGAACCGGCGTTACCCGTGGTTTATCCGGCTCCGGCTTGAACATTTTCCACCAAAATCCCAACGGCAATATGATCGCCTTTCATCGCTGGTACCACGGCGGTCCCGGCGATGATGT
>DIUH01000071.1 GCA_002428205.1 Planctomycetaceae bacterium UBA6163
GTAGGCACTCTCCGAGTGCCGTAACGACTCACTACGCAACGCGTTTGAAATTGATGCGTTTTTGCTGACGGCACTCGGAGAGTGCCTGCTACTTTTGCTGACGGCACTCGGAGAGTGCCTGCTACCTTGGCCACTCGCCGCTGAACACTTCGGTCGCTCCGCCGGTCATGAAAACACGATTGCCCACACGGTCCCAACGCAGCTTCAGATCGCCGCCGACCAAGTGGTTCAGGATCGAATCGTCCGTCCGCCCCGTCAACACTCCGGCGACACAAACCGCTGATGCCCCTGTACCACATGCCCACGTTTCGCCGCTGCCACGTTCCCATGTCCGCTGGCGAACTTCACCGCGATTGATCACTTCCACAAACTCGACGTTCGTTCGCTTGGGAAATCGCGAATCGTTCTCGATCAACGGCCCGATCCCCAAAACCAATTCATCGGTCGCCGATTCGACGAAAATCACACAGTGCGGATTGCCCATCGAAACGCAAGTCGCCTGCAACGTCTGGCCGCGATACTCCAGCGGATGATTCACCACCGTGCCGCTGGCCGCCAGCGTTGTCGGAATCTGTGGCGCGTCCAGAATCGGCGNNNNGGGCCAGTTTGTGATCATGGACGTACTTGGCGACACAGCGAATGCCGTTGCCGCACATTTCACTTTCGCTGCCATCGTTGTTGAACATCCGCATTCGGGCGTCGCCAACGCTGCTGGGCAGAATCAGGATCAAGCCATCGCCGCCGACTCCGTATCGACGATGCGAAATGTCGCGAGCCAGTTGAGCGGGATCGGCCGGAGCCGACTGGTCAAAGCACGAGACGTAGACATAGTCGTTGCCTGCGCCGTGCATTTTGGTGAAACGGATCAACGAAATGACCTGAAGAAAATCGCGTTTGAGTCAAAGAAACCGACGCGAAGTATAAGAAGCGACAGGCCGTGAGGGCTAGTGGATGGGCTTTAAGCCGCGACACTTAAGCCGCCACGTTCAGCAGCGTCAGGATTGGCGTTGTCGGGGCAGGCAGCTTCATCAGCGGTGCGAACTCGGCGGCTTCCGTATCGACTTTCGCGATCAATTCGCCAAGGTCAATCGGATGGGCACCGATCAATTTCGTAAACCCTTCGAGAAACACTTCCCGTTCTGCCCACTCGCTTTCTTGGCAACTCGGCAAGCACGATGCCAGCGCCACACTGGCCGGGCCGCGGGCCGCCTGCCCCTGTGCCAACAAGGCTTCAAGTTCCGAATGGTTACGAATCAGCTCGGAAAAACTGGGCGGCAATTTCCAAATCGATGCCAACATCGCTGCCGCCGTGCCATGGTTCCACCCAAACGTCGCTTCCTCAATCCGGCTCAATCGCGTCGACTCGGCTTCACGCCGCCGAAACACTTCTTCGTATTGCTGCGGCATTTCCTTCAACAAGATCGGAATCGCCATGTCTTGCAACAACGCCCCGGCGAACAAGTCGTCAGCGTTAGGCAGTTTTAAGGCTTTACCCAAATGGCGAGCGGCGATCGCTCGCCGCAGCGAATCTTGCCACAGCAATCGCAAGTCGAACGTGCCGACTTTGGGGCTGGGGATCACGGTAAAGACCGCGTTCCAGAGCGCAAAGTTGGTGATCGATCGTGATCCGATCAAAGTCAGCGATTGCTGGACGCTGGTGATCGTGCGGGAAAAGCCGAAAAACGCCGAGTTTGCGAAACGCAGCACTTGGCCCATCAGGCCAGGGTCCGATTCGATAACGCGAGCAAAGTCGTTCGGCCCGGCATTGGGGTCTTGTGACAGTCGCATCAGCGAGACAGCGGTCTGGGGCAGCGCGGGCAGTGTCGCGGTTTCGAAAACTTGTTCGAGCGAAAGATTGGCGGTCGCCGTTTCCATGTTTTGCAGTGCCATTGATGAGGTGAGTCGGCTGCGAATGGGTCGCTGTTTCCACGCAAGGGACAGACGCACAGAGCGATCGATCCACTTTCCAACCGAAACCTACGTTACGACGAACCGCGATGCCATGATTTTTTGACTCGCGGACGAATGTTTCCTGCGAGACGTTTTCGGCTGGGCGGAACTTGCCCGGAAGCCGGTCGCCCAGGCACAGGCTCGCTGACGCCGG
The DNA here is from genome assembly GCA_002428205.1 of Planctomycetaceae bacterium UBA6163. GTDB lineage: Bacteria > Planctomycetota > Planctomycetia > Pirellulales > Pirellulaceae > UBA6163. Next base: position 2,105 of record DIUH01000071.1, read on the forward strand.
GGCCTTTTTGCGACGTTGTCGCCGTTCGGCATCGGCTTGTTCAGTTTTCTCAACAGGCCGGCAAGTGCCAGGGCGAAAAGGCTGACAAAACGAGATTCACCGAATCCATGCAAGTCAATTACCAAAAAGGACTTGCGACATTTTCTACCAGCGAATCGTGATGCCGGCACGCCAGCGCCCCGGCGTTTGCTTACCGATTCACCGTGCCTGCATGGTTCATCCACCATGCTCCACTTTTCGCCCAGCAAACCTTCCACGCTTATCCACCCAGGCTTATGAATGGTCCCGCAACACCGTCGCCACTGGTCGCTTTTGGGTTGGCGATTGTCGGCCTGCAAGGCTTGCTCTGGCCCAACGTCTCCGATGGCTTGACCGTGAAAGCGACCGACCCAAACTGGGTCTTCGCCGCGAAGTCGGACCCTGCGGCGATTGCACACAATGATTCGACCAGTCGTTCGGTTTTACCAACGGGATGGCGGAGGACGACGCGGGGTTGGGAACGAGCCGAAGCGTGGGTCAATGGCGATTCAGCGAGCAGCCGCGAATCGATCGGCACGCACGCTTATGGCAACCGTTTTTCCGCACTCGGCGGCATGCAACCGCAAACGGTCGGCCAATGGATGTTGTGGGATCAAGCTCGCGAACCGGTTTGGGCCAACACGCTGATGGACGTTGGGAAACGGGTTCATCCGCTGTTGGTTGCGGTTTTCCTGATCGTTGTCGCAGTCTTGATCACTCGGCTGAGCGAACCGAGCGGCCTGCAACCGCCTGCTGAACGCTCCAACGAGTGAAATCGGATACACCCGCTTGTACCCGTGACGAGCGATTTCGGCGATGTTATTCTTATCGCTATGAAACTCGCAAAATACATCGCAGTCGCGACCGATTCGTCGGACATCCCTGGCGTCGGAATTGTCACCGA
>DIUH01000370.1:0-2395 GCA_002428205.1 Planctomycetaceae bacterium UBA6163
GTATCACCCAGTACACTGTCGAGGCCGATCACTCCGCACAAATCACCGGCGTGGGCAACATCGATCTCTGTACGCCGGTTCGCGTGCATGCGAACAAGTTTCGAAAATCGATGCCGCTTGCCAGTACGTGTGTTGACATAAGATTGTCCTTTTTCAACTTGACCTTGATAAACACGAATGAAAGTCATCGGACCGAAGTCCTCGATGATGGTTTTGAATGCCATCGCCACTGCTGGATCCTTTATGTTACTGGACAATTGCAGCATCATAGGCGAACTGCCGTCGTCCAACGGTTGACGCAAGTCATGCGCCGACACCTGTCGGTCGATCGGTGCGGGCAAGTAGTATGCGACGCCATCCAAGAGCTCTTGAACGGCGCAATTCTTGCCAGCACTTCCCATCAGGACAGGAATCATCAGGTGCGCAAGCGTAGCCCGACGAATCGCGAACCGAATTTCATCGACACTCGCCTCACCGTCTGCAAGCAACATCCTTTCCATCAATGCGTCATCCACCAAAGCGATCGCTTCCAGCATTTCACCGCGAGCCTTCGTGGCCAATGCGTGCAATTCGGCAGGGATTTCCTGGCGACGAACAGTCTGTCCGTACTCTCCATCGAATGCGACGGCTTGCATCGTAACCAAGTCAACAACTCCAACGAAACTCTCCTCAATGCCAATCGGAAACTGCAACGCTACCGCATTGACGCGCAATCGCTCACGCATCTGGTGAATGACCTGTTGCGGGTCGGCACCGATTCGGTCCATCTTATTGATGAATGCAATCCGCGGCACACCGTACCGTCGCATCTGTTGATCGACGGTGTACGACTGGCTTTGCACCCCACCAACGCTGCATAGCACCAGTACAGCGCCATCGAGCACTCGCAAACTGCGTTCGACTTCTACGGTAAAGTCAACGTGTCCCGGTGTATCAATAATCTGGAACTCATGATCTTTCCAATCAACGCTCGTGACAGCCGATGAAATGGTAATGCCGCGTTTGCGTTCAATCGGATCGCTGTCCATCGTTGCACCGACACCGTCGGCACCACGAACATCGTGGATTTCATGAATGCGTCCACAGTAATAGAGCATTCGTTCGGTTAGTGTCGTTTTCCCCGAGTCGATGTGAGCCGAGATACCAATGTTCCTAAGGCGTTCAATTCTGGTCATTTTCAGGTTCTTTTTAGATCTTGGATCTGATTGCGTAGAAGATCGCGCACCGATTGCGGGTGTCGGATCGGCCACAGGGGGCGATCCGACAATTGCAACCTCGGCGCACGAAGTGACCGAATGCGATTTACAAAATCGTGATGCGATGACACATTCGGCCGAACGTGGACGGCGAATAATCAATGCCAATTGCGGTAACAAGGCACGATAGCGTTCGCCGCGTCTTGATTGTTCAAATCGCGTAACGAACCCAGGCAAGTGAGCTCGCAGCGCGCTAGACTATCGCGGCGCGATCAGCAACCAATCGAGTGGAAACGCCACCGAAAAGAATATTGAAGTTGCTAAGAAGTCTCACGGCCAAATCCCTGCTGAAGAAATCGGTTTCAAAGAACCTGATTGCCAGACACGACATCGCACGTGCAGGTTCGCAAAAAATCTTGACACCATCATGGCATTCCGAATGCACCTCAGCCGGGACGGTCGAGCTCGGTTCGAGCGTCGACCGACTAGAANNAGATTCGCATCCGACGGCTGGAACTCGGCTTCGCCATTTTTATCAGTCATTCTCTCGTATCGCGAGTCGAAGCCTTCTGACAATTCTGCTCCGCGGGGGATCGATGTCACGCGAGCCTCTGCCAAGGGTTGGCCTTGAAACAGTACCCGCACGCGAAACGGCTTGTCGCTGGCGGTTTCGGCCACCGGGTGAGTCAACGGCACAATCTCCAGTGCGTGGCCCATCGCCTGTGAATGGTTGGCCGATTTATCGTCGGGCTCACCAACCAAGAAGAATGCCTTTGCACTTTTAATCGCGCGCGTCTTGCCGTGCAACAGGTCAAGTTGGTGTGCGACGGTGTGAAGGCCAGGCTTTTTCGGACTGAACATTCCGGTCCAATAACCCTGCTTTGGCTCATAAGCGGTCGGGCGCAATTTCGGCACCATGTCTGTCTTACAACCACAAGGTTCGATGACGGCCAAGGAGGCATGATCCAGGGTAATCAAGCTGTGGAGTTTAAAGTCACGGTGGTCATTGCCGTGATTGCCAAGCTTAAGGTCAACGTGGACAAGCCCTCCTGCACGCACTTCCGGCGAATTGACTTCGACCCAGGTATCGTGACCACTTGTCGGCGAAGCGCCCAAGATCGTCGCAAGGACTGTAAATCGGGCAAGTGAAGCGAAGTTGTCAGTGCAATGAGAAAGAAACTTTACTGCGAACATGTTTT
>DIUH01000370.1:2415-11485 GCA_002428205.1 Planctomycetaceae bacterium UBA6163
TGTCGGCAGCGCTAAAGAGTCGCGGATCGTAACGACCTTGGTTAAAAATCGCTGATCACTTCCGAACCGGCTCGGGTACCGATGCTTCGCCACAGTGCCAAATCGATGCTGGCAGTCACCAAGCGAGTGCTGCCATCACAAAGCAAAAGATTGACGCCGCCGGGATGTTCGCTTCTGGCACCAAAGATCCCGTTGCCGCATGTTCCCATATCAGGAAAATTGCTGTCCGGTCCATGGTAGTGATGGTAAGCGGTGTAGTATTCGCGCCCGCTGATCCATCCTCCGCCACGATGTCCGCCCCAACCTCTCCCCAGCGGCGCTGTGGCTGCTTCGAAGTCGGCAGGGTCAAGCGGCGGTTGATAACCATTGGCTAGCCCAGGCGGACTCGGTGGAGTCGTCCGCGAAGTCCACACACATGCGACGTCGATCCAAACGCGCCGTCGCTCGCGGTTGGTGGTAGGCACCGGGACTCGTTGGTCCGGCAAACCGAGCAACGACTCGGAGAAAAGTGCCGTATTGCTGAGTCCGTCGGTAATGTCGCGAAACCGAACTCGCGAGTTCGCCCACACCAGACCGTCGGTCGGCGCGCGACCATCATACAGCGTGCCTAAGCCGGTGCCTTGATTCATGTGGTAGTTGGTACCGGCATACAGATCGATCCTTTCAGTCGCACCACCGCGATTTCCCGTGGTGACTTGAAATACGTCTGGTCCAGGATCGCTTGGACAGCGATAGATCGACAGAACCGTCTGCGCCGGTTGCACAAACGGAGGGCTCAAGTCGCCGGGACAGCAACCGACGGTTAAAGGGCTTGCGAAGTTTAGCAAATCCTGCAGCGCGGCCTGTTCAACGTAAGGCAACAACTGTGCTTGGACCGAGAAGTTGCCTACTGCGGAGCCAAACGTGGAGTACATCCCCGGCAACATCTGGTGGACGCTTTCATAGTTATGAATGGCCAAGCCGATCTGTTTCAGATTGTTGCTGCACTGCATCCTTCGCGCCGCTTCCCGCGCCGCCTGAACCGCCGGCAATAGTAAACCGACCATCACACCGATGATTGCGATTACAACCAGCAGTTCCACTAAAGTGAATGCGCGTATTTTCCGCGCGGATTGATTTGACATGTTATTTCCATCAGGAGAGTTTGCTTGGATAACACGATCGCGCCCAGACTTATCGATTTAACCGGTAAAAACCTTTACCAGTCAATCTTCGCCAATTATTGGGAGCGTTACGCATGCGCACGATCGTTAACGATCAGGCAGCCAACCGCCGCGGCGGCCGATCCAAGCGACTCGCTTCAGAGCCCTGATGAGAAACTGACTCGACCGGCCCAAGCCGATCCGCCAGCAAGAGAACAAAAGTCGGCGTTGGTTTATCCGTCGGCAACACCATACTCAACAGCACATACAAACGATCAATTCCACCACATCGCCGCTTGCCGATTCCGGGAATAACCATGACCGTCGACTCGGTTTCACAACGACCTGCATCGCAGCGGGTCGATTCACCATCNNCATCCGGACCCTTTGCCGAACTGCAACAGGCCATTGCGGTTTTTTTCTTGGCACAACAGGTTGCAGTGACTACCTCGCTATCGTCTCCCACAACAGCGCACAGCCGATCGAACCATTCGGGCGGTTGGACCGCATTAGTCGCGGCCCAGGCCAGCTTTTGCGAACGCGTTAAGCAGCCACAGTCTGACCAACATGCCTGTGCATTTCGGCATGAACAGTTGCAATCCATGCAAGGAAACGGCACCGATCTGTCCTTCACCACCGGCCTAGGGATCGAAATCACCAAACCGCTCACCAGTGCACAAACCAACAGCAACGCCGAGATGGCTCGACGGTCGCGAATCGGATGCAGAAAGAGCGGGCGGGACAACATTTGACGATCGTCAGCGGTGCGGCACTGTGGCGAGGCAATGACACCCCGTCAAAATGTGAGAGCATTGTGAGGCCCTATCATCGGCAAAGCCAGCTTCATTGTCAAATCCGCGTCAAACTGCCATCCAGCCGACACCCAACCTCTCAATCGGCGGGCCACCAACTAGTTGGTGAGTCAGTAGCCGCCAGCATTTCTGCCATCTGTTTGCAATCGCATTACTTCCACTCAACGATTTGTCGCGGTACACTCGGGCCATGGAAGTCATCACTCTGCAATCTGGAAGTTCCGGCAACTGTGTTTTTGTCCGAAGTGGCGAGACATGTTTGCTGTTCGACGCAGGTATCAGTGGCGTTAAGGCGCAGTCGCGGTTAGCGGAGTATGGTTACGACATTCGTGATTGCTGCGGGCTGGTTCTGTCGCATGAACACAGTGACCATATTTGTGGCGTCGGCGCCTTTCATCGCAAGTTTGGGGTGCCGGTTTATGCAACCATGCGCACCTGGAATGCGACGCGTGTTAAACCAGCAACAGGCCATATCAATGGTGCCAAACATTTTGTGGCTGGCGAGGCGTTTCAAATCGGCTCACTGCGTGTCGAGACTTTGCGAACGCCCCACGATGCGATCGATGGTGTTTGTTTTGTGATCGAAGACACCGATTCGAGGCAGCGATTCGGTTTGTTGACCGATTTAGGGCACGTATTCAACGGCCTCAGAGATATAATCAGCACGTTAGATGCCGTCTTGATCGAGAGCAATTATGACGAAGTGATGTTGCGTGAAGGACCGTACCCACAACACTTAAAGAATCGTATTTCTGGAAAGGGCGGCCACATTTCCAATGAGGACGCCGCTGAGCTGTTAGATTCGTGTGACCCCCAGCGTCTGCAATGGGCATGCTTGGGCCATTTGTCCGCGCACAATAATTGCCCCGAAGTCGCTATGGCCACACATCGCCAGCGACACACCAATCGCTTTCCGCTCTTTTGTGCCGATCGCGACGGTTCAACGCAGTTACCTCGAATCGAGTCGAAAGCATTCGCATTTCATGCCGCTTCGATCGATTCCCGCCTACCAGTGGAGACTCCATGCAACGTAGCGATGTCACGATCGATATAGAACAATATTTTCGTCGGATTGGTTACGAAGGAGTCGTAAACTGCGAGCTACAAACTCTGCGGTCCATCGTTTTGGCTCACGCCACATCGATACCCTTTGAGTGTATCGACCCTGTAGCGGGTACTGCGGTGTCGATCGAGCTAGATGCTATTTTTGACAAGCTGGTTTGCCGCCGTCGTGGCGGATTTTGCTTCGAACAAAACGCGTTGCTGGCGAGTGTTTTGCGACAAATCGGATTCGATGTCGATGAACTATCAGCGCGGGTTTGGTACAACACCGCCGAAGGTACAATCCCGCCGCGAACGCACGTCTTTCTTGCCGTGACGGTCAACGGTACACGATGGCTGGCCGACTGTGGGCTTGGCGGATCGACCCCCAGCGGGTTGATGGAACTCGATCAATTCGGGGTCGAGCAAGCGTTGGTGGGCGAGATACGACGAATCGTTCCCATCAAGGATCGTTTGGTTCCAACTTTCATGCTTCAATTGCGTCAAGGCGATTTGTGGGAGGACATTTATGAGTTTACAGGCGAGTCGATGCCGAAATCCGATCAAGCCATGGCGAACTGGTGGGCGAGTTGCCATCCGGAGTCAAAGTTTCGAAAGAACCTAATTGTCGCTGTTCTTAATCGCGACGGCACCCGCTGCACCCTAGTAAACAGAGAGTTCACTCGTCGACGTTCGGCAGAGGTTTTGGAACGGATCAAAATCAACCATCCTAATCAATTGCATGAATTGCTTGGCGATCGTTTCGGACTTAATCTGCCTGATCCCAATGCATTAGCAAACCTGTTTGGCTGAAGCACGATCAGCCATACCAGCGACGCTGATATTTACATAATCCAGAATGCCCGCGGGCAGCAAGGAAAAAAATAATAGTTCAACAACTCTCGAATCACCGGCGTCTTTCGTCACCGCTGGATAATGCGACGTAATTTTTCGACATCATCTGATCGTGCTGTGCCTGAGATAATAACATTTCAAGGTAATGCGTTCCCGTCACCGATCGATCGATGTTGAACTCCACTGTTTTCGGATCGATACCGGCCGCTTCCAAGCTTTGATTCAAGGTCAACATCGCGATCAGCATGCACTGCACCTGGTACTTTTCATTCTTCCGCTTGAGCATCTGAGATGAGATTGTGTGGATCAAGCCGTTCTCAGATTCCTCGATCGTATAAACATACCGAATCGTTTCAGCGACGTGGCACGACTGCCGCAGCATCTGATTTTGATCAAATCCTGTAAGTTTCTGGGCCTGATGCAAGGAAAGGATGTTAGCGGATGCAATCCTTTGCAGGTTGAGAATCTCACTGCGAATCTTCCCGAACAGTTCGACCGGTGGTGTCGATCGACGACGAAATACCACCCATGCAACCGTAAGAATGATGGTAACAGCTATCGTAATGATGCTCGGGCTCAATGTTCTCAATCCTAAACAGATGAGGAGTAGTCAATCCGGATAAATGTGCCGGGCAAAGCATTTAGCGGGTGCGAATGTGACAGCCGAACACCATCTTTCGCTTTTTCAATTCCGCTCCCGGTCTGGTTTATCACTTTTGTCCGCTGGACGGATCGCAGCCGGCAATTCTGGTCTGTGTGGTCGCGAAGGTGCAAGCTTGCCGTCGAACAACACGGGATAGCGATTGTGAGCGATTTTAGGTCCGATCCAACCACGGCCTACTGTACCGTCTTCGGATGGCTGCTTTTCGGGATCAAAGTGGGCGCGATACTGAACGACCCAATACCAACGATCATTGTCCGATCGCACCAGGCTAGCGCCCGCAAGGTCAAAAACATACCACTGCGTACGTCCCGACGGAATGATCTTCTTGTGATACTCCGCCGCGATTCGTATGGCATCGGCTGCGGACACCGGTGCCTGCCCAGTTAACGGATTCCATGCAGGTGTCTGTGCAAGGATTTCAGGCGTAACCGAAAAGACAACATCCGCCCCTTCCGGAAAGAAGTCATCAGCCCGAAGCAGGGCGGTAAAGCACGATACAAAGGCGACCAAAATTGAAAAACGCATTTGGGCTTACTCCTGTTTCTCGGTTTTAGAGCCTATCCGACAAGGGGACAAAACATATCAGTACAATTGCGAGCAATCGCACAACTCCAACTCGCTCGTTGACGGATGGCAGCGGGCAAACCCAACGACCCTGTTCTTGCTTGCCGCCAAAGGAGTCCCCGCATGCTTGATCAATTTACCATGGCGGCGCGGTAAGCTGTTCTGGTGGGCAGTGGTGACGTAAGATGATACGGCAAGACCGTTAGCATGCCCGCCATTTTGGAAAAGTTCAGGTGCCTGCAATAAACCGTTCAAAATCACGTACGTTTCCGCAAATCTTGACTGCGGGCCTGGTTGCTTTTGCCGCCCTGGTCTCGTGGCATGCACCGACACGTTTGTCCGCCGAACCGCCTCGGCCTTTCCCGTTGCCCAACGGTGGCATGAACCCTCAGCAGTTTTTCGATCGGATGTTCGGGGCGGATTTGCCTGAGGATCTGCAGCAGCTGAAAGACATTGAAGTATCGGCAAAGGATGAGCAGCGGTTCGGCCGCGCAGCCGCACAGGCGTACCTAGACGATCTACGAAAGCGAAATGTCCGTGTCACCTCTGTCGGCAAAGATGCCGAGTACTTAAAACGATTGGTCGATCGTGTGCGGCCACAAATGCGGAACCACCAACGTTACCGGGTGATCGATGTGCAAGTGGCGCTGTCTGACGATACTGATGCACGCTGCTTCCCTGGGGGGACGATCGTTTTTCATCAGGGGCTGCTCGATTTTGCTCTCAGCGAGGCGGCACTGGTCGGCGTGATTGGGCACGAGCTGTCTCACTTAGACAACGGCCATCAATTGATCAACATCAAGCGAATGAAACTGGCTCAGCAGACGATGAACAACCCATCGTCGGTCACGCCGGACCGATTTTTTCAAGTCGGCAGCAGTTGGTTACGCGCGTTCACGCGTCCGTTTCAACCCGAGGATGAAACGCAGGCGGATCACGACGGCATCACTTGGGCATACCGGTTGGGTTATGATGGGCGAGCAATGGCCGATCTGTTCCTTCGCCTGCATGAGCGTGATAAGGATAAGCCTGGGATGGTGATGCCAGCGTTCTTACGCAGCCATCCGTTCCATATCGATCGATATCGAGCCCTGCAGGCGCGACATCAAGAATTGAGTCAAGCGGAGCCCAACGACAACTTGTATATCGGCCGTCAAAACCTACATCTGCGGCTAACGCGCGACCAGCGTGTTTTTGCCCAGTAGCAATCCGATCAACTGGTTCATCGCGTCCAATGGAAGCGAAGCGTGTCGCAAACTCCGTCCGATCGACAGCATGTGTATCGTCGCTTCACCGAGGTGCCGATTGGTAATAGGCACGACCGGAACTGCGATCATAGCCGACCCACACACCGCCCCCGTTGGTCTGCAGATATCCGTAGTAAAGACCGTCGCTGATCGTTACAGCGCGACGAGCGTACTGCGTTGCGAATGCCACCATTTCGTCGTTTGTCGGATTGGAAGGTTCTGGCGGTGGTGGTGTCGAAAACGCTAGGTATCGACGCAGCCGAACCGGTTCTGCAATCTCAGCAACTTCCCATCGCGACCATTTCAAAAATCCGGCTTCGTCGATATCAAACTCATAAGCCGTATTCATATAAGACCGATAGTACGAGACGTTGGACGCAGACTTTGGCAACCAATCGACCGAAGCGACGGATTCGCCGGTTTCGACCTGAGTGAAACCGAGGTAAGCCCCGCGTACAAACCAGATCGCCACAGCAATCAAGGCGGTGTAGGTCAATAAACGCTTGATCGAAAACTGGAACACAATGATGATTGATAAGCAGGTCGGCACAAGTTGTACGGAACAATCAGCCGCCTGGCGCTAGCGTGCGGTTCACACGATCCGGTCGCTAACGCGATTCGGTTGTTTGAAATTTGGCGATGCATTTGTGCCGACCTGCTTAGGTGAAGTAGACAACGAGGAAGCGGGGCAGCACTGGACGCCACGCGATGCGGTCAAGCTGATGGCCAGCCTTATGTTCTTGCCCGTGGCCGACAAGATCGAGTCGGGGACTTATCTACTCTACGACTGTGCGTGCGGCACTGGCGGCATGTTGACCGTCGCCGAGGAAACGCTCCAGCGGATCGCTGGCGAACACGGCAAGCAGGTCGCCACGCACCTTTACGGCCAGGAAATCAACGCTGAAACGTACGCCATCTGCAAAGCTGACCTGTTGCTCAAAGGCGACGGTGACGCGGCGGATAACATCGTCGGCGGTCCCACCTTCTCTACGCTCTCGAACGACCAGATTCGCTCGCGCACCTTCGACTTCATGCTCGCCAATCCGCCGTACGGCAAAAGCTGGAAGAGCGACCTCGACCGAATGAGCGGCGACGGTGGCAACAAGGACGTCAAAGATCCTCGCTTCGTCATCGAGCACGACGGCGACCCCGAATACTCGCTCATCACCCGCAGCAGCGATGGCCAGATGCTCTTTCTCGCAAACATGCTGAGCAAGATGAAGCACGACACGCCGCTCGGCAGCCGCATTGCCGAGGTGCACAACGGATCGTCCCTCTTCACTGGCGACGCCGGGCAGGGCGAAAGCAACATCCGCCGCTGGGTCATCGAAAACGACTGGCTGGAGGCGATCGTCGCGCTACCGTTGAACATGTTCTACAACACCGGTAGACACTCCGAAAAGTGGTTTGATCATCAATTGCTCGCACCCACAAGCTCATTCGCATCGGGATCGGGACGTAGCTCAAACGGATCCGCCACGCTCTTGCGGCCGAATCGGCGCAACATGGCAGCGACATCGTCGTAGTCGAGATGCTCTTCTCGTACTGTCCGCTGGACTTCTGGGCGGGCGATGCTCGGAATCCGGACGGAGAAGAAGGGCCATAGTTCTGGCGAACGGTAGACTTTGTTCACGTCAGGAAATGGAACCAACGGTGCTATTCGACGTTGATTCTTGAACGCTTCGGTATATCGCATAGTCCAACCTTGCGAATTTCGACTAAGAATAAGCATCGGTAGCCGCCCCAAGACGAGCACGAATTCTGCATCGTTGGAGCGGTCGATCGCTTCAGTGCCACGACCTGAAGAAACACCGCGTAGATAGCGCAAGACTTTGTCAAGCATTTGTCGGTTCTCCTTGGAGCGTGATTCGAAACTGTTCGGTACGGTATTCTAGTAATCGGCAGATCCATGTCTGCCGCAATGGCGAAATCAAGCGAGCAAATTCTCCTTTGAGCAAGTTCCTTACCAATTCTACGGGTTCGGAGTCGATACCGGCCAGAATGTCGAAATCAGTTTTCGCTGCTGGGTTCAGTTCCGTGTGAAGTGCATCGAAAAACGGTGCCAACGATTCGGCAAGCTTGCGTTGGGCTTTGTTGTGTACGGCGACGTCGGACTGGTCGCTATGTTCTTCGAGATACTTGTCGTATGCCTTTCGAAATTTACCGAGCTGCTTCCAGCCATTGACCAAACCACTGACAGCGGCCTTTGCCTCAGCAACTACCTCGGGCGTACCGTCCAGGACTTCGATCACTTGCTGAGCAATCGGTTCGACTCGACTGTCCATTTCATTTAGTTGAGCGAAACCGCTGACAAAGTAGCGATCGACCAGTGCCGTGAATGCCTTGCGGTTGCCTTTTCGAAGCTGCGAGATGATGGAGATGTTGGCAATCTGCTCTTCCGAGAACTCGCGGTGTGCTCGATCGATCTGAGTAAAAATGTTGCGAGCATCGATGAACAGAATGCGATTGTCTTCTTTGGCTTTGTCGAAGAACCACAATGTGGCTGGCAAAGTAACCGTATAGAACATGTTGGACGGAAGCGTGAGCATACCGTAGATCAAGTTCTTTTCGATCATCGCCTCCTTGATCTTCAGAGCAATATTCTCCTTCTCGGGTAGTTCTAGGAGATACTCGTAGCGGGCCTCGTTGGGTAGATAGACCGCCACCAAAACCAACCGTAACGCCAAAACCGCTCGCAAGGTTGCTACAACGAAACCGACCACGAAGAACGCCACGGTAGCCGAG
>DIUH01000244.1:0-8664 GCA_002428205.1 Planctomycetaceae bacterium UBA6163
TGGCGGTGCTGGGAGACGCCGAGCCAAATTGGCGTCCCAATCGGTACCAGGAAGCGAACTTCGGTTGCCAAGTGGACTTCAAGTTCCCGATCGTCAAGTTGGTCGATTACGCAGGGCAGATCGAGGTGCTGGAGCGATCGANNATCCGGAAGACCGTTGTCGCTGGAAGTTGCGACTGTTGCGGCCGTTGTACGAGCGAGGGTTAACGGCGGAGGAAGTCAGAAAACTGTTCCGCGTTTTGGACTGGATGTTACAATTGCCCGCAGAGATTGAGTTAGATTTTCGTCAGCAACTTGAACAGGTGGAACAGGAGCGACACATGCCATACATCACATCGATCGAGCGAATGGCAATCGAAAAGGGCCGTGAGGAAGGCCGCGAAGCAGGTCTTCTTGCAGGGAAGATCCAGATTCTGCAACGAATTTTTTCGGAACCCGTTGAGAGCGACGAAGCATTATTGGGGCAAACGACCGAGCAACTGGCCAGCAAACTGGATGACCTGCAGCAGCGTTTTGAGACTGGCAACTCGGCCAATGGGCCTCTCTAGTCGCCACGCCCGACCTTGCGCCCGATGACGATCGCTGGGTGAGGTGAAATATGAAAACCGAAGTAGACCGGCAGAACATTGGATGATGGCGGCCAGTGATGTGCGAACTTCGCAAACCAGCCATTCATAATCACCACAATCTTGTGTGGTCCAAAGACGTTACTGAGCGAATCTCGGTCCACCCGTCCATCCAGCCGAGTCAAGTGCTGCTCCGCCGCCAACGACTGAATCTCATCGCCGATGTTTGCGGAGACGGAATATTTGAAGGAGCAGTGATGCATTATAGAGATGCACAATAGGCAAACGACCGTACAAACTACCGTGAACTCTTTAGTTTGCGACACAAACCGCTCGCTTTTGTCTACTGTAATCCGGGTTCGGGTTCTGGATAAAACGGCAATGACGGCTTTTCTTACTCGCTTTCGTCAAGTGAGTTAAGCAAACGTTCCGACTTAATCTTGCGCGCATCAATAAAAACTTCTCGTCCATCGATAGCATAGATATGGCGACTAAACAATTCGCCGTTGACATCTTGGTTGTTACTGCTGCCAACATACCCGGCGTTAAACTTGATCGGCAGGGCGTGTTCCAAAGCCACGTCTGGCGGGAGCTCCACTTCAACGGGAATACCACCAAAGTCAACCATTGAATAGAATTGCTTTGGCGGTGTGCTTTCCGATGCAGGTTCAGGGCGTTTCGACTGAGTCACCTCCTGTTGTTGACAAGCACACATCATTGGAACCGAAAGTACCAAGTAGATGCAGCTACGGATTCGTCGGGCAATTACCTTTTTCAGGGGTCGGTTGCGTGTATTGAGCATCTTGCACCTGATACATGCTTTTAAAGCCGGTAAATAAGTCGTGTTCGTCATAATTATAGTTTCCTACTGTATTGTCTGTTTCAACGCCGGTACGCTCTCGGGAAATGTAGAGCTGATAGGATATTTCAGCATGTGTTCGCCAGCGGTTTAGGAATGCTTGTAATTTCTGTTTCGCAGCGCCTGGCATGTTCATGCACAAGCTGATGCCGCCCATCGCCACGTTCTTTAGCGGCTCGAGAAAAGCTGCATATCCCCGGCGAAAGTATTCAACTCGATTATTTTCGTGTTCCAAAATGGCATCGTAACCGGAATGCATAAATTCTGTGCCAACTCCATCCGATGGCAAATGAGTAACCACGTCAACTTTAAAGTACTCAGCGCTCGTTATAACTGCGCAGTAACAATATCCGTTCTTCCAAGTTAGGAAGCTATCGTGGCCTATCAAGGTAGGACTACTTCCTCTGGTTAACGCCCAACTTCCTGGCCCGCCAGTTTCTCGTATCCATGCTAGTGTCTGAAAATCCGTTGTCGTAGAAAATCCACTTTCCTCTGAAGCAGAGTCCCCATGTTGCCAACATTGTACCAAGGACTAAGTTAGTCGAGTTGTCGTCCTAGAACTCGTTTGCGACGCTCTGCGAAAAGTTTAAGTTCGAAGAACTTGGTACTCCTGCTGGAACGCAGCTTGCTAACGGAGTTGGCCCGCTGCTAGGCGAAGGTGTCGGTTCGTACGTTGGTGACGGATACGGTTCGTAACTCGGTGATGGCGACGGGATATACGTTGGTGATGGCGTTGGTTCGTAACTGGGCGATGGAATGAATGAGAAGCTGGGCGATGCCGATGGATCGATGCTGCTGCTTGCGCTGGCCGCAAAAGTGTTAACCGGGTCGGACCAATCGTAGTCGTACGGTTTTGACTCGACAGTCGGTTGCGGCGATCCGCTGGCAGTTGACATGGTGGCCGCAAGGCGTGCCATCGCTAGGCTCGCATCATCGGGCGTCAGCCATCCGCCTGTTGCGACGTAGCCGGGACCAACCCGGCCATCGCCAATCGCAGCGGACAAAGCCTAGGGTTCGGTACCCTGATGCACCCGATAACGATGCATGGATTCTTAGTTCTCAATCAACTCTAACGTCTTTAAATCGATCGATTGCCCCGTTTCGACTGTTCGATAAAGTCGTTTCGGATCATCAACATCGCTCGAACCTTCTATTCCTTCGGTGATAGAAGATTTGATTGATTCGCTCGAAGTAAAGTGCGCCGCCCCTCGGCCAATCACGTCGGCGCGGCTCTTCGTCACCACGATCGCCGTCGCTTCGTCAATGCCAACGCCCAGCATCTGGCGATGACGCTCGACCACGGGTATTAGATCCGGAAAACGATTGCGCTGAGCAAAATGTTGGTCAATTGCGACTCCTGGCAAAAACGCAAACCCGCGTTCATAGCCTTCGGCCATCATCACAAAGTTGCCCAGCGGATGGCCACGTACTAAGTATTCGCCTTGAATCGTGGCACCGGCCGAAGATCCGCCGATCACGCCACCTCGACGTAAGACGTCATGGAACAGGTCAACAGCGTCTGTATTCTCATAAGCGTCAACAAAATTCCACTGTCGGCCTCCGTCAAACCAAACTCCGGTTGCCTGCTTGATCGCCTGGCGAAACTCTTCACTGGCCACTTCCTCGGTTCGGCTCTGCGGCAACATAGTCACGCTTTTTACGCCAGCAGCGGTCAAAAAACGCGGCGCCCTTTGTCGCATTGCCTCCTCTCGCGGCACCGCAGTTGGCAGGACCACAATTCTCGCTTCGGCGCCGCCAGCGAGTTCAACAAATCGATCGACAATATCCTTGGGCATGCCACCGCCACCGACAATCACTAGCGATCCGCTGGGGACGTGTCGCACTTCGCCGCTCGGCTTGCCTGGATCGATTCCCGAGGCACGCCACCGAGCCGCACGTCGCAGTTGAGTCAAATCGGCACGCGATTGTTTGGGCATCTTCTGGACAACTTCGTCGCGTTCGGCCGACTCCGCAGTATCAGAAGATTCATCTGAAACCTTTGCCAGGACGATCGTCGCCGCTCCCATTCCAACGACATCGACATTGCGTCCTTTAACAATCACGGCGGTTGCTTCGTCGATCCCTAATCCGAACCGCTGCGGATTCTGGGCGATCGCCGCTCTCAACCGCTCGACACGATTCCGCTCGGTAAAGTGTTGATCGATGATGCCATCGGGCAACAGGTCGAACCCGATCGCCATTTCGGGCTTGTCTTTACCCGAGGCGATCATCTGTTTGGTCATGATCGCCGCGCCCGCCGACGTGCCGCCGATCACACCACCGCGATCGAGCAATTCCTGCAGCGCCGTTTCAACATCGGTTCCGGCATAAGCTTGGGCGATTCGCGATTGCTGGCCCCCAGAAATCCAAACACCACCACAGCGGCGAATCTTAGCGATCAAGTCAGCCTGCGTTGCTGCGTTAGACTCGGCAGAAGTCGGTGCTAGAACTTCCTCGATGCCAAGCTTTTTCAACCACGCGGTCGCTTTCGCGATCGCGGCTTCAGGATTGTCGGACGCCGTTGGCAAAATCAGAACCGGCTTTTTCGAATCGCTTGTCGTTTCGATCGCTGTGGCGAACTGCTGCTGCGCTTCGTCGGGAATCGTGCCGCCCCCGCAAATCACCAAGGTGCCGCGAATCCCCTCCTGATAAAGCCTTTCCCGGATCAACGAGTCGCCTCGCGAAATCTCCTTGACGATAACCGCATCGGTTTTACTCGAATCATCAGCGAACACAATCGCCGCTTGGCTCAGCGCCGCAGCAGCCATCAGCCCAACCGATAAGATCAACGTACGCAGGATGGACATCGCATGAGGCCTGGGGCGAGTGGGTGAACAGTTTTGATCGGCACGAAGCAGACACAATGTACCCGATTCTAACCGTTTGTGATGATCGCGAACTGATCCAGCAGACTTTGGAACGTGACCCGATCTTTTTCCGAACCGGTTTTTGTCAGCTTCATGATGGTATCGTAACTGATCACACCGCTGCTTCGCAGACGAATCCCAGTGACAACGGGCTTTGCCGGATAGAGTCCCATCAAGATAAAGTTGTCAAATCGAATCGACGCTGAAATCGTCGGCAGTGGATCTTGGATGACCGAATCGGTGTCCGTTACCAGTCGGTGAAGGTTCTGGCGCGAGTTCGTGGTCGCAAAGACTTCCAGCTTAGGTAATTTATCTGGGGAAGATTCGGCAAGGTGTAAGAAAAGCAGCTCCGTGACATCCTTTGGCTTGGCACTTACCAGGCCATCTTTCTGAGTCGAATCGACATAGCGAAACGCCATCACCAAAGTTCGTCCGTCGGCGTTAGCCCCTTCGCGCAGCACACCGATCGCACGAAACTTTCCAATCGCCTCTTCGATTAACGGTTCCGCTTTGATGGTCGATGTCGGGTAAGCGATCTGATAAAACGCCGCACGGCAATCGGTGCCGAAATAAGCGTTCCCTTTTTCATCTTGAAACACGATCGGCTCGATCGCCAAACGATGCTGTATCAAATACTCGCGAATCGCGCCCGCTGATGCGGTTGGCAACTTCAAGTCCGCGGCACTATCGATTTCCAATCCGACGGTAACGGCCGCCATCCGCCCCATCACACCTCGCCGGCCAAGCGGTAAACGGCTCAGCGGTGGCTTGACCGCAGTCTCAGCCAGCAGCAACTTGCAAGCGAAATCTTTGGATTGGTTAAAGGCACGATTGATCTGCGACTCTTGCCATGGCACTTCAATAATCGAATGAATCTGATCAATGGTCGGTGTCGCTCCCATCACCCCAACGACTAATCTGCCACCATCGCCGCCGGACAAACTCGCCGAATCGGGCGTGCCGTAAGATTCTTTTTCGACGCCGGACTCGCTCTCCGATTCGGATGTTTCGCTACCCTCTAGGGCATTTGTGGCAGATTCTTTCGGTTCTTGCGGCGTCGACGAATCTTCCGCCTGATCGATGCCAGCGCCACCTTCCTCGATAATCCGTTTCAAATCAGCGGGCAGTGTCCCCCAGCTTAATCCGTCGATCTTTTCGACGGCGATCATGGCTACGATCGCCAGCAACACAAACGCCGAGAGGAATTTGAGAATAGTATTTGTGGTCATGTGATTTACATGGTTTGGACTGTTATTGGCAAACAACTTCGCAGTTCTGGCAGAAACTTTCGCCGAATCTTCTCAGGCGATCTTCGTCGAAATGGCTGCTGGCACCACGCATTGTAATCGTAATGTTTCCATTCGCACCCGTGACGGTGATCGCTAGCGGTACTCCTGGCGGCCGCGGTGCGATACCGGCCACCCGATCGACCTTGGCTCCGTCGAGCATCCACCTGCCAGCTTCCAACTTTACCCCGTGACGTCGACCCAATTGAAAGTTTGACAAACATGTCAGCGTTGCGGTCGGTGTAAAGCGTCCCGAGCGTTCGATCTGATTCAACGCAAACGGGATCTTCTCTACCAACTCGACTCCCCTCATCAACTCCGCCGCTGCGCCACGTTTGCGGACGTATCGCAGTTGTTCGGCGACCGATTCTAACAAGTCGACAGGAGTTGCCCAATCGCTCGCACGACGTCGAACGTAGGCAAATCCGACGCGGTTGGATGCTGGCGAACGTCGGTCGGCCCAGGTTCGAAGGTCTACGGGATTCAGAATGTTGAAGTAGACGCCGCTGGGGCAAGGTTGCGAACATCGCTTAAGCATTAAGAAAGTTGCCGCCGTCATCACGTCGTTCATCACGTGTTTCGACCGAACCAGAAACCGATCGATCGATTTCACCTGTTCTGAATCCAAGATGAACTGTGCAACTAAATCTTTATGGACCGAATCGGATGGATCCAAGTCGGCTTGTGGCCGGACCGGTTCGATGCGATGGTTACGGCCTTTTATCGTGACCCACAGGTTTCTCAAGCCTTCGCGAATCCCGATCGGCGGTTCACCCGATGGAGTCTCAAAGTGCCCTCGTCGGCTCAACGCGTTTTGGTCCACGATACGTTCTTTCGTCTCGCCCGACTTCAACGCCGCGTAGGTCATGGTTACATCGCGATAAAACCTGGCCCCGCCTTGGCCGTCCGTACAGGCGTGGTGATACTCAAACCGCACCCGCGATCGCCCGTTGGCTGATGTGAAAAGACGGACTGCCAGACCGGCCTGCGACCGAATCGAAATCGCTGCCGGTGGTTCAAGAAAGGAACATCCAGGCGATGGCGTTTCAAGGGTGTCGACCACAGCATGTTGAAAAATAGGAGGCGTTTGAATCGCTTGCCAAACCAAACCGTTATGCCCATGCTGCACACAGCTTCTCAGCAGCGGATGCAGCGGCAATACAGACTCAACCGCCCGTTTCAATACATCCGCATCGAGGATTCCATCAAAGTCGGCTTCCGCCGAAAATACGGGTAAGCCGCCATTAGCTTCCGAACGATCAAAGAAACGTTCGACGGCCACTAACTTAAGCCAATGCGGGTCGATCGGCTCAGACACGAATGCTCACCCCACCGTCAACCACTAACGTTTGACCTTGAATCAAGTCGCTTAAAGGGCTGGCCAAAAAAGCGACAACGTCGGCAACATCGCTCGCCGTTAACGTCCGGTCACCCAGCATCATTCGCGCCTGTGCGGCTTTCATAATGTTGTCAACATCAGGCATCGTTGCTACGGCGTCAGTCGCAACGATACCAGGTAACACGCAATTGAAGTTGATTCCGCGCGGACCATACTCCAACGCCAGATGACGAATCAGGCTTTCCAAAGCCGCCTTGGAAGCCCCGATCGCGGCATAGTTAGGCACCGCCCACATCGACCCATGGCTAGAAACTGCAATGACTTTCCCTTGATACGATGACTTGGCCAACGAATCGGCCGCTGCTTGCACCAGCCAAAGAACGGCCGCCGAGTTTGTCCGAATCGTCGCCTCGAAAGACGCTGGCGTCAAATCGCTTGCCGAACGAAATCCGCCGGCCGCGACATTGCTGACAACGATATCGATCGCTTCAAAACGTTCCTCCACCGCTTGTACCATCGCCACCGCGTCATCACGCTGCGCCACATCAGCCCGCACCGCGAACGAGCGCCGGCCGAGTCCGTGAATCGATCNNTCGTAACGCACACGATTTGCCAATGCCGCGACTCGCACCGGTCACTAAGGCTCGTTTTCCACGCAAGTCGATCAAGGTCGAATATCCTTTATGAAATAGATGGTCATCAGTGGCCGCTCGGTGCCGCCCAATGCTTATGGAACGCCGCTAATCGTTCTTCACAACGTCCAAAGACCCCATGGTCCACTGCGCCGCGTTTCCCACTTTGAACCAGCGGAAAAATCTTAGCATCTTCCTTGAATATTTTCATCGCGATGCGAGCGGACATGCGTCGCATGCCCCATGCCCACATCCGCTTCAGCAGGCCATGACGACTTGGGGATCGTCCGAGTCCGATAACGGTTATCTGGCATTGTTGGGCTGTTAACGGTTCGATTTGATAAACCAAAGTAATCGTTTCGGTCAATGACGCCATTAGGTTTGGAAACAGATGGATGTGTCGATAACGCGGGTCGAAACTGCCGGTCAACCAACGTATCGAAGCCTCTTCGGTTCGCTCCACGAAACTCTTGCCACGCGACTCAGTTTGAAAGCTTGTCCCCTTTTCACTGAAAAGGTGAATGGTTGCTTCTTCGCCTGGATCGCTGCCGAATGTCTTTGCGTGAACTTCATCCAAGTGATAAGATTCCAACGAGCCTTCCACCGGGATCTTCCAGTTTGCGTCGTAGGTCAGCCGATTGAAAAGATTCAGTTTCCAATCCTTCAATTCGGTCGCCAATTCCAACAGACTTTCAAACTCTCCCAACCACTCGCTCAGCGTTTGCTCGCATTCGGATAATCGCACGAAAACCAGTTGTCCCACCGTGTCGACCTGAAAACTGTCAAGCCGGTGACGCTGACGATCGAACTTAGGGAAATTCTTTGCACCGGGAATGCGCCGCGTTTGCCCGTCCGATCCATATTGCCAACCGTGGTAGCGACATTTCAACTCGGTCGCGTTTCCCATTCCCTCATCAACCAATTGGCAGTGCCGATGGGCACACACGTTGCGTAACGCGACCAGTTGTTCGTCGAAACGTCGAACGAGTATGGGAACGCCAAGCACCTGACAGGCTATGTAATCGCCGGATGACGCTAACTGGCTGGTCGTACCGACCAGGTGCCATGCCGAACGTTTCAGACGTGTGACGTCTTGATGGTGCCACCGGGAATCAC
>DIUH01000244.1:8680-10395 GCA_002428205.1 Planctomycetaceae bacterium UBA6163
AGGTCGGCTTCAAGTGTCATTCCTTTCTCGTCTTTGCTGGTCGCGCGAATCAAAACGTATAACGGTTCACCCGGATCTGGCAATCGTCCCAAATGGATGCATCCGAACCGCACCGGCAGGCTGGCCCTTGCGGATATGGCATAAGCCAACATCGCGCATGCATACAACATTCCATCCATCACCGCACACGGAATGCTCCAGCCATCGGCCGGGCGTCGTTCGCCACCCAACTGAACCGGCGATGGCGCGGTTATAACCCCAACGGCTTCACCGGATTCGTCAATCGCGATCTTGTGAAGTGTTCTCAGCGGTTCGCCATGAAAGACCGCGGCGTCTCGTTCAAGGTACGCGACCGTTGTTATTTGGCGATGTGAGGGAATCTGGAATAGATCATCGCCACGCGATTCCATGTGGTTCAACGTGATTCGGTCCGGCATCACAGACCGATCCGACGAAACTACCGATGCATGAAAATGCTCGCGTGACGCTTGGACAACACGCCCATCCAATCGGCGCAGGTCGGCACAAATGGACCACGTCGAAACCGATCGGTCAGAATCGCCAGATCGGTCAGTCGGATCGGGTTTCTTTGGCAACACTTCCACCGCGATGGCATCCTCCGTTGCAAACTTCAACGCATGAATTGCCTCTGCATCGCGAATCATCCGTATCGGTTGGCCTTCGCCAGCATGCTTAGCCGCTTCGACCATCATCTCAAGGGCAATAACGAACGGCAATGTCGGCTTTCCGCCTACGAGGTGTTCGCTTAGAAAGCGATCACGCAGCGGATCGAGCGTGACGGTCCATGATCGGTCTGGCGTGTGATTAGATTGCAGATCCAAACGGCCTGACGGTGCAAGCATGGGCAGCACTTGCCTTGGGTCAGTCGATTCCCCAAAGCCAGGAAAAAACTTGCGTATATAGTTTCGATCGGTAATCAAGACTTCTGGTAAGTCGCCGCCTCGCTCGAACTCATCTAAGAAGTGCTGCAGGCCTTCTGTTGCCGGCATGAACTCCATGCCAATCATTTCCAGTGCCAACTTGGCTTCGGGTTTGGTGGCCATGCCGATATCGCCCCACGCATGCCAGTGAAAGGTAACACAGCGGGTAGAAGGGCGTTGTTGGCGCAGTCGGTCAACGATTTTCGCAAGCATATCGTTGGCGAGCGAATAATCGGTATGGCCATTGGCGCCGAATCGTCCGCTGATCGAACCGAATCCGACAAACCATTCTAGCGGATCGTTGCGTGTCGACTCGGCAAGCGCGATCGCGCCATCGACCTTTGCACGAATGCATTTCTCGACCTTATCCAATCGCTTGCGATCAAAACGAGCGTCTTGTCCTGCGCCCGCACCATGAATCACGCCTCGAATCGGTCCAGCAGTTTGGCGAATCTGATCGATCAGGTTTGATACCGCCACGCAGTCGGAAACATCGACACAGTGATAGCTCGCAATGATTCCCTTGCGCTGGCATTCTCGTAGCGTCGCGTCAATCTCGATCGCTTTTTCGAGATCACGCCAAGCGTCAATCGGATTTTCGCCTGACCTTTGGGCTTGGGCCATCACTTCACGCCGCAGTACCGCGCGATCCGTCTGGGCGCGAAGACGGATATCTTCTGATAATGCCGGGGCAGGTGCGGTTCCGAGCAATTCCAACCGAAGATCATACTTTTCCGCAAGTGCAATGCAGGTCAAAGCCGTAATGCCACGACC
>DIUH01000244.1:10473-14739 GCA_002428205.1 Planctomycetaceae bacterium UBA6163
AATCGCCAAATCCATGCTAGTTTCGGGTGCAACATCAATCACCTTCATCGGTGTTTGGCGATACCCCCGCATCCAAGCTTCGATCAACATCGCCTTGGTCAAACCTGCTAGGCCGCCCGATTCAGGCGTGACCACATTCGAAGCCGAAAAACCGAAATCGCCGCCAGCGTTCAGCACGGACACTAATGACGCTTGATCCATCATTTGAAGGTCGATCATCCGCTGCATCCACAATTGGCAGATGCGAAACGGAACCGTTAAGGCAAACTGGCGGCGCTGATTCCACACCGCGGTCGACAAATCGCCAAGGGCATCGTCGTCGTGCGGCGTTGTAATGAAAAGGTGAGGCGTCTCGCAAGCTTGCCAAAGCGTTGCCAACGTTTCGTCAATCGCTACTGCATCGTCGGCGGATAGGCAATGGACCGCGACACCCATCGAAATCAACTTTGCCGACAATGATTTTGATAAGCGATTGTCGCCGACGACTAACGCACCACCGCTCAGCCTTGGCATGGTCGGCATGCCCGCACGGCGCGGTGCGTCGACCAATGTCAAACCGAAACGACAAGTGCCTGTTGCCGGAATCGGCAATCGATCATTGGATGCGAAAGGTTTTGCGAAACGCGGGCTATGTGATCTTGTGTTGAAATCGGCCTCAGCACCGCGAGTCATTTTTTTTTTCGCATCCGCTGCCGCATGCGTCAACTGGTTGGTCGGTGCAGCCGAAGCCGATATCACTTTCTTCGTATCATGTTCATACACAAAATCTCGAATCGATCCGAGTGTCGGGAAATCTGCCAAGCGCAACCTTCGCAGATCTACGTTCTGTAATTCAAAATGGCTGGCTAATTCGCCAAAAAGCTGTGCTTTCTTGATACTGTCGACCCCAAGTTCCGCTTCTAAATCTGCTTCCAGATCGATAATTTCGGGCGAGTATCCGGTTTGGTCAACGATGAAGTCGATCATCAACGAGGCAACGGGGTCCGTCGGTTGATTCTCGGGCAATGAAGGTTCGTTTGCATGCTCGACGAAAACGGGATAATGGCTTGTTTGTGATACCGCATCAGACGATGCCGAACCATTGCGAACCGATCTTTGATGGCTTGAATGGGGCATCGGCGACCCGTTGGCGATCGCTAGGCCGACGTTGATGTTTGCGTTGAGGTCGGTTGAGGTGTTTTTTAATGTGGATCGATCGGAATCGGCCATTGCAAGGTTTGCGATATCGGCGAGCGTATTAAAATCGGCCAGTCGCATTCGCTTTAGGTCAAGTTGCAGTGACGCCCATTCGGCAAGCTCGCCGATAACCTGTGCCTTCTTGATACTGTCAACGCCGAGTTCGGCTTCCAGATCGGCATCAAAGTCGATGACATCAGGATGGTATCCGGTCAATTCGACGACGAAATCGACTAAGAAACGGTTTACAGAGGATTGGTCGATCGAAGCCTTCGGCGTCGTGCGATTTACAGCGTCATTGTGAACGGTATCGATGATCGCTGGCGAAGCTTCTTGAACAGGCAAGGTTTCGTGGTTTGACGAAAACGGTTCGCTGTTCGATCTCGCTCTGCCTCGACGAGTAACATCGACGATTTCAATATCGGCGGAGGTCTTCAGATCGCCTTGTGACTGGTCCGATTCGCTTAGGACTTGATTTTCAAAACGATGCGTTGGTGTGGGCGATTTCGAAACGGATCCTGTAACGAAACTTTGGGCTAAGGAAATCAGTCGCAGGCGATCGGAATGTGTATGGTGGCCGCAATCGAGCGAAACGCAAAGTGCGGTGTTGCCGACGATGTCGCGATGGAGCTTTGTCAACACATCACTCGGTCCGACCTCGACCAGCAGTCGATAGCCATCGGAGACCAACCTTTCGATCGCGTTGCAATAGAGCAACGGATGAGTGAGTTGATCAATCAGGCAGGCGCGTATCGACGCCGGTTCAGCAAGGTACTTGCCGCGAATCGTCGAAAAGAAGCCGATTTGCGGCGGCATTAACCGTTGGTTGCTGAAAGCGTTCTTCAGCATGCCACGCGCTGCTGACATTGATGGGGAATGATAAGCCGCTGGCACCGGAATTACGATCGATGCGATCGATTCTTGGGTGAACGCTGCTTTGGCAATTTCAATTTGTTCAATACCGCCTGCGATTACGGTTTGCAGCGGTGAATTGTGGTGCGTTATGGATAACGGTGCATCCAGTTTGGCTAAGACCGACTCGACGCGTGTCGGATTGGCGCGAATCGATAACAATTGTCCGCGTTTCTGTGTGGTCATCGCGACCGATTCGCTTCGCAATTTAGCGAACTTGATCGCTTGTTCGACGGTCATCACACCAGCTTGCAGCGCCGCACCACATTCACCGAAACTGTGTCCAAAAACCAAATCGGGGCGCATGCCACCGCGTCGCATTGAATCCGACAACGTGCAACTGACAGCCAAAACCCAAAGCTGTGTCAACCATACGTCGTACCCCAGACGTTCTTGGGTATCGCCTAAATCGTCGACAACCCCGTCTAGGCCCATCTGCCGCAGTGTACGATCAAAGTCGTCTAAGTATGCGGCCGCTAAGCGGTCTTGCGATACGACTTGCGGGATTGCAGAGTACTGTGAACCTTGTCCCGGAAAAGCCCACGCAACACGTCCGGCGCCTAGCCCGTTGTCCCACAATACCGCCAATTGGCGATCGAAAACCCCAACGCGTTGTCCCCGTTGCCAGGCCTTACTGATGACTTCCATGCCGCTAGCCAGCGACTTTTCCGAGTCGGCGATTACGCCTGCACAAAAACGCTTCGTGGGGTCAATCGCTAGCTCGTTTGCGAGACCAAACCCACGCCCAAGTGTGGCCGCTGGTGCCTGAATCGCCGTCTGAAGTTCGCCCAGAAAATCACTCTCATTGGTACCCTGAATAACGACAGTTCGTTGTACCGACTTGGAAGATTGCAATGTATTCACTAAGAAAACTGGAGTGCGGTCTGTCGCTGAAATCTTAGTCGGTTCGATGGTTGCAATACGACGTTCTTGAACGATTGCTTCGCGTTTGATGGCGGGTGTTTGCGGTAGCGGATGTTCGTCGATCGGAAAACGCGTATGCACGGTTATGCAGAACCCGTCTTCGGCAACTGAGGTGATGGGTTGCGAGAGTGTCGCGGTGTTCGACCAATGAACCGTATCGGCCATGATGCGAATGATCGAATGAGCCCCAGCGAGATAGCCAACTTTGCTGACGATCTTTTGATTGATCGTCGCGGCCTGCATGTGCTGGCGCCATTGGCGGTTCGGTTCGCAGCAGAATCCGGATTCAACCGCATCGATGATGCCAAGGACTTTCTGGCCTTGCTTGACGGCATCGGATAATCGCCGCAGCATGAGCACCGCGACGCCTTCACCGGGCACCACCTTCGCGCAATCGGCCGGGATGTGATGGTCGGTTGTACCATCGGCCAATCGACCGCGGACTTCTAAATCTTTGAATCCGACCAGGTCGAGTGATCGACGCGCGGCTCCGCAAACAACAGCGTCGATCTTATTGGATCTCAACTGGTCGACCGCCAGCAAAACCGCCAGCCCACCTGAAGCGTCATCAGCGTCGACGGCGCAGGCACCACCCATCAAGTCGAATGTTTTCGCGATTCGCGATGCAAGCGTGCTGGCAGTAAATCCGCCCGTTTCATCAAGGATTGCGGAATGTCGCCGCAACATCAATTCCCGATACTGCGAAACGAGACCTTGAACTTTGCTTGGTTGAACGCCTCGGATAACCAACTCTTCGGAAAGATGTTTACAGATCTCGGGCAATCGTAAACCGACCTGTAAGTGATTGGAAAACTCGCCACCAAAGATCGTTCCGATAACAACTGCGGTTTTTTCACGATCTGCTAACCAGTTGCCGCCGTCCGCTTCCTTAGCGGCTTGCTCGACCGCGTCGATCAGCATCATTTGCAATGGATTCGCAAGATCGACCTGTTTGGGCGGGATTCGGTACGGTTGTCCGTCGAAACGGTAGCCGGTGATGTAGCCGCCCAAATGTGTCGGCACGGCGAAAGGGGACGAGCCGATCTCAGCACCGCCGAGCCATCGGTCCTGCGGTGGTTGCACTAGCGATGTCGCGTCCGAGGATAACAATTTTCCAAACGCTTCAACGGAAAACGCCCCTGGCAGGACGACCCCACGACCGACAATCGCGATCGGTTCAAGTTCGCTTGCCTTGGCCTTGTGAGGCGCGATGGACGGTTTGCTTAATGAATCATAATCGCTGGCAGATTCGAT
>DIUH01000244.1:14804-22082 GCA_002428205.1 Planctomycetaceae bacterium UBA6163
TCCCCACGGTCGATCGAAATCAATAACTTGACAAGTCCAACAAGTCCCGCGGCTTCGAGGGTATGTCCGAGATTGCTTTTAACACTGCCAACGAGTAGATCACGTTTGTTTTGGCCGACGGATGCCAGCGAGACCAATTCGGTAGCGTCGCCGACTTGGGTGCTGGTCGCGTGGGCTTCAAGGTAATCGATGGCCAGCGGTTGCTGGTCGGCATAACCGCGGCGAATCGCCAATTGCTGGCCTTCGGAGCGGGGGGCCCAGAGGCTTTTTCCGCGTCCGTCGGATGAAACCCCAACATCTCGGATCACACCTCGAATCGGCAAGCCAAGACGCTTGGCGGTCGACAGCTTTGTGATGGTGATGGCAACATAGCCCTCGCTGCTGATCAGCCCACTGGCATTTTGATCAAATGGCGAAGATACCGATTCGCTGCACGCTTGAGATTGGGAGAACAGGATGAGGTTATCGACATTGTTATAAGTCGCTCCGCCAACGATCGCGGAATCGATTCGGCCCTTGCGAATCGCCGACACGGCATGAGCTAATGCTAACAGCGATGATGCACAGGCGGCATCAATCACTTCGCGAATGCCGCCCAACGAGAGCAGTCTTCCGGCCAACGACGCGGCGCTATAGGCATCGAAGTGGATCGAATCATCCGTGCGAATCGGCCTTCCTTCGCGCAGACGATCGGCGACGCGTTCGGATAAGCCGTCACGAATCGCTATCGGTAATTGCGCAAAGGCTTGCGTTTCGTCGAGTGTATCAAGGGCCGCATCGGCGAGTGTTGCCATCGCCAGTGGCCCACCTTGATCGGTGCCGCCGGAATGGCCGACAAAGATACCGCATCGCTGGGCGAATTGGTTTTTATCAGGATGATTTGCGACATCGCTGGTCAGCCCTGCATCGGTCCATGCCTTTACCGCAACCTGAGCAAATTGGCGATGTGTCAGGTCAAATGTTCCCAGCTTAGCGATCTGGGATTCTAGGTCGTCATCCAACGGTTCCGGCGAAACGCAGCCGCCGAATTGAGTATAAGATTTTCCGACTTGGCCACGGCGATGATCAAAATACAAATCTCGATCGAATCGTGACTCAGGCACAGTCGCCACCGCCGATTGTCCGTCGAACAGCAGTTGCTCGAATTGCTGGACATTGTCGATACCACCGGGCAAACGAACCGCGCGTCCGACGATGACAACCGGGTCGTTGTCGTCGTGATTGTTGTGATGATCACCAGCGACACTCGATTCGGCGACAGGATCCGTGGTCTTGCCGATTCGTCGTTCGCTTTCGCGCCGGTGTTGAATCATGGCCGCGATGGTCTTCGCGGATATCGGTTGGTGATCGTGCATCGGTAAGGATGCGATTGCCGAATCGATATTGAGACGATCAAACGTGGGATCGTCGCGAAAGTAAGGTCGAAAGGTGTCGACAAACGGCGCTGCGATCGCGTCAAGCATCCGACCCATTGCAGGCGAGTCGATTTCATTGGTTTTTTGGCCTCGCCGGAAAGGGGCAGTCCCCTTTTCGGATAGGCTCTTCGTGGCGGTTGCCCCATTCGATTTTTTGGAAGATTGTTCCGCCGATGCGGATCGGGTCACTTTCAAAGCGACCGTATGGAAGGCTTTTTCGAGTTCGGAAATCGCAGTTCCGGTTCTGTCGGTTAAGTGATAGGTTCTGCCATGCAAGTTTTTTTCCAGAAAAATCTTGCAGATCGCTTCGGCCACCCATTCGGCTTCGACTAGATTCTTTCGCTCGTTGCCACTGAACCCTAAGTTCCGAAACCACTCGCCGGGCTGAGGCAGTCCGAGCTTTGACGAAAGGGTTTCGAACAGGCTGTAGGCACCGTAGACAGTTCGGTCTTCGGTAACCGGTGAAAGCCCCGTGCTGTCGATGACAATCGAAGGTCGGTAAATGGTGGGTGATTGCCAGGATGTTTCGGATCGCAGCAAGTTTTCAGCCTGGCACTTGCTGTGTTCATAGTCATTCGAGAACTGCTGGCCACAGTCATGATCGGCTTCATAAACACGACCGATTCTTAGTCCACAAATGTAAGCGGTCGAAACATAATGAAAGTTATCGATTCTCCTATCGCGACAGACTTTGATTAGGTTTGCGGTACCGAAAACATTGGTGCGATACGGCTCGCCACTGCTGGATTCCGAGGCCGGTCGAAAACTGAGCGAAGCAGCGGAATGAATCACACCGTTTACATGATTGCCAATCCAATCTAGCGACTCGGGATCAAGCCCTAGCGATTCGCGGGTCAAATCGCCGCGAAGTACGGTAGGTCTGGCCAGCGGTTTGCCCCAGTTTGACTCGAACCGCGACAGCAGTGTTTCGATTCGTTGGCTGGCGGAAATCGTCGTCCGCCTAGCGGGATCGGGACTGCGTTGGGAAGAGTCTCGTGCCAAAACCGCCACCGATACCCCTCTGGCAAGCAGTTTTGCCATCAGTTGTGATCCGACCATACCGGTTGCACCGGTTATCAAAACTACATTTCGTTGGGGTTGGCCGTTGGGGAACATGGATGCTGAAACAGCGGTTGCATTTGGGGGCCTGGGTATCCTGAATCAGAGCATCCTAGTACACGGTTGTATGAATACCAGCCTTTGCGTTGTCGCGTTCTTGTCTTACCGATCCAGTAGGCCCTAACAATGCGATTTTAAGGATTCGGTTGATTTTAACGCATATGACGAAGGCGAGCAGATCGTTTGAAATGGAGGGTGTCGGATGCGTTTCAGCGTCAGGGAATCATAATGTCCAGCGAAAAACTTGAATCATTCGCTTTTATCCATTCAGCGTCTGATTAATCTGTGTCAGTTGCGCACATTCGAAACGCAATCTGCAGTTTCGAATCGGTTGCCGTGTTGCAGGAAAACCGAAAATGTTTAGAAGGTCCATGATTGATGAACTCAACACCCAAATCACCTGACGGGCTGCTGCGATGCCTATTGATTCAGCCCCGATTTGAGTCGACCAATTACTGGAACTTCGTGGAAAGCGCCCGTGCAATTGGCGCTAAGGCAACTGCGCCACCCTTGGGGCTGCTGACGGTTGCAGCACTGCTTCCTCAACAATGGCAGTTTGAAGTCGTTGATTTGAACGTTGCCCCCATGAGCGACGAATCGTGGCAACGGGCAGACGTGATTTGCACAGGCGGCATGCTACCCCAGCAACCTGGGATCCTCGATCTGATCGCGCGAGCCCGACGCGACGGAAAGTTCATTGCGGTGGGAGGCCCAGATCCGACCAGCCAGCCCGATATCTATGTCGATGCGGATGTTGTGGTCGTCGGCGAAGGGGAAAGTACCATTCCGTTGTGGATCGCATCTTGGCGAAATGGCCAGCCGAAAGGGCGTTTTGAGGATGTGGTCAAGCCCGACGTTACGAAGACTCCGATCCCGCGATTCGATCTCATCTCATTCGACGATTACCTACATGTCGGAGTGCAATCCTCGCGTGGCTGTCCGTACAATTGCGAGTTTTGCGACATTATTGAACTGTTTGGCAGGCGACCTCGGGTGAAAACGCCAGAACAGTTCGTGGCCGAATTGCAACGGTTGTATGACCTAGGGTATCGTGGTTGGGTCGACTTCACGGACGATAATTTTATCGGCAACCGAAAACTGATCAAACCATTGCTGGTCGCATTGTGCGAATGGAATCGCCAGCACAAATATCCATTCGTGTTCTCTACCGAAGCGAGCATCAACCTAGCTGATGACGATGAGCTGCTGGAACTAATGCGAGAAGCTCAGTTCCGTTATGTTTTCCTAGGGATCGAATCACCTGATGAAGAGACATTGATTCACACCCAAAAGCGGATCAATACTGTCCAGCCGATCATCCAGCGGGTTAGAAAAATCTATGACAACGGAATCTCAATCGCGGCCGGGTTGATCATCGGGTTCGATAGCGATAAGCCGCGGACCGACGCCCCGATGATCCGCTTCATTCAGGAGAGCGGCATTGCGCTTTCCATGGTCGGTCTATTGAGTGCCTTGCCCAATACCCAGCTTACACGCCGCCTTGCACGCGAGCGTCGGTTGATCGATTCGAACCACCGGTGGTTGAGCGATGGAAATCCTCATTACGAACTTCGCAGCAACGAGTCGCGAGACCAAACGATTGGCGGGTTGAACTTCGTAACGATGCGCGACCGGGTCGAGATTTATCGTGAATTGCGGACAATCATCCAAGAGGTCTATTCACCGCGAGCGTTTATGGACCGTGTGATCGACACGACGCGGCGAATTAAGATTCGTAACAAGCACATTCCCAATGGCTGGGAGTTCCGCCGCATGTTGCGTGGTTTTTTTACGGTGTTTGGTCGTATGATCGCCGACCCGCGAACCCGGTGGCTTTACCTGCGTAATTTTGTTCAAGCGGCAATGCTGGGACCGACGCGATTCGAGTATGCCCATAATATCATGGGGGCTTTCTTGCATTTCGACGCTCAGACGGGAAAAATGTTGCGAGCACTCGACGAATCGATCGACTTTGCGGAACATCATGCCACCTACCCGCGTTGCGTTGCCGAGATGCCTGAAAAGGTGGACGCCGTCGTCAGTTTGCCGGTCGGAATTTCGGTCGTCCAGGGTTGCGAGAAACATTGACCAAAGGCCCTTTGCGTCAGTTGAATCGTCAAAATCGGATTGATTTTGCAATGACGCAAGCCACACGCGTTGATTTATGCTTGACTAGGTTCTGCGGGCTGAAGAAAGTGTAAGCCGAGGCCTGTGAGACGATTGGCGCCGAAGTGCAATCATGATCACACGAGGGGGCATCCCTGTCATTTATGGGCACATTCCTGGCATGGGGTCTAATGTGATCAGCCTGAAAACTTTTCGATTAATCGCATTTCTTTAACATTCATGAAACTCGAACATTCTTCGACCGGTCGAGATCGGCAGAACAGCGGGGACGACCCCGAACTTTCGATCGATATTCTGCAGGTGCTCGGCCGGCAACGTTGGTTGATCGTCTTCTGTGCGATGCTTGGGATGGCGGTCGGAGTATTTTATTCGACCCAGGCAACGATTTGGTATGAGTCAACAGCGGCAATTTTGGTGAACTCGAAGAACGCGGGTCTGGACTCAAGCAAGAGCTCCGACGTGGTGGATGAGGACATCCTCGCCAACCATATGGAAATGCTGCGCAGTCGCAAGATTGTCGAAGGAGCACTCACGAAAGACGGACTGATGGAGCTCGCTTCAATCCGACCGCTGTTGTCCGAAGCCAAAGGCGAAGACGCTGCCGATTATGTGATCAGCCAGTTGGAGATCGTCAAGGGTGGAAGCGGCGCGGCAAAATCGGCAAGAAGTTTGAACCTCGCGTTTGCGCACACCGATCCGGAAGAAGCCCGTCTGATTCTCGAGTCGGTGTTGGTTGAATATCAAAATTATATCGCAGGGCAACTCGAATCGGTCATGTCCAAGGCGAACGAGTACATCACTCATGCCAAGGATGAAGTCGAATCGGATCTGCGGAGTGCCGAGCAAGAATATTTAACGGCCCGTAAGGCTGCCCCCATGCTGTTTCAGGGCGAAGGCAGCAGCAACATCTATCAAGACAAATACCGACGTGTCGAAGAAGAACTCCTGAACGTTGACATCGAAGAATCCTCGCTAAAAACTCGTCTTGAACGCGTTCGTCAAACGCTGGGCGATATGGAACTTGACGGGCCCATTTCCGCGCACCTTGACAAGTTGGCTCTAATCGACAGTGACAGCATGCAACGCCTCGGTTTGTATGCCAGCCTTCAGGTCAATGCCGCCAATACTGCTGACTTCCAGGCGACGCAACCCGCTCGAATCGCCGAAGCTCAAACGCAATACAACAATGTCTTGCAATTGATGAGCGAAAAGCAGCGGTTAACGACCGTGTTTGGACCTGGGCATCCTAAGGTTCAAGACATCCAAGACCAAATCGATTTGGTGAAAAAGTTTTTGGAAGAGAAGGAAGAAAAAACCGCCGTCGGCTTGGGCGCTGGTATGCTCAGCCCCGAGGCTTTGTTAAAAGCTTACATCGGGTTTCTTGAGCACGACCTCGCGACTCTTGCGCAGCGGAAGCAAGAGCTGACGATCCTTGCGAGCAATGCAGAAACACAGGCAAAAGCGTTGATTGATTTCGAATTGCAAGACATGGTGCTTCGCAAGAAGATCGAGCGTCAAGAAGAGCTTTTTGATGGTGTTGTCCAGCAACTGCGTCAACTCGACACAGCCAGTGGATTGACCGGTTATGTGTATGAACTTCTGGAGACGCCTCGCGCCGGCATTAAGTCGTGGCCGAGTTTACCGCTTTGTGGTTTGGGCGGTTTGATGCTGGGATTGTTCGGAGGTCTGTTTCTGGCTGTAGCAAATGATCTGCGCGATAGTCGCTTCCATTCCGCTGTCGAGTTTGAGCAATTTGTAGGTGTTCCCGCTCTCGGGCGAATCGGTAAAGTCAATTCGATGCGTCAAGGGGTCAAGGGGCTGATTGCTACCGAATTGACTCCGGATGCTGAGGCGATTCGCATGATGAGGACGCTTCTGCTGATGGACGTTCGTTCGAAAAAATTGCAAACCATCGCGATGACAAGTCCGATGCAGGGCGACGGAAAGTCGACGGTCGTTTCTAACCTTGCGGTATCCTTCTCGCAACTTGGCACGTCGGTGCTGGTGATCGATTGCGATTTACGGCGGCCAAGCATTCACAACTACTTCAGCATCAAGCGTGATGACGGTTTGGTTGACATTTTGACCAGTGACCTCGAACCGATGGAAGCGATTCGTAAAACAGAAATTGAAAACGTTGAAGTACTTCCCGCCGGTTCGGCCACAACAACTCCGGCCGAATTGCTTCAATCTCCCAAGTTTGACCAGTTTTTGGAACTGATGAAAGAAAAGTACGATGTCGTATTATTAGACTTACCGCCAGTTCTGGCAGTGTCGGATCCGCTGGTTGTCGCGCCGAAAGTCTCTGGCTTGGTGGTGGTCTTTAAGGCTGCTACGGTTCGCAAGAGCGAAGTCAGTAATACACTTCGTCGCTTATCGGCAGCCGGCGGTGTTGTTGTCGGCAGTGCACTTAATACATTGGGCGTTCAAAAGAACTTCAGCTCCGACGGCGGCTACTATGGATATTACCGCAGCGGATACTCTGAAGTGCCTGTAACTCAGCGTTCACCGCAAAATGGGGCACTCCCCTCCTACAACGGAAAAGTCGGCTCGGTCATCACGACGCGAGCAAGTGATGTCGAAAGTCGCGAGTAGAGTCACGACGCGAGCCATAAGG
>DIUH01000244.1:22136-24527 GCA_002428205.1 Planctomycetaceae bacterium UBA6163
CTGGTTTGAAGTGCAACATCACGACATCTTCGTTCTGAATCAGGATCCGTTCTTTCTCGTCCTGCATGGCACGATCGAGATCGACTCGGATGGCGAGTTGGCGACCATCGGGTAATTTGCGGAGTATTAAGACACGAGTCGGTTCTTTCAAGTTACCGACTCGGCCACCGGCAAGAACGGTTCCCGATTGGCCTAGCGGACCACCAACCGATCCGGTGGACATGGCGATTGCCTCAAGAACATCAATATCTTCATCACGAGGCAGCGGGATTCGGGCGCCGGGTAACAAGCCTCCTGTAACAAAATACTCATTGCGCCGTGGGATAAACACCACGTCGCCATCCTGCAACACCACATCCTCGGTTCGGAACGGGATCGGTTGATCGGGACAGCCTACCAAAGGAATACGGATAACATTCTGATTTTCGCTGACCAGTGCCCCTTGTTGTACCATCAGGTTCAACTGGTCGGCATTGACGTAGCGGTAATCCGCTAAACCGTTATTGCGGATCACCCAAAGTTCACGCTTAGCATCCGTACCCGGCAATCCGCCGGTGGATGCGAGTGCATGTAGCACATCGTTCTCATAGATCGGCAAGTCGATCACTTCACCCGAACCACGGTGGATTTCTTTATTGAGACTAGGGTTTGTAATCGCAACTGGTGCTGAGGGCGTATCTTCTCTGAGCACGATCACGCGTTTCACACGCGGTGTGATCAAGCCGACGGTAATTCGTTCGCGGCCTTTTTGCACTACCCCCGCTTCAACATACAATGCTCGGATCTTCTCGACCGCCTCGGAGATCGTAAGGCCTTCAAGCGGGATCGGGTCCATCAACGGAAGGTCAACGGTGCCGTTATCGGTCACGCGAATTGGCAAACCGGTTGAAGGGCCGATCTCCGCACCATAAGGCGGATAATAGCGCTGATTAACCGCTTGGGTGCGGTTTTGGACGGGGGTCTCGTCTTCACCAGGCGGGAAGACGCCGAAGACATAGATCGCAAGAGTATCACCGGCACCAATCACATGCTCGGCAGGCTTGGGCTGGCCTAAAGCGGCGAATGGAAGCGGCGCCAGGCTTTCCTTCGGGCACGAGAAAATAGACGGGTCAAGCCGGTTGGCTGGAACGGCATGATGGGTTGACGAAACCGACATGCAGCCGACCGAAGTCAGTAACCACGTCGTCGTCAGCAATGTCGCCACAGCACGATTGTGGCGAAAGGGCTTCGCGTCGATGGGCCGTGAGGAAAACAAACCAATCATTTCAACATCCTTTCCCGTCGATCGGGAGAAATCGAGCGGACACTGACGGCCAGCCGCCGTGTCCCTACCATCCGTGTACATTCCGTGTAATCTGAAAAACTGGCACAACGACGCGTTCACGACTGTGTACGCTAAGGGGCAAAGCGGTAGCCGGCTGAAAAAAATCCCGGTACGGCCAGCCCAAGATCGTCCAAATGAATTGGCTGGGAGTATCGCACGTTGGTGCCGCTAGCGCCCGGACCAAGATCTTCGTTCTCGATAGGTTTCGGCGGAGCGATCGCCTCAGGGACGTCAAGTCGGGGTGCTTCGACCGGTTGAAGGCGCTGCGGCATCGAAGGTACTGGTCTAGGCGACGGCACAGAATCCCCGTCGTGAAAATCATCCTCAATCATGAACTCAGCACCCTCAACAACGAGCCCGCAAGGCTGCGGTAGAGTTGGAGAGCAAGGGGCACATTGAGTTTCGCACGCCGGCAGCGGGCATTCGCACGACGACCACAACTTCAGGTAGTGGGTTTGCGGATACTGCAACGAACAAGCGACTCCGTCTTGGAAGCCGTTGTAATAGGCCAGTCGTCGCTGGTCGTGATCCTCAAGGATTTGTGCCGGATCCCAATATTTACAAGGTGCCACAACCGGCGGACACCCCTTTCCACCCGTCGCAATATCGTAAAAGCCATCTTTCCAGCCTGCGGCGTAATCCTTTTCGCAAACCTGTTGTTTGCACTTCGCCCCATGATGGCGCCATGCTTCGCGGGCCCGGGCCCGTTGTGTCTTCTCGTAGTGGTGATCGCTTAAAGACGAGCATCCACCCGCTACGACCAGCATACACGCTACCAGTAACTTCAATGTCCGACTCATGGCCCAGCGCTCCTGCACAAAAAAACATCCGTGCAGGGGGAATCGACATCCGCAAGCGTCTGAATATGGATAAACGCGTCAAAATCTGGGAACCACAGCTCTATCAGTCATCTAACTACGACGACTCGCACAATTCCAACGGCCTGGCCGGGGGGCATTTACGAGAAATCATCAATTGCCAAGCCACCGATGAGCGGTGGGCGCTATAACCGTAACGGCGATCACGCGGCTACATCGATATCGCCTCGGAGCATGCTGTCACGCAAG
>DIUH01000244.1:24609-33703 GCA_002428205.1 Planctomycetaceae bacterium UBA6163
TCACAATCGATCCAAAGATCAAAACCAGAAACAGACTCAATCCGATCCAGCCGAAACGAAGACCGGTTAGTAAGTAGGAATTATCCACAATCCCGAGAGTTTCGCGAGCCTTGGTAGATGCCGGCAAGCCAGGAATATTTGGAGGAAAAGTGCTGACCGCCTGTGTGCCAAATCCCATTGGCCCGCCCCTGATCAAAAGTGGAGCGTAAATCTCCCACACCAAAAGTCGATTACGGGTGCCTGAATAAATGACATTCTCGTTAGCCACCTCAATGACGCGGGTACGGACGTCATCAGGATCGGTCAACTCTAAAACCGTTGCAAACTGTGGCCCCAAAAGTGCAAGTCCTAACGTCGTGCACGCTACCGATGCCAAAAGCCACTTGGCGAGCCTCGGCCATACGATACCGACTGAGCAAACCAGGGATAGGAAAAGGCCAATGAGCGGTCCTCGAGAAACGGTAGAGAGCACCCCCAACACGAAGACAAAAATACTTACAAACCCTAACGTTCTTCTACCGCCTTCCGCGGTCCGGAAAGCTAGTGAAGCGGCCCAAGGAAAAAAAAGAATCATGAGCACTGCCAAGAAAATTGGATGCCTTGTTGGGCCGGCAGCACGATAAAGTAAATCGTAACGACTCGTCGGGATGCGCTTAACCAAGTCGTCAGTCGGCGCGAACAGCCATTCCCATAAATTGATACTAGTAAAACTCTCGAAAACTGAACCGGCCGCAATGATCAATCCTGCAAAACAGAACCAAGTGGATGAATGCCGAATAGAATCGCTTCGCATACTGAGAAAGCGTCCTGCAAAATATGGCAGCAAGACTTCACCATAAAGCCGCGTCGGCACTCCCGCAATTCCTTCTGAATGCCTCCAATCCGAAACACATCCCCAGAAAGCAAACGAAAGGATACTCGTATCTAACCAATTCCATGTAAAACGAAACCGCCCTAGTGGGTGAACGCAAAAAAGCACCAAAAGCAGGACGGCTAGGGCTACTCGGCAGTCAATCATGCTGCCCTTGATGTCGACCGACACCCACGTAGCGCTGATTGCCGCGACTGCCATGCCCGCACCGATTGCCGTGGACGGACAACCGCGAAAATTCTTTGCTAATCCAAAAATTCCCCCAAGCATCAACCAACAGATCCACGATTCATAATGGCCTATCATAAAAACTCTGCGCAACAAGGAAGTAGTATTGCTTAACGCCAAGTCTCAAAAAACTCATCAAGCGACAACGAAAAGTGCTTATTGTCTCGATACGAAATCAAGTGCTGTACTCATTCTGGCACGATCGATAAGCTTAGCTGATGCTAAACGAACGGGGCGGTAAAAGTGAGAAGGCTCGAATGCCGGTGACTCGATACAACAAGTAGACGTTGAGCGATCCCTGAACAAGAAACATCAGCAACACGCCGGAAGCCGCTCCGAAAGCTCCCGCCACCGATGCGCCAACCGTACAGATTCCGACACCTGAAACAAGGCTTGCAAACGCGCTCACCGTCGCGATCCTTTCCAGACGCGACATCATTAAGACATCAATGGAGATACCGCTCACACCATGAATAAACTGGGCGATGACAATTGCAGCCAGAGCATAGCCGCCGGCGACATAATCATCGCCAAAGCAACGCATGATAAGGCCCGCATTGAAGGCGATAATGAGAGTAATGGGACCGCAAAAATAAATAACGGAACGGGTTATATTTTGAAGCAGATTCTGCATTTTCATGAAATCTCCCTCGTTACTCCAACGGGCAAACTCGGGTGAAACAACATTACTTATAGCCACAAATGCGATGTTAACTGTTCGGGCGACACGCTCAGCCGCTGCATAAAACCCGACTTGGGCACTAGTTGAAAATGCTCCCAATGCAAGATATGGCAGCCATAAAACACCTACCCGCATGACATCAAACAACCAGTTCTGAAGCGCTCCGCTTGCGATTTCTCGAACCGGAAGCGTTTTCCATCCCGACCCTCTACCGAATAACGAGACAACGATAACCGCTGAAAGCAGCAGCATCGTAATTGATGTCAACTTGAGCGCTAGAACCGCGCATTCGAATGTCATGCCTGAAAATAAAAAAATGAAAACGGCGATGGAGGCGGCAAAACCAGTCTGCAAGAAACTTGCAAACTCTGTAAAACCGCGCCCCTTTAGTAGCTCCTCGCTCATCTGTGAAGCCGTTAGGCATGGTATGGAAATGGCGAGCAAGGTAGTCAACGCCTGAGAATTAATATTTTCGTCGAACATTCGAAGCAGAACGTCTCGGAATAGAAAAATAAAGCCGGACACAGTTAGTGAAGCAAAAGCGGTAATGGCAAAGACTTGAAGAACGAAGCCACGAATAGCGACTCGATCCGAAGTATCCCGATTGATGCTCACTAAACGCAGTAGTTTTCGATGGAGGCCTAGTCGGCATAAGCTTGTCGTGTAGGTTGCAGATGCCCAGGTCAGCATGATGGCACCGGCATCGCTGGGGCCGAGCGACCGGCTTAGAATAAAAACGAACAATGCGGTGAAAGCAACTCCGAAGACTCTGGCAGCGATAGTCAGGACCAGGCGAACTCGTAGGATTCGCTTGCCGAGCCGCTTCGCGGGCGCAGTGGCAGTCATAGTTGTATCCGCTCGCCCGGCATCAACATGTCCGATGGAGCAAGGTTCGTAGCATTTGTCCAACGAGAATTTAACCTTTTCTTTCTCTCTGTCGCCACGAAATGAATCCCTGCGCCGACAACAACAAGGAACGAGACGCCAACGGGCACCCCGCCGGCAGTCAGGTTTACCTCGAATGATTGATGAACAAAAAGCAACAGGAAGCACATCCAAACCGCCGGATGATCCTTGCTATATAGTTGCCAAAAGACCGAGTACCAGAAGAGCATGAAACACGCAAACCCGAAAACGCCAATGTGATATAGCTTCGCTAGCCCCAAATGATGAGCATGCATGGTTTTGTCTGGGAAAACGCGAATATAATGCTCTCCATACCCCAGGATAGGGCGTTCCAATGTCTTGTCGATGATCTCGCCCCAAAAATTTTCGCGACCGCTATAGAAACCGTCACCGGTGTAATCCCTGATCGTTAAATTAACCACTTCGAACCGAGGCACCCTATGTGCGTTAACATAAAGAAACGGAACGGCAAGAAACATCCCATAGACTACAAATAAACAAAAAGCTGCAAAACGGGCTGACCGAAACTCTGTTACTACTTGAATCGCCGGTGCGAAGACCAAAATGCTTGCAATTGCAGCTATGCATACGATGTTGGCGCGGGAGCTTGCTGCATAGGCCGAAACGGCAGCAAGAAATATCGTCAGCATGCACATCACCCTAACAATCATTCCATGCCTATGGAAACTCATACAGATAGCAGACAATAGTGCAAAGCTAAAACTAAGCCCACCGACCACATTTTTATGATTCGATAGGCCGGCGTATTTAATTGGCCGTCCTTGGAGATTCCAGGACAATAAGTATATAGCCAGGCAGGCAAAAGCCGCGGTGAGGATAAACTTGCAAAATCGCTTGTCCTCCCACGGACTGAGCAGGGCAGCAAAGAGTACTGCTAGACTTGCGGCGATTTCGACTAGGCTGCGAACCGCAAGTGATGGCGGTTCCGGACGAAGGTAATTAAAGGCAATGCTCAAGACCACAGGTAGCCCAAGCAATAAAATTGATGACCGTGAAAGCCCCTTCAGTTCTGGCGTCCATTCGGGTTTGAGAAGCAAATAGATTGTGACACCTAAAGCCGATACGACCGTGAGCGCAAAGAGATAAAG
Organism: Planctomycetaceae bacterium UBA6163; assembly: GCA_002428205.1. Classification (GTDB taxonomy): domain Bacteria; phylum Planctomycetota; class Planctomycetia; order Pirellulales; family Pirellulaceae; genus UBA6163. The sequence continues at coordinate 28,406 of DIUH01000244.1, forward strand.
GTCAACGAACCTTATGCTGCCGAATAATATTGAGCCAAAGAACGAACCGCACAAAGCGAGTGGGATCACGAAAACGGCAGTGAGGCTTGCAACAAAACTTGCGATCCCGTGTGCTGCGCGGCGTTCCTCGTTGTGCAATGTGACGTTCACGAAATTCCTAGGCATTTGGCAGTTGCGACAGGTAAGGAAACCAGATTTGCTGGTAGCCCATTTTTGCTGGAGGACAAGCGTTCAAATTGCTTGCAAAGTATCGTCTGGCGTTTTAAATTGTACATGTTCGCCAGTTTCGTTTCATTGGGAGGCATTGTTGACTGCAGTTCGAACCAGCTTCCGCTACACCTAATTGACACGTCTCGGATCAATCATTTTTCACGTCCGTTGATGCTTCTCATTCTTGAGCAGCCGTTGGCTGCCAAGTGACGACGCGGCGACCTAGCATTACTTGTGTAATCGCAAAAAATGCCGCGATGTGCAGGTACATAAAATAGTAGCAAATATACGGTATTTTTAGACGCCGTTCCACCACCTCTAGGAAATACCCCAGCGCGGCGAAAGCGTAAAATAATAGCTGCAATACAAAGTAGGCCAGGACAATACTTGATTCATTTGCATGCATGGCTGTGAGGAAGAATACGGTAGCCATTAGTGGAATGGTAAACCATCTTAGTATTCGATGAGACAATACATGTATTCCGTAGAAACCTGTTCTCCATGGTAGAAAAATGCGGGGTTGGCAAATGATGGAGTAGAATGCGCGGCAGATTGTGCGAACGCGGCGAGAAAAGTCTTTTGCGGTCGAAATGTCGTAGCCCTCTTCGGAAACAGCGCTCGGAACATGCCTCACCTGCTTTCCGTTTAGAACCGCGTGAAAAGCGATTATACCATCCTGTGTGCATCCGGGCTTAAGATTGAACGAGTAAAGGTCTTTTTTCATTGCAAATACACCGCCCTGTACATAGGTCATTGAACTGACCGTGCTTTGCATTCGTTTAATTAAGTTTTCGTACCGGTAAAAGTATCCTTGACCTTCACCGGCCCCAAGTCTATTGCTTGTTTTGTGAATCTCTTGGCCGCACGCAACTCCGACCTTATCATCGCAAAGCGCCTTTACGAGTTCGTTAATTGTGTTGGGCTGAAGCATCGCATCGGCGTCTGAAAATATAAGAGTTTCTGAGTTAACATTTGAGACGGCATTTTTTAAAGCCGCTTCCTTCCCAATTCGCTGCGGCGATTCGTATATGTCGATCGGAAATTTCAGCTCTCCATCGGTTGCAGCCTCTATTATGCTTCTGCTTGAGTCCGTGCATCCATCCAGTACGAAAAGGACGCTCAGTGGGCCCGGGTAGCTGACCTTTGCAAGATTATGAAGCTTACCTGGCAGTACGGCCGCGCCGTTGTGAACTGGTATCACGAGTGTTGCGTCTGGCCACAAACCTGGTGTTTGTGTAGCGTGCGAATTGCGTCGGCCAATCTGCAGGCACCAAAGCATTAAAGGATACCCTGCGTAGGTATAGATAAGCAGCAATGAAAAATTGATCAATAGTATTGTTGTCATTGTCAAACGATGTTCTCCGATTTTCAGTCTAACGACTTTTACTTTACACCGGCTTCACCTAATTTAAGTACCATTTTGCTGCGGATCTTAGAATCGGCAGGCTGTGACGAGTTGGCGGTGCTCAAATCAATCTCTGAAATACTTCAGCGGGGGGAGCGGCAAGCGTTAACCTAGTAAGCTCCTTCGGATAGGACTACCGTGCGTATGGTTCGCAGGAGAATGTAGTAGTCAAGCCAGATGGACCAATTGCAGACGTAGTAACTGTCGAGCCGAACACGTTGGCTGTAGCTAGTGTCGTTGCGACCGGAAATTTGCCACAGACCTGTGATGCCAGGGCGAACCCGCAAGTAAAGCGGGTACATCTCGTTGTAACGTTCGATCTCGCTGGTAACGATCGGCCGAGGACCGACGAGGCTCATGTTTCCCGTGAGAACGTTCCATAGTTGCGGCAGTTCGTCGAGGCTGGTCTTGCGAATGAAGTTGCCGATTCCTGGAACAATTCTTGGATCATCGCGCAGTTTCTGATCTTCAAACCACTGGCGTCGCATTTCTGGGTCGCGGTCCAAATGTTGTTCCAGCACCTTTGCCGCGTTGACCACCATTGAGCGGATTTTCCATGCCTTGAACTTGACACCCGATTTCCCGATCCGCTCGTGGCCGTAAAAGATTGGACCGGGGGATTTTCGCTTCAAAAGGATGGCGATTACCAGCAATATTGGCGATGCAAGAACAAGTCCGAGTGCGGCGACACTTATGTCAAAAATGCGTTTGACAGCACCAGACAGAGGGCTGCGCAGGTGATCGCGAACATGAATACCCATCACACCCGCGCACTCGCGACTTGCAGACCAAAGACTTGGTACAAGCATGTCTGTCGGCAGTAAAATAAAATGAGGAAAGACGCCGCAATAGCGGATCAGTTCCGACAGGTTTAAGCCTTCACAACCGCCGGGAGCAACTATACCCCAACTGGCGTAGTTTTGCCTGGCAATCCTGTCAAGTCTAGAGATGGGGCCAAGATAAACGATCGATCCCTTTTGGATCGTGGGAACATTTGCTTCTGCTGTTTCCGCCGTATCAACAATCCCAATGGGTCTTAGGCCGCGGTGTCGTCCTCTTTGATAGAAACTGTAGATCGCCTGCCCCTGCACGCCAGAGCCTATAATAATCATTCGCTCTCCCCACCAATCGTATCGCGAAAAATGGTGGCGTACGATGTTTCGTGCTAATGGAATCAGCAAAGAAGCGAGCGAGGCACCGCAGATGCCGACAAACGCTTCGAAAAGCGATAGAGTCGCAAGCATTTGATTGAGCAGCATAATGGCCGTGAAGGCCAACCATCCAGACAGTACCGTGTTCCGGAGTTCGACAACCGGACTGACCGCCGTTGCTGGGTAGAGCCCCATCACTAAACCAGCGCCCACAAAGACGATTGCTGTCGCCCAGCCTTGTGTTAGGTAATCCGCGGGCATCGAAATGCCTAGGAAAGCGACCATCATCAACGCGGCGAGATTGTGGCAGCCAATGATGACCAGCAAGTCGCCGATCAGCAACGGGAATGCAGTTAGCCACTTTTGGCCGATGCAGATTACGCCTAGCAGATAATCCCGTTTCCTCCATTGAGGCTGACATGTTTCGGTGGTGTGTCCGAAATTCGAAACGAACGGACTGAGTTGCTCAATTGCGTCGGTTGACACAATGGTTTCAGGAAGTCGATTCGCGCCAGTAACGGTGTTTTGGGTACGCATAACCACACAGAAGTCGATAACCGGTGTAGGAGAGTGCTTCCCACGCACCGGGAGCCTCTGCGAGCGGATAAATTGCAGCATCCAGCCTCTCAACTGGGGGCCATCATAGTTGGGGCTTGCCAGACCGCTATAAATAAGCAATTTTTTTCCTTTTGGGCAGCCGATCTTAGCTTTGAGGAAGAATTAAGGTCGCTTTCCTATCCTTTGTTTTCTCCAATCCAGAGTCGCGTTTTAACGTGAGCGTGACGGCTAGTTTGCGATAAAGCCCGTTAAAATCGATACAATTGTCACGCTGGGGGTTCTGGTTAGCCTGGCGGCATCGAATGCAGTGAAGTTCGTTGCACCATTGCGGCTCACCGCGATTGACGGCGGTTCAGCGGACTACCCCCTATTAGCCGATTTCGTTGGCGAGGGGGCCGCAGGAAAAGCGAATCACCAAAAGGCGGGGGCTTAAAACTAGTCGAAAGCTACCAGCGAGTCACTTGCGCATTGGCTAGAAGTTCTGTAGCGCGCGGCGTTGCTCTAATCCGACTCGCAGAAACGTATAGCCGCGCATTTTGGGGCGAGCCAATTTCCTTAGTATTTCGATCTGTGCAAGCGAGTGCCAGGATGCCTTACAAACAGAGAATAGCAACAACATCGCCAATCTTTGCCTAAGAAAAGATTCGAAAGCCGTATAGGCCCCCAGTTCTACGTCAATGCGCCTCTAAAGCTTGCCGGATAGGATGTGATTCGCGATTGCAAGATACACTATCGCTAATTGCCCGATACAGCGCTCGGCAAGAAAGATCGCTTTCACACGTTAAACCTTTGCGAATTTCTGCCAAATCTTTCGGTTTTCGTGCATCGCGGCCACGATATCCTGCGGTACTGCGCCGTCTTCGATGAGTGTCCAGCCGGTGAAGCCGGGGGCTTTGCAGGTTCGCAAACGTTTGAAGAGCTCCGCCCAGGGGTAGTTGTCTTTGCGTAGGTCGTGGATGTGAACCGTGCCCATGCGGTCTTGCACCAGATCGTAGTTGTATGCAAACCCTTCGCCTTTCAGATCTTCGGGATTGCAGTTCCAGCAGATGACGTTGCCAGGATGGTCGGCAATGTCCATGATCGTCTTGACGTTCGGCAGTTCGCTGGTCGCCTTGCCGTGCACTTCCAAACGAATCTGGACTCCGTAGCCAGCGGCGTATTCGGCGACCTCGTTTAGCGACTCGCCGATCTGTTGCAGTGTCTTTTCGGCTGGCACGCCTGACGGCAGCGCGTTGGGGCGTACCTTCACACCGCTGCCACCGACGTCATGACAAAGCTGGACGAACGCTTTGGTTTCTTCGATGTTTTTCTTGAGCACTGCAGGGTCGGGCGAGTGATATTCGCAGGCACTGCCCAGCCCAACCAGTTCAACTTCGCTGTCGTCGAAGCGGGCTTTCACCTCGGTACGCTCGGTCGGGGATAGGGTGATCTCGACGCCGTGTTTGTGGGTGCTGCGCAGTTCGACTCCGGTGAATCCGGTTTCGGTGCAGTTGGCGATGATGGTTTCAATATCCCAGTCTTTGCCCCAGTTGTAGGTGACTAGGCCAAGTTTTAAGGGAACGGTTTCTTCGTTGGCTTGGGCAAAGGCGAATGGGTGAAGGCCGCCGCTGCAGAGGATCGTTCCGGAAGCGGCAAGTGAGCGGGCGAGCCAGTTGCGCCGAGAGAGTTGATTGGGAGTGCGTGTGGGCATGGTAGGTGCGACTTGGGTGGGAACGGAGTGAAGAGAGAGCAGTGACGATAGGATAATCGTTTGTGCAAGGAACAACAAAGTTGTTCTTGGGGTTTGGTTTGGTTACTGATCGGCGGAGCGGTTGGCGGATGTGGGGTTACTGACCGGCGGAGCGGTCAGCGACTATCCGCTCAGCGACTTTGGGCCATCTGGAGTGCTCGGGCGATGCGGTTGCTGGTCGACTCGGGCCCGAGAATCGCTAGCGTTTCAAACATGCCGAACCCGATCGCGGTGCCGGTGGTGGC
>DIUH01000359.1:0-2351 GCA_002428205.1 Planctomycetaceae bacterium UBA6163
AGTTGGTGCATCGCCTGGCTGACCGCACTTTGCGTAATGTCAAACTCCATCGCCGCCCGCGAAAAACTGCGAAACTCGGCTACCGAGCAGAATAATTCGAGCGTTCGCAGTTGCATAAGCCGTCGATTGACTATAAGTTAAGCTAATAATACGTCGCCCATAAATGCGTTTTGGGTTATGAGAGGATAGGTAGAGCGTTGCCGTTCGTCAAGATCTGCGGGAAATCTGCGTGCCATAGCACGAAAGCTGGGGCACGGTGGCCCCGACTGCAGCGGCGGTAAGTAACGTTTTGGCGGAATCGCTTTTGGGTTGTTTCACAGGGGATTTGCTTGAGCTCGGTGCACCAGGACGTCTAGAATCGACCGTAGTTGCTGCCGCAACGTTTTTCCTGCCTGGGCCGCTGCTGAACCTGTGCCCTCAACTGAACTTAAGTTGCAACCGTCATGTGCCGTTTTATTTCCGCTTGCAACTTGCCACCGACAGAAGCCCTTGGCAACGATTCATTGACGATCCGGTTGAGACTGCGTCTGGTTTGTTTCGCTGGATTGTTGATTGCACTCGCGTCGGCCACCGGTCGTTCGTTTGCCATTGAACCTTGGAGCGAAAACCCATGGTACTGGGCGCATGACGGCAAGCCCGTGATGCTGCTTGGCGGCAGCGACGACGACAACCTGTTTCAGTGGCCTGCAGAGCGATTGATTCCGCAACTGGACCGGATCGCCGCCGCTGGCGGCAATGTCGTTCGAAACACGATGAGCGACCGCAAGGACGGGGGCTTCGAGGTCTATCCGTTTCTAAAGCTTGGATCAGGAAAGTACGACCTAACACAGTGGAACCCTGAGTATTGGGAACGATTCGAACGCTTTCTTACCGAAACCGATCGTCGCGGCATCTTTGTCCAAATCGAAATGTGGGATCGATTCGATTACGCTGATCATACGCCGACTGACCGTGACCGCTGGGGCAAGCATCCTTATAACCCGGCCAACAATATCAATTATTCAGCCGAAGAGTCGACGCTTGCAAAGTCTTATCCCGACCATCCGGGCCAAAACAAACAACCGTTCTTTTTCTCGACACCCCAACAACGCAACATCCAACCGCTGCTGAGGATTCAACAAGCGTTTGTTAATAAGGTTTTAGACCTTTCGTTGGCACACGACCACGTCCTTTATTGCATCGACAACGAGACCAACGGTGAAGAAGCGTGGTCGACTTATTGGGCGGAGTTTCTGCATGATCGCGCGAAGCGTGCTGAAAAATCGATCTATGCGACGGAAATGTGGGACGATTGGGACCTACGAGCCGACCGACACCGCCGCACGTTTGATCATCCACAGCGATACGCTTATGTTGACATCAGCCAGAATAATCACAACCGGGGCGAGAAGCACTGGAACAATCTTCTGTATGTTCGCCAGCGACTGGCAGACCATCCTCGGCCGATCAACACCACGAAGACTTATGGCGCCGATGGCAATAAGTTTGGTCATACGGACCAAGACGCGATCGAGCGTTTTTGGCGTCACCTGCTCGGTGGCGTCGCTTCGGCGCGATTTCACCGCCCTGATTCTGGACTAGGGATCAACGAGAAAGCGGTTGCGTGTATCACTGCGGCGCGGCGAGTCGAAGCGATTGTGCCGTTCTGGGATCTGAGCCCGAAGATGGACCTAATGAGCGACCGCGAAGAGAACGAAGCCTATGCGGCCGCAAGGCCAGACCTTTCCGCGATCGTCATCTATTTTCCAGCCCAAAATCGTGACCGACAAATCACGCTGGATCGTTTTCCGAGTGACCGAAATTATCAGGTTCAGTGGATCGGTATCGATCTCGAGCACGGGAACAACATTAGCTCTGACAAAGCAGAAATCATAAAAGCCGGTTCGGTGCTGACACCACCTCGTGACGGCAACATGGCCGCCGTTCTGAGCAAGAAGCAGGACTGAGACGATATGCCAGCTGGGCTTTGTGGGCCGTTACACGCGAGTCAATTTGGTGATTCGACCGGTCGACACCCATTCGGCGACAAAGATGTTTCCTTCGACGTCAAAGCAAGCATCGTGTGGGTGAACAAACCTGCCGTCTTGCCATGTGGACGCCTTGGTACGAATTGTAAAACCACCACTGGTATCTTTATCTTCTAAAACTCTTGTTCGGTCATCACCGAGTGTTGCGACGGTCTTGAAATCTTTATCAAGAATCGAAACTCGCGCGACCAATTCCGGCACCAACATTAAATCGCCATGCGTATCGATGTTGGCGGGCAATCCGAAACCTTCAATCGTTCGCAGGTACTCGCCATCGATTGAGAAGATTTGCAGGGCGTGGTGAGCGCGATCGGCGACTACGAT
>DIUH01000359.1:2393-30693 GCA_002428205.1 Planctomycetaceae bacterium UBA6163
TGCGTAGTGCCCGCTGGCCATGGGGGCGAATGCTTGCCAAACCAATTCGCCATTCAAAGTGAACTTCGCAAAGGTTTTCGCTTGTTGATACGCGGCGACATAAAGAAACGCTTCGCCATCTTCGACGCGAATATCGACTCCGTGCCCGCCACCTTGAAACAGTTGGCCAAACGAACGGATCAGTTTGCCGCTGGGATCGAAGACAAAGATGCTGGGGTGGCCCGGTTGGTTGACGGTGCCTTCATGAATCACATAAAGATTATTGTCTGGGTCGACGGCAACGCCGTGAGTGATTTGCCACGTGAACGGCTCAGGCAACTTTGCCCAATTGTGGTCGAACTTGAACTTGTGCTCACCATCGCCGACCAGCCCTTGCGCGGCAGTTCGCTTGGAGGTGATGATTGCGGGAGCGGCGATCGCACAAGCGGTGGCGGATTGCAGAAATCGTCGACGAGATTGGGATGGCTGGTTCGGCATCGAGGGGTTCCTGGCGGGAGGTCGATAAAGGAAAAGAGGGGGAACTATCCAGACACAGCTTAACGCATCGGGGCGAGTCTTTGCACTATCGCTGGGTGTCGTGACGGCGACGGTGCGGTTGGTTCGGTGGTATAATCCTGGACGATTGAATCCTGTCGCTTTTGTACGACATTTTGGCCCACCGGACGATTGTGGCCCGGTGTGAAGTTGATGTTTGATTGCCTCGTGTTCGAATAGGCCGTAAATGTGTTTTCAATTTTTCGCTGTTCCAGCTCGATCGAAGGAGCTTTCGTTCGGGAAGTTTGTTTCGACAATCCAATTGGTCATGCTATCGGTGTTCGCTCTTGCAGCGGCGAGCTGGGCCGATGATGCGGTCGTTCCGGAAATCGACAACGACCGTGCGGCAGTGGTTGTTGATGAAGAGCCGGCCGAGCCGAACGGCAAGCCTCTGAAGGCGGTTCGGATCAAGTTTCACGAGGACATCAATCCGCTCAGTGGTGCGCTTTTCAAACGTCGGTTCGAGCAGGCGGTGCATGATGGCGCCGAAATGATCGTGATCGACATCGACAGCCCGGGTGGTTACCTGAGCACAACGCTCGATCTGGTGCGAATGATCGAAGAGGCGAACGTTCGCACGGTCGCGTACATCAGTCGCGAGGCGATCAGCGGTGCGGCGATCTTGGCGTTGGCGACTGACCAGATCGTGATGCTGCCGCTAACACGGATCGGCGACGCGGGCATGATCGTGATGGGTGAGGATTCCGCGTTTCGTTACGCACCGGAAAAGGCCCGCAGCCTGCTTGCGCAGCAGTTGAGAGACCTGGCGACCCAAAAAGGCCGACCGCCGTCTTTAGTCGAAGCGATGGTGGACAAGGATTTGGTGATCTTTAAAGCGACGCGAAAGGACGATGGCACGGTTCGTTACATTTCCGATCGCGAATGGAACTCGATGGAAGATACGGACGCGTGGGATAAGGGGAAGGTGGTTCGCGAGGCACCAGGCAATACATTCTTCACCGCAAATGCGGAGCGGGCGGTGGAACTGGGTGTCGCTGATCAGGTGATCGATAATCCGGCTGGGCTTGCGGCGGCGATCAACGCTCTGGAACCGATTCCGATGATTCGCCCTTCGGGCGTTGATGTGCTGATTCTGGTGCTGAACTCCAACTTCGTTACTTGGCTGCTGTTGGTCGTTGGGTTGATCGCGCTGGTGGTTGAATTGGGGATGCCGGGTGTTGGGATCGGCGGATTGATATCGATCCTTTGCTTTGGGCTGTTTTTCTGGAGCCGTTTTCTGGGTGGTACCTCGGGATGGTTTGAGGTCATTCTGTTTGTGATTGGCGTGTCGTTTGTGATGTTGGAGGTTTTAGTGATTCCGGGTGTGGGGATTGCTGGAATCGGTGGCGGTTTGTTGATCCTATTTTCGCTGGTGATGGCTTCGCGGCGCGTGTTGATGCCAGAGAGTAGTCGCGACTTGACCAGTTTGATGGCTGATATTGGGGTCGTATTGGGGGCGTTTGTCGGATTCGCGATCGGGCTGGCGATCCTGGCGCAGTACTTGGGCGAATTGCCGATCATCAGCCGATTGGCGCTTGCGCCGATGTCGCAAGACGACGCTGCCCCCGTGGCGTCGCTTGCCAGCGGTGGCGGGATGATCGATGTTCCCGCTTACGACCGGGTTGAAGTGGGCGACATTGGACGGACGCTAGGACCGCTGCGGCCGAGCGGTCGGATTCAGATCGATGATGATATATTGGATGTCGTGACTGAAGGCGACTTTATTGCCGGCGATTGTGAGGTTCGGATCTTTGCAAAACAAGGACGCAGGATCGTGGTGCGGCAGGTATAAGGTTTGAACAGAGCCTAGCCTTTTGCCGTGGCGCTGATGTGAAAGCGCAGATCGGTAATCACGCGGTCGGGCTGTGCTTCTTGCAGTTTTTTCAGCAGCGATCGCTTGCGAAATGTCAATTCCTGCATCGTCACCGAATCGGTAACGTAGATATTCAAGACGCCACGTTTAATATTTCCGACTTTGACGGCAGTGGCGATTACCGGACCGACTTCGCTTTCCAACGCGGCTTGCAATCCTTCAGCGGCAAAGACCTGCGCATAGCCTCGGCGAGCCATCAGTTGGCTGATCAAAGATCCGATTCGCTTAGGAGCACCGGTTTGTCCGGCCCCCCCAGTGCTTTTGGCTGCCGAAGGCTGCGGCCGTTGGTCAGGCGATTTGTCTGTGGTCATTGTCTTTGGTCATAAGGCACGACAAGGTGGATTGAAAGGATTGTAATGCAATCCGAACGTTTGGTTCGCAAAATCGTTATAACCGCCGGACCATAGCGATACGTTTTTCCGCTTGAAAGCGGTATCGGGTCATCTCGTGCACGATTTCGCAAGCTACCGTTTGGGGTAGTTATTCTAGTTCCCTTTGTAACGGGTATTACTGTGCCAAACGAGACCGACGCCGTTGAATCCCTCTCGACGGATGACAATTTCGATTCGCTTGACCTGATCGATCAATTAATGGTTGCGGATAAAGAGCCGCGATCGCCATCGGATATTGTTCCTTCAATCGATGAAGGGATCGAATCGGCTCAGTCGGTGCATGCTGACAGCACGTTGCACGGCTTTATTGACACCAACAACGATGCACTGGGCGATTCTGTTGACCTAGCGTCTGCTGGTGACGCGATCGAATCTGGACTGGAAGAATCGTTATTGGCGCAGTTGGACTCGCTCTCTTTGCCGCCGGTTGATTTGACCGCATTCCAATCATTGCCATTTGGAGATGTGTTTTCCAATGGTGTATTACTCGCTTCGATCGTCGGCTTTATTGTCGCCGGGTTGTATGTAACCGGGGCAGGAATGAAACTGGCTTGCCGTGTTACCGGTGGCGGGCGGATCACCGTACGGCGAGGGATCATCGCAACGATTTTGATGTCTGCGGCTTACGCGGGGACTGCTATCGCCAGCGAAAGCTTCGCTTTGAAATCATCGCCGCTTGCCACACTTGGCGTTCAAGTCGGCACCGGAACAATGGTCCTGGCGCTGTTGCTGTGGCAGAACCCGGTCCGAGCACTTGCCACGGGTGTGATCGCGTCGATTTTGCAAACGATATTTTTGTTCGGTTTATTCGCCGCGTCGATCATCCTGGTCGGCAAGTTCGTACCGCCCCAGAAATTGCAACAATTGGCCGAGCACACGCAACCGTTGACCGATTCACTGGCGAAGGAGGTTTTGCCTGGTGATGAAGAAAAGACTCGCCAACTGCTGTCGGTCAAATCGTTGATCGATTCGCCCAAGGCCCATGCATCCGGCGATGGCCAGACCAAGTCGATTCCGATTTATGAACGTGGCCTTCGCAGCAATCCGTTTGCCGAGTGATCAGCGGCACGACCGACGGTCGCCCAACATCACAATCATCGATCTTTGGCCATCGGCATGATGACATACGCATAGCCATCATCGGTGCTCAGCAGCGCCGGCGAGTTTTCGGTTTCGATCTCGAAAATCAATGCCGTTTCGTTGTCGAGCACTTTGCAGAAGTCGGCAACGAACCGATGGTCCATCTTCATCGTGATCGATTTGCCGTCATAGGCGATTGGCATTTCGACCTGTGAATTACCGATTTCTGCGGTGGTCGCTTCCAGCTTAAGCGTACCGTCGCCAAAGGTGAAATCGATGCCGCGGCTGTCGTGATCGGTCACAATCGCCGCTTGTCGCAGCGATGCGAAGAGTGGCCCGACAACCATATCGATCTGAATCGCTTGATCACGCTTGGGAAACACTTGTCGCCAATTCGGATAGCGGCCTTCGACCAGACGCGAGTAGATCACACATCGCGGGGTACGCAGCAGCAGGTCATTTGACCTCGCCGCGATATGCACGACACCGTCATTATCGGTTGCCGCACGTTCCATCAGCGAAATCGCGCGGGTCGGCACGATCGTCGACATTCCGGTCGTCTTGTGATCACCCACTGAAACGCCCTTGCCCTGCATCCGCGCCAGCCTTCGGCCGTCGGTGCCAACGGCGATGACATCATCGCCGTCGAACTCCAACAACACGCCACCGAGGGCATACCGACTGCTTTCGGCGTCGGTCGCAAAAACGGTTCGCTTGACCAGTTCGCGGAACAGGCGAACAGGGATTTCGTGGTAAACCTCTTCGGTAAAGCCTTCGATCGTCGGAAACTCGTCAGGATTCGCGCCGGGCAGCCGAAACTTGCTGCGTTTGCCCAGGATTTGGATCGCCGTCTCGTCGGTTACGAAACGGAGCTCTTCATCGCTGCTTTCGCGCAAGATCGCCATCGTGCGCGAGACTGGCAGCAGCGCCGTCCCTTCGGCTTCGATTTCGATCCCTTCGGTCAATTCCAGGCGGATCCCGATTTCGGTATCCGTTGCGGTCAATTGAACAACCCCACCGGTCGCGGTAATACGAACGTTTTGCAGGATTTCCTTTGGCGATCGCGTCGGGGCGACACTGGCCGCCAATTGAAACGCGGCGGCCATTTTTTCCCGATTGCAACTAATCTTCATCGATCTTCGGGGGATTGGCGGCTAACAGATAGGACTTGGGGCTGAACAGACGAGCAAAGCTCCGCGAGTGGCATGTTGTAACCTGCCAACGTCCACCGGCGTAGGGGCGATTCGGTTATGCAAGCAAATCCAAGGAGTTGGCGAATGATTGGACTTGGCGGACATTGGTCCGATCGGCTATTTATCGGCGAATAATGTCCAAGCAACCGCACTCACCACCGCGACCGTTCAACCTTAGGATCTCGCCGCTGCTGGCGGGATGCCTGCGGGCGTCGTGCCTGCGGGCGTCATGGGCAGCCTGGACATCGCCTTGTCGAACGTTTGCATGGCTGGCGATCGGATATGCCTTTATAGTTGGGGGTTGCGGAACGACTCGAACCCAAGAAGCGACCGAACAGCTGACGCTTAGCTCGGCGGTCGACACCAGCATCGCTGCGATCGATTTTCGTCCGATGACGGGGCAAAAGGTCTTCTTTGACGACACTTACATCAAGGGTGTTAAGTCGCCAACGTTTGTAAATGCCGATTATGTAATCAGCTCGTTGCGCCAGCAGATCATGGCAGCGGGGTGCTTGCTGCAAGAAAAGGCCGACACGGCGGACATCATTATCGAAGGCCGAATAGGCACGCTCGGCGCGGACGATCACCGGGTGACATACGGCATTCCGGAGAATAATGTGCTTGGCGTTGCAGCAACACTTATGTCGCCCGTACCCACCCGCGCCCCAGCGATGCCAGAGATCGCGGTCGCGCGCCGTGATGCGCGAGAGGGGGCTGCCAAGGTTGCAGCATTTGCCTACCATCGCGAATCTCGCCAACCACTTTGGCAATCGGGCATTTCAAAATCGATCGCTACATCACAGAATACGTGGGTGCTGGGAATCGGACCGTTCCAGGGAGGTTCGATTCGTGACAGCTCGCAATTGGCTCGCAAGGAAGCGAAAGCGGGTGCTGGCTATACCCGCAATGAAAAGGACGTCAACAATCGTCCGCCCGTGAATTACTCTGCCGAAATGCGTTTCGACAACGGCTGGCCACTCAACGGGCGTCCCATCCCGATCGCCCCGCCACCGAGCAAGTGGCCCAACATGTCGCCCGATACAAACACCGATACGTCGCCGCCTATGGTTGCCACCAGTCCAGACCTACCGCCCGTAACGTCGGATCGACCAAACAGCGATCAAAATGGTTTAATGGGTTCGCCTGTCGTCAACGGTGTTGTCGACCAACCTGATCCCCCCTCGCTGCAAAGATAGTCTTGTCCGGTTACCAATTGATCGATTTCGGCAATGGACGAAAACTCGAATCGTTGGCCGGTTACATCGTCGACCGCCCGAGCCCGGCGGCTGAAGGTGCTGTGCCGACCGCAGACCGCCGCCGTTGGATTGCTGCGGACGCCCGCTACGACAGCGATCGACGTGCTTGGGACATCCGCAAACCTTGGCCCGAAAACAGCTCGCTCGATGCGGGCAAGTTTCGCTTGCCGTTCCGAGCCACGCCGTTTGGACACATCGGCTGCTTTCCCGAACAGATGCCGAATTGGCGTTGGCTTGGCGACGCGATCGCACAGCGGATGACAAATCGCCCGATCACCGACAAACCGCTGGAATGCTTGAACCTGTTCGCCCATACCGGTGGCAGTACGCTGGCGATGGCCGCATGCGGCGCCGCGGTGACCCATGTCGATGCGGCGAAACCGAGCGTCACGGCCGCTCGGCAGGCCGCCACGGAGAACCAGTTGGACGAAGCCAAAATTCGATACTTGGTCGAAGACGCGGCCCGATACGTCGCCCGGGAAGTTCGCCGCGGCCGACAATACGACCTGATCGTGCTGGACCCGCCCGGTTACGGCCACGGCCCAGGCGGCACGACGTGGCGAATCGGCCGCGACCTATGGCCGCTGCTGGACGATTGCCTCCGCTTGCTGGCAACCACCGGCGCGGCGATGCTGGTAACGGGCCACAGCGAATCGCCAGACCAAAATGAGATCGCGGCCTACCTGCGTCAGCGAATTGCTGCGGCGGGCCAAGCGATCGAGCTTGCAATAGCGGCGAACCGTTTGCGGATCAACAGCGGACGTTCCGAATTGATTGACTTGGCAGGTCGCCGACTCGACGCCGGTTATTACGTTCGGGCGATTTGGTGAACGCCAAGCCGCTCGATCCGAGCCGCTGCGATTGGCAACGGCTCCTAACCGAAAGCACCCTTCCACCCATTGTGAACGGCCTTGAACACTTCTGGCCAGCAGTCTGAACAAACGCTTGCCGATGCTCTGGTGTCGCGAATGAGCGAACTGGGGCGATGCGTGATCGCGTTTTCCGGAGGCGTCGACAGTGCCGTTGTCGCGGCCGCAGCGGCGCGCGCGGATCGATTGCGAGGCGGCCCGCCATCGGTTGCCGTCACTGCGATCAGCCCCTCGGTTCCGCAAGTCCAACGAGACATCGCCGCTCGCGTCGCAGCCGAAATCGCGATTGAGCATGTTTGTGTCGCGACGGAGGAAATGACGCGAGACGATTACACCAAGAACGACACTCGGCGATGCTACTACTGCAAACAGACGCTCTACGGGGCGCTTCGCAAAGTCGCAGCGGATCGTGGCGGATTGCCGATCGCCTCTGGTACCAACGCCGATGACCTTGGTGATTATCGCCCGGGGATCGAAGCGGGACGGCAAGCCGATGTGGCGACACCGCTTGCCGATTTGCGGATCGACAAAGCGACGGTTCGGCAAATCGCAAATCAGTGGCAATTGTCGGTCGCGGAACTGCCCGCGGCACCCTGCCTATCCAGCCGCATCGCTTACGGCGTCGCCGTTACCGAAGCACGTTTGAGGCGGATCGAGCAAGCCGAAAGCTGGTTGTCACAGCGTGGGTTTTCGCCGCTACGCGTCCGATTGCACGAGGGCGAACTGGCGAGAATCGAAGTCGCCGCTGGTGACCTGGGCCGTTTGGTGCAAGAGCCGCTGATTGGCGAGTTGCGAACCTATTTCACCAACCTTGGATTCCGCGCCGTAACGGTCGATCTAGCAGGATTCCGCAGCGGTTCAAATAACCAGTTGGTGAACTTACAGCGGCCGTCGTAGGGCAATGGCTCCAAAAATCGGCGTCCTGAATATCCAATCGGTATATCCAATCGGTTCGAGATTAACCTTTCGTGTAAGATGTCACGGTGTGGTCACGTTGGCAGATAGAGCGGTTTAGATCACAAGAATTGCCAATTCGGCACCCGCAACTTGACCCTTTTCCGAGCGCGAGAGCTGACGATCATGAGCGACACTTCCGCCGATACCAGTTCGAGTAATCTGATCGGTACGCGGATCAACGACTATCAGGTGCTGAGGCGACTAGGCCGCGGCGGTATGGCGGATGTGTATGTCGCCTTGCACCAATCGCTCGACCGACAAGTCGCGCTGAAGGTCCTGCGGCGACAATTGGCTAGCGATGGTGAGTATGTCGAACGGTTTCGCCGCGAAGCACGTGCGGCCGCGAAACTGAATCATCCGAACATTGTCCAAGTGTATGAAGTCGGCCGCTCTGGCGACCATCACTACATCGCCCAAGAACTGATCGATGGGCCAAACTTGAAGGAACGGGTCGAACGACAGGGGCCGCTGACCCCCGACGAGGCGATCGGTGTCCTGAGAGACGTTTCAGCGGCGCTGGCGATCGCTCATCAATCCGGAATCACCCATCGCGACATCAAGCCGGAAAATATCCTGCAGTCGCTGCGGGGCGATATCAAAGTTGCCGATTTCGGGCTGGCTCGCTTGATCGGCGGGGGCGATTTGACGCAAGCCGGGCTGACCATGGGAACGCCGCGATACATGAGCCCCGAACAGGTGCAGGGGAAATCGGTTGGCCCCAGCAGCGATCTCTATTCGCTCGGCTGTACGCTCTATTTTTTGCTGACCGGCCGACCGCCGTTCGATGCCGAGGAACCGCTGGCGGTGGCGATCCAGCATTTGCAGGAGACGTCGCGACCGCTGGCAACCGTTCGCGGCAAGAACGATGTTCCCGATTGGTTGCTGGCGGGCATCAATCGGATGATGTCGAAAAACCCCGAAGATCGATTCGCGTCCGCGGTGGAGTTGTCGCAGTGGATCGCTGGCCAATTGGGGTCGACAACCGAACCAGCGGCAAACGGTGGCACCGCGCAAGCGACGGTGATGCTGCAACAAGCGATGAAGGAAGAAGCGGCCAGACGCCGGAAAAATCGCTTAAAAATGGCGATTGCGATCACTCTTCCTGTTGCGGCAATTGCGATCGGTGCGATCCTGGCGACGCCACAAAACCCGCGTTCGATCACCCAGTTGATGCGTCCGGATCGAGTGCCGGCTAAAGAGAGTGTCGAACAACAGTATTTGGCTGCGGTCAGCAGAAACGATATGGCTGGCTGGTTAGCGGTGAGCGAACATTTTCCGCCGACCGAAAATGCGAACAACGCGGCCTACGCGATCAAGGCCGAGTTGCAGCTAGCGAGACTATTGGTTCGCCAGGGCCGCGTCGCCGAAGCGACCGAGATTCTGACTCGCATCGGCACCAATCCCGCGACCGATAATCTGTATCGCGTCGTGTCCTTGTCCGAGTTGTTCGATTTGGCTCCGCCAGACAGTCCCCAGGCCACCCAGATTTGGACTGACTTACGCCTAGCCTATCAAGCGGTCTCGGAAAACCAGCCCGATGCAACGCGTTCGTTGTGGTCAATCATCGGCTCGGAAAAAATGCGGCGATTAGAATCGAGCTAGCTTGCGACAAACCCTCTTTTTAACACTCCCTTTTTCATTTCACAGGAGACCATCCGTTGTCCCAATCGAAACGTTTTGCCCTGCGTCGTTCACACTGGATCGCTATCTGCGGCGCGATTGTCCTTTGTGCGGTATCGATCAATGGTCTGCGAGAGGTTCGCGGACAGCAACAAACGGAAGAGAAACCGACCATGCTGCGCCACGTTGTGATGTTTCAGTTTAAAGAGTCCAGCGGTGAGGCGGACGTCCAGAAAGTGGTCAATGCGTTTCGCGAACTACCGAGCAAGATTTCGGAAATCGCCGACTTTGAATACGGCGTCAACAACAGCCCCGAAGGGCTCGACGGCGGCTTGACGCACTGTTTCTTGGTGACGTTCAAGAGCGAAGCCGACCGAGACGCCTACTTGCCTCACCCTGCTCACAAGGCGTTCGTCGAAGTGCTGAAGCCGCACCTCGAAAAAGTCACGGTGATTGATTATTGGGCAAAGCGTTAACCGCCCGCTCGAATCGCTCGATCGATGTCGCTTTACCCGTTTGCGGATCAACATCGACAATCGCTCCGCACAGCCGTACGTCACCGGTGGCGACAAAAAAATGAATCGGCTCGAACGTGGTCGTGGTCATCATGACCCGATCGACATCGCGGCCGATCACGCTGTCATACGGTCCCGTCATGCCGACGTCGGTTTGGTAAGCCGTTCCAGCGGCGAGGATTTTTGAATCAGCGGTCGGGACATGCGTGTGTGTCCCGAAGACCGCTGAGACGCGCCCGTCCAAGTACCGCGCAATCGTTTGTTTGTCACTGGTCGCTTCGGCGTGAATATCGACAACGCGAATTTTCACCGCTGCGGGGATCTCGGCCAGCACACGGTCCGCTGCGGCGAACGGACAATCGACCGGCCGCATAAAAACTCGCCCCATCAGGGAGACGATGGCCACTTCGATTCCGCCACCGGATTTGACAACCGTCCAGGGACGTCCGGGGGCTTGGGTGGGAAAGTTGGCCGGTTTGACGATCCGCGGGTCTTCCTGAAGTGTCGGCTTGAGCTCCAGTTTTTTGTAAATGTGGTCACCCATCGTGATCGCATCGACCCCAGCGGCGATCAAACCCTTGAATTGACGCAGCGTCAATCCTGATCCGTCAGCCGCGTTTTCTGCGTTAGCGATCACAAAATCGATCGCCAGTTCGGCGCGAATCGCTGGCAATTGACTGGTGACGGCTGCATAGCCGGGGCGTCCGACGATGTCACCGAGAAATAAAATCCGCATGAGCCTCACGTAACGGGTTAACACTGACCACAACCCACCCGGCGGGGCAAAAATGTGGTTCCAAACTGGATGAAATTATGCTTCTCGGCAATTTTAGGACTTGTTGTCAAAGTTTGCCGGATGAATCACCGATAACGGTTGAGGATGGTTACCGGATCAACCGGGTTGAACCAGTTAATCGTATCGGTCTGCAAAGGCGAATCAGAAGATGATCCACCGTCAAGTTAAGTCCAAATCGACATGGCTCCTGTCGTTCTGTGTCGCCGGTGCCGCGCTCGGTTCAACGGGCTGCCAGGTATCGATGAACGGACAGACGCTACCAAGTCCGTACTACCTGCAAGACGACGTACAGTACTTCCCGGCGGGCCCAGAGTTCAAGCTGCCTCGCGAAGCGGCTGCGCTGCGTGCCGCTCAAGCTGAAGACAGAGCGCTCAATCGCTGATCAATCGCGGTGCGGCGACCAACAAAAAAACGGCGATTCCAAATGTTGGAACCGCCGCTTATGAAAATTAGGCCAGCCTACCGTGCAGGATCAGTCGAGGAAGCCGACCAAATCCTGGCTGCGGCTGGGCTGCTGCAGTTTGCGAACCGCTTTGGCCTCGATCTGACGAATCCGCTCGCGGGTCACTTTGAAAATGTGGCCCACTTCTTCAAGCGTGTAACTGTAGCCATCGCCAAGCCCGTAACGCAGCTTGATGATNNGATCGCCGAATTGGCTGTCTTCACTGTTACCAACCGGCCGGTCAAGCGAAATCGGAAAGCGGCTCATCGTCAACACACGTCGCGCTTCTTCGACCGTCGTGTCGGCCCGTCGGGCGGTTTCTTCGATCGTCGGTTCGCGGCCGAGTTCCTGCAACAATTGTCGAGCGACGTTCCGCACGCGGCTCATCGTTTCGACCATGTGGACCGGAATCCGGATGGTACGACTTTGATCAGCCACCGCACGTGTGATTGCCTGGCGAATCCACCAAGTCGCGTAGGTACAGAACTTAAACCCACGACGATACTCAAACTTATCGACCGCACGCATCAAACCGGCATTCCCTTCCTGAATCAGGTCAAGGAACGACAGTCCGCGGTTGCGATATTTCTTGGCAATGGAAACGACCAATCGCAAGTTCCCTTCGCTCAATTCTCGCTTGGCCTGCTGGTATTCGGAATAAACCTTATTCAGCACGTTGACGCGATTACGCAGCGAAGTTGGCGTCTCCTGGCAAGCCGACATGATCTGGCGACGTTCCTTCAACAGTTGAGCCTTTTGCTCACTGTCTTGCTTGGATCGCCCCAAGCCCTTGACCTGCGTCTCGATCTCGTCGAGGCGACGGAGGAACTTTTCTAGTAAACCGATCCGGTTTTCGATTCGCTGGGTTCGCAAACCGAGTTCTTCGATCAAGCGGACGGCGCGACGGCGACGACGAGCAAGCGATTGCCAAGCTTGACGACGTCGACGACTCGACGCACTCTTGCTCAGTGCGGTTTGCCAATCGTGTTGATTGCGACGAAGCAACACAGCAAGCGTCTTGAGGTTGTGCGGCAACCGACCAAGGATCTGTTCTTTTTCCAAATGGTCGGTGACCGACACCTGCACCGTTCGATCGAACGGCAATTGCCCGCGGTGAACCTTACGCAGCGTCTTGAAGGCTTCCAACAAGACGTAATGGTTCTCTAGCAACTTGGTGCGAAAGCGACGACGAGTTTCCTCGATCCGCTTGGCAAGTTCAACTTCTTGGCGACGAGTCAGCAGTGGGATCTCACCCATTTGCGTCAAGTACATTCGCACCGGATCGTCCGACCACGACTCGCTGTCATCGAACCCCGACAGCAATTCGTCAGGGCTGTCCAATTGAACTTCACCATCGACCGACTGCGCAGCAGCAACTGCGACCACGTCATCATCGTCATCGTCCACCGGAAGCTTGCGAAAGCCATCGTCCACGTCCGACGAACGTAGCGAATCGTCTTCGAAATCATCCAAAAGTGTTTCGTACAAGGCCTGCACTCCTTAACCGTGCTTGAATCAGAGCGAAAAAAATCTTTGTCCAGTGGTAGATGTGTCCCCAACTCTACCACGCCCTAGAACGCGTCAGATCACTGCCGATAAATTGGTAAAAAATTGTGTTTCTGACGATTTCGCGAGCCTGGAAACTAAGGCCGTTTGCAACGATCAAACAACACCCCAAAGAGCTCTTCGAGAAGCCCCCCCGTGTCGCAAGCGCGAATGCATTAAGCCGCCGAAAACATGACCCGAATCCTCGATGATTCGAATCACTGCAATTGAACGAAACTCGCTTCGTCCTCTAACCACCAGATTACTCAGGCAGAGACGGCGATGCGAATGCTCTCCACACAATTCGTTCACAGAAAAAACATAAACGAACGCGGCCACTGGGCCGCATCGCTGTTTTCACCGGTCAATACGTTAGTTGGAGAAAATTAAAAGTGTCGTTCCGCGGGCGCAGATATCGGACAAATCAGTCCGTTGTATAACCCTGCTCGCAACGGGTTCGGTGTAGACCGAGGGTGGCGGGGGCGGTGGGTTGTTTGGCTGGATAGCGGCCGCTGTCGGTTATTCTAGTCATTTGCGCGACAAGGTCCAGTTCTCCGACGCCACATTTTATGGTATCGCAGACCCAGTTTTCCGAAATGAACCGGTTGCGTCCAAGGCCCGTTTAATCCTTTGACGTTTCACCAGAAATCGTAAAAACCAGCAACGGCCAGCGTTCTTCGGGTGGACACCAACTGTCGGCCGCCAGGCGGCTATCCTATCGGCATCCTTGAACTTAATTTTTTTGCTTCTGAATCGGACATTTTCCATGCCGCTACTTCCTTGCCCTTCCTGTTCCGCCACTGTGGATGTCCCAACCAGTCGGGCGGGATCGGAAATGAGTTGCCCGTCCTGCAATAAAACGATTCAGGTTCCCAAGCTCGGCGAACTACGCAAACTGGAATCACAGGCCGCCGCGCCGGCAACCGGTGGCGCGACCGGCCATCGTGCCGCGTTTGCCCTGTTGATGGGTATCGCGGCGATTGCGATCGTCGGTGCGTCGTACTGCGTGGTCCGATTCGTCGCGATCGAAGTTCCGGCAACGACCGAACAACACATCGCAGAAATCGACGTCGCTTATTCGGAAATGCCCGTCTCGCAACTGGTCCGCGAGTGGCAAGAAATGGAAGACTTCTCGCCAGAAATGGCTTCGCCATACGTTTACCAAGCGGTCGCTGATGAAAAATCACAATGGTTGCAGAACGCATTGATCGGATTCGCGATCGCCGGACTCGCAGGCGTGATCGCATTCATTTCGTTAGCCTTGGGACGATCGAAACGCTGATTTGCGGGCTGATACAATCGTTTTCTTCGGAACGGCTGCCAACTTCTGACCATCGAAAAGGCCAATCATGTTGGTCTGGAGCGATTAGGCAATTAAGATGGAGAATCATTGATCGCAGCCCCCCCGCGTGCGAACGCTTACCAAACTCAACGGAAAATCACCCATGAAAAGAATCTTGCCGATTGTCGGCGCTTCAATGTTGTCCGCGTTAATGGCCTCCGGTGCCCAAGCCGGGTGGCCGAAAATGCTGAACGTCGCCAGTTCGTCCAAGAATTGCTGTGTCGTTAGCTCTGCCCAAACGATCCCTAGCGAATCGGGATTAGGCGACTGCGGGACGGGTACCGCTTGCGGTTCCACCGGAGGCTGTGGCAGCGATAGCGGTATTCCCATCCCAGCCGACGCCGTTGCTTCGGGCATGTCGTTCGAATTGAACATGATTTTGACCGGCCAAATCTCAGCTCTAGGCGACGAGGTCGAAGCGCTGAAGACCAAACTTGGCGAAGCCGAAACGACCCAAGCCGCGATGTCGGAAGAACTGGCGGCCGCGAAAGCGGAAATCGAAAAGATGACCGCCGAAGCGAAGCAGTTGGCCGAGTCGCTCAAGGCGACCGAAGAAAAGGCCAAGAAAGACGGCGAAGCCGCTGTGGCCGCAGCCAAGAAAATGGAAGCCGACCTGGCCGCAGCCAAGAAGGAAAGCGACGACCTGAAGAAAAGCGTGAAGCAAGCGACCGACTCGAACGCCGAAATGCAGAAGAAGTTGACCGATGCCGAAGCCGCCAAGAAAAAGAGCGACTCGGAAAAGGAAGACGCGCTGAAGAAGCTGGCCGAAATGCAAGCGACTCGGACCGAAGAGCCCAAGGTGGCTGAAGAGCCCGCAGCCGACAAGCCAGAACCGACTGAGCCTAAGGCGGAAGAAGCTAAAGCGGATGCGCCTAAGGCTGAAGAGCCAAAGGCAGACGCTCCGGCCGAAGAGCCCAAGGCTGATGCTCCAGCAGCAGACGAAGGCGATAAGTAGTCCGCAAACCGCCCCTCGTTACGAACCTTGCGGGCTAATGCAGACGACCAACGTTTCACAAAGGCGATTGCGAGCCGGTCTCGCAGTCGCCTTTGTCGTTCTTAGTCGGTGCCTTCCCAACTGCAAACTCTTGCGGCTCAGCGCTCGTCTGCAGTGGCGTCATCGACAGCGCCGCAAATGCGACCATCAGGATCGAAAACGTTGTCAACAAGACTGCGTAAATCGGCCACAACGAGATCGTTGGGCCGTTTGATACCAGCGTTTCAATAAAGTCCAACAGCACCGATCCGCCGATACCTGTCGCCACGGCAAGGACAAACAGCGCAAGGATCGAAGCCAATCGCTGCGACAAACCGCTCATCACCGACAGCGTCGCGACGGCCAACAACACCGCTTCGCCAACGATCAGGCCCCACCAAAACGAATCGGCCAACAGAGTCTGGTAAGATTTCCCTGCGGTGATCAAAACGGCTACTAAGGTCGTGATCGCGATCAAGTCACCGATGCCGAACTGGCCAGTGACATCGCCACGATCTTCACCGCGATTGACGACTTGCCCACCGCCGCCTTCGCCCTCGCCTTCTGAGTCAAAGGGCGAAACCGGCCGCTGAATCGGCAGACACAAAATCCTCCACCTCGGAATGCCGACCCAGTGGAAAACCATCGCCTGGATCAATCCATAACCGCCCAGCATCACGACATAACGAGCGGCGGTTTCATTGTTGACCACCGACATTCCAAAACCGTGCCAGGCAAACATCGCGACCAGGAATACCGCGCGAGTAAGCGGACGGCTGGCCCAACGGCTCGAAGCCCAAACCGCGGCCGCCCAACCGGCCCAGGCGGTTCCTAACCAAAACCCGAACAAGTAAAGGTTCTCCGGCGGATTATTTGGCTGGTAAACGAAACCGGCGACTTGAACCATAACAACGCACACGACCCACAACGCCACCATCGCTCGCCGCAGCGCTGCATCATCATCCGCTGGAAAATCGCCAGGCGACGGATCCAGCGGAAAAAGACCTGTTCGTCGAACCGACGGATGCTCAGACGAAACGTCCTCAACCGACGAGTTTTCCCCCGCCCGATCGGCTCGCCCGTCGGCTTCATCAGGTCTCCAGATTCCCAGCGGCCCATTCGGGCCGATTAACGGTTCGCTCATTTTCGATATGATGGCACAATCTCCTACCTTCCCGCCACCGCAGCTACTTCGATCATGGATGATTCGCCCGTCCAAACCGCTCTCTGCGTCATCGGGCACCCGATCGCGGGAAACCCTGCCCAGTTTTGCATTTCTCGCATTCTCCAATCGCTGGGCATGGATTGGCAGTGCCTGTCATTCGATGTGCCTCCGGAATCGCTCGACACGGCGATCGCGGGAATCGACGTCCTTCACTTTGCTGGCGCATTGATCGCGCCGCCCCACCAATCGGCTGTTGCCAGGTTAATTCACGCCCTGCCCTCCCCTGCCCTGCCCTCCCCTGCCCTGCCGCCAACCGCTGTGGATTCGGCCGACGACACAGCCAAGTTGCCGGATCAGTCGACTGCCGCAGTCGCGACCAATCCGGTCCAGCCGACCAGCCAAGCCGCTGACGAACCGGCCGCTTGGTGCGATGCCCTGGCACGTGATGCAGAAGGCAAATGGGAACTCTGCAATTTCATCGGCGAAACGCTTCTGCAACTGATCCGCGAGCACGAACAACGGATCGGTTTGTTGCTTTCCACTTGCGTTTTCCTCGGCGATCAAGCGACGTTCCAATCGCTGATGAAACCGTTCCAGCGTTGCTTGCCCGAATCGACGTATTGCCTTGGCACGACCGCACTGCAGCGATGGCCAGCCAGCCAGCATCAAGCCGATCCGATTGCCCCCAGCGTCGCCCAGACGGAAACGCCGCCCGATGCCCCCAGCGACAACACCCGCCAGTCGCCCGATAACGACCATGCGACCGATCCGGCGGAAGCGACCGCCCCAGCGGCCACAACAGCCCTGGCCGATCCGCTGCACAGCCCGCTGTTGTTGATACGCCCCCAAACCGCCGCAGCATCGGGAAAAAAATCGGCGACCAAACCTGCGGCGAATCAAGCGGTCGTTGAATCACTGCTCGAAGACCTACACCCACAATCGCTGGTTGTTTATCTAGCATCGCCCGGCGTCCCTTGGCCAATTATTCGTGGCCAAACCGATTCGCCAACGGCTCGGATCAACCCACTGGATCTGGAAGTCGGCCGAATCGCCGCAGCGCTGCATCGGTGGACAGGACATACCGTTGATCGCGATGCGTTGGCCGAAGCGATCGAAGAATACTTAGAAATTTGATCGCACTGAATCATCATGTCCACCTCACCAAAACGCTCACCGGCGACCGCTCGATCTAACTCATCCGCTCACAAAGCACTCATCGCCGCAGCCGATCGTTTGTCCGACGAAGTCGACAATCTGCAATTCGGTTTACCAGTGACCCATGTCTACAATCCGCTCGGCTATGCGCAACAAGCTCATCACCAATTCTTAAAGATGGCCCAGCCCGATTCGACTCGTGTGCTGTTTCTTGGTATGAACCCGGGCCCTTGGGGAATGGCCCAAACCGGAGTCCCTTTCGGTCAAATCGATGCGGTCAAAGAGTGGATCGGCATTGATGCGGTGATCGAAAAACCAGAGAACGAACATCCCAAGCGTCCCGTTGAAGGGCTCGCTTGCAAACGCAGCGAAGTCAGCGGCCAACGCTTATGGGGTTTATTTCGTGATCGTTTCCAAACCGCTGATGCATTCTTTCAAGAACACTTCGTGGTCAATTACTGCCCTTTGGTGTTTATGGAATCGACCGGCCGAAATCGCACGCCCGACAAACTGCCACCTCATGAACGCCAACCGCTCGACGAAGTATGCGACGAACATTTACGAAGCGTGATTCAAATACTCAAGCCAACGTTCTTGGTCGGCGTAGGAGCTTATGCCGAAGGGTGCCTCAAACGTGCGACTGCGAATCTTTATAACAGCGACGATACAGGCACTCCGATCGTCACTCGCATCCTGCATCCCAGCCCGGCCAGCCCCGCCGCAAACAAAGGCTGGCAAGCGATCGCAACAAAAGAATTGATCGCCGCAGGCGTTTGGGAATCGAACTGAACCCCCGTAGGCCGTAACAAGCGTAGCGCAGTTACGGCAATTCGTTCACACTGCAATGGCAAACAACGCCGCCCGCCCTGCAGAACCTTCGGCTTCTAGCTCCATTTCCCACAAACAAGAGCGGCCAAGGGGGACTGCATGACAAAAGAATGGGTACAAGAGAATGTTGGCAAGATCAGGTGGGTATTCTATTGCCCCCATTCTTTTGGCTTAGCACTCCAAACCTGTTGCGACGTAGCCGGGACAAGCCCGGCCGTCGCCAAGCGAAGCCGGGCTCTGATAGCCACGAAGTTGGCGAAAGATTGTAGCCCCGGGTGAGCGCTGGCTTGCCTTGCAAGCCGAGCGTAACCCGGGGTCAGTATGGCAATCGCGATAGGCGACGAGCGATAGATTTGCAAGTCCAAGAATTGATACCGAGTCGCAACCACCGACACCGCCGATGCGAACGTCTGCATTTGGTGCCATCCATCCATACGCGAACGTTCAACACGAATTGTCATTTCTTGAGCCACGAAGTGGCGGCAGATTGGACCTGAATCGATGGATGGCAACAAAAGGTTCATGCGACAACGTCGCAACCGGTTTTCCGTGCTAAGCAGGTCAACACAAAAATTTTGGCAAAACAAAATTAGCCGCATCGCGTTAGCGACGGTTGGTAGGAACCGGGGCTAACGCCCAACGGCTGATTATACCGAAAGACTTGTGCCGACCTGCTTAGATTGCCGATACCATGAGGTACCGGATAGCAGCGTTCGCTCTTATTTTCTAATCAATGCTAAGAGGCCAAGTTCGCATGATCATGAAAATTGCTAAGCAATTGTTGAAGCTCAACCGAGTGGTTGGGAAGCTCTTCGCACCGGGCGACAATGTCTCGGATCCCAAGATCCGTTTTGGATGCAAGGTCGTTCACGATGGAAACAGCCTGACTGACATCCTGTGCCTTCTGCAACTGCATCTGTGCGGAGTTGGCAATGTCTGCCAGTTGGTGACAGACCGCATCAACCGAGCTTAATATGTTGTTAAGCACTTGGGTCGTTTCTTTACTGGTTGCGACCCCGGCCTCAATCCGTTGTGACGAATCAGCGACGAGCGATACGATTGATTGCGCCGTACGATTGGATCGACACGCCAATTCCTTGACTTCAGTTGCCACAACAGTAAAGCCCTTGCCAAGCGATCCGGCGCGTGCCGCTTCGATTGCCGCATTCAGCGAAAGCAGATTAGTTTGATCGGCAATATCTTGAATCTCGGCCAGTGACTCGGTCACTTGCTGTGAACTCTTTTGAATTTGTGTCATTGACGCGTCGGCGCAATTGACCGCAGTAGACCCTGTTTCCACCAATTTTTTCACTTGATCCACAGCACCCTGGACGGACAAAGTGCATCGACGAATACCTTCTACTAAGTGCACAAAAGTCCCTATCGATGTGTGGATGTCGTGGATGGATCGGGTTTGACTTCGGACCCCAACCGCTACGCCCACTGCGGCTTCGACAACACGAGAGAGACGCCCAAGTTCGGCTTTGCGGGCTTCATTACGTTCGAACCGAAGTTCGGCTTGATGGAGTGCGGCGATTCGCATTTCCGCAATGGAATGCTTGGACATCACGGTCAGCACGCTGACCTCAAAGATCACCCATCCCGCATGTTCCAAGGCGCGGAATAGGGAAATATAGTCGACCCCAAAAATTGAAAGAGGAAAAAATGCAGCGCGGACAAGATGATCAACTGCGGCGACCGCAGTTGCCAAGAACAAGACGCGCCAATCACGGTACATGGCAAGAAACGCTAATGATCCGAACACATGAAAGTGCATCTCAACCCGTCCGCCACCGATATGAATCAGAAGCGCTGACATCAACATTTGTGCGACCGCCATCACATAACGCAGGCTTTTTATTTCCGGCTTCAGCCATCCCATCACTGCCGGAGGAAGTGCGATTAATGCGCCTAGAAAGATACTGGCCCAAACATGAAAGTGGACGGACGATTCCCTGCCTTCCCAACTTATGGGCGTCCAGAGAAACGCTACCAGGATAAAGCCAAGGTACTGCAACAACATCAAGCCTGCAAACAATCGATTTCCGCGTTCTACAACGGATCGAAATTGCTGCTCGAATAACTCAGCAGCACTCTCGGTAATCGACTTATGTGAATCCGACATATTTAACTTACCTTACGAATAACGCGACTTTGCGTAACCGAACGACCTGTCGGTAGCACAGCGATACTTAAAGCACGCCTGCCGTTTTGGTCGGCAGACGACACCCAAATACAGGAAACAAGCTTGGGTCCTCCAAGCCTTGGACCTCGGAGCTTGATTGAATCAATTCCATCAGACGATAGCGAGCGTCGTTATCGCCGACATGCCCTCGCGAAGCGGTAATTCCCCCGCTAAAGACCTTTTGGCCTTGACGATTAAAGTACATACAGTGGCCAGAAGCGGTCGCTCCGAAACACTCGCTCTCCGATGCATCAGTGTCCAATAAGACATCGACGAATGCCGGATAGCGCGACTGCATCCGTTTAATATGCTGCATCACCTTGGAGTCCAACCATTCAGGATCGATTGCCGAAATGACCAACGTCGTTGCGACCGATTGTCGCGCCAACACGGCTTCTAATTCGCTCAAAGTCGCCTGAGTACAAGGGCACTGCGGGTGAATGAATATCACCAACCTTTCGTGCGGATCCTGTATCAATCGGCTATCTTGCGGCCAGCGACCGTTGTCAGTCGAATCAGGGACGATTCCGTCAAAACTGTGCAAGGAAACCGCACCTAGGCCGATCGCACATAAGATCACCCAAACGCAGAATATGAATCGGTTCAAGCGTTGTGTCATTGTTTACCACTCTTAGTAGCGTCTCCTGAGTCAGGGAAACCGATCCACTCTAGGTCAGAAATTCACCCAGGTGGTATAGGTACAGCTAACCAGTCAGTTTTTTCGCCCAAATGTTTCCACCCGCCTTCTCTTTAGGAACAGCACCTCACGCCACCCCTTCAAAATGAGCCCACTGCGCTCATGACCGCAATCTGCTGCTGGACAGATGATCGCAAACTGCGTTAGCGTTAAAATCGATGCAACCCCGCCCGAGCGTCTCGTAATGAGTTTTGTCGCCCAGCCTACCTCCGGTGGGCAGACTATAAGTTGGGGCGCGGCGTTTCGGTTCTGGTTATGATCATTGCTCGACCGAGACAATCTCGGGCCGTGGCCCAGCCTCGGCCAGCACGCAAAACCTGTTGCGACATAGCCGGGACAAGCCCGGCCGTCGCCAAGCGAAGCGGGGCTGTGATAGCCACGAAGCTGGCGAAAGATTGTAGCCCCGAATCCGGCGTCTGCCCCCGGCTCTGCCTTTCACCGTCTTTTAGCAACGGCCTGCCATAAGAATCCCAATAGGATAATTGCCAAGCCAGCGATCCAGATCTGTGCCTCGACCCAGAACGCGAGAAACAAACAGGATCCTAAACCGACCCAAGCTATGATCGGCGAATAAAGCCGCTCTTCTTTTGTTAATCGGATCGCTGCGAGATTGGTAATCGCATAATATACCAATACGGTGAACGCGCTGAACGACCATGTCGTTTTCACATCACCAATCATCGCTAAACCACCAATAAATAATCCGGTTACGATCACCGCAGGATAAGGTGTTGTCGCAGTGGCATCCAGTTTCGCAAACACCTTCGGAATGTCGCGTCGTCGCCCCATTGCCAACACGACTCGCGACAATCCGAGCACCAGATTAACTAATACTCCTAACATCGCCGTGATCGCGCCAATGGCAACAATCGCCGCAACCGCAGGAACATCGAATTGTCGGGCGATGATTTCTAAGGGTGCCGCATGAACGTCTCGCGTCGATACCAGTTCGCTTGAGCCGACCGATAGTACCGCGATCGCGCCGACTGCGATATAGATTGCCGCAGACAGAAACAACGTCGTGATGATCGCTCGCGGAATCGTCTGTCGAGGATGATGTACCTCTTCGGCCATCGTTGCGATTCTTCCATATCCGGTGAAGGCGACAAACATCAGCGCACACGCTCTTAAAAAACCTTCTATCGGACCGGTCGCACCATCGCCGGGGTCGAACAGTGGGAATAATTGGTCGCCGCCCTGCGCGATCGCGGTCGGCAGGCCTGCAATCACGAATGCGGCCAGCGAAATCAATGTGACCGATACGATCACCATATTAGTATGGCTCGATCGGCGAATACCGCCGAGAACCAACAAGGTCACCAAAACAATCGCTGCTAAGGCAACCAGAACGGTAACCACCGCCCTGCCCTGCCCGCCCGGATTCGCTTCGTTATCGGCCTGCCCCAGCGCATGCAGCAAGTAGCCCGATAATCCCAGCGCTGCGGTCGCGGCCGATGCCGATTTAGCGCACAGAAACATCCAGCCGGCTGTAAAACCCCATCGTGGCCCCAACCAACGATAGCCGTACTCATAAGTCCCGCCGCTGACCGGATGACAAGCGGCAAGTTGAGCACTGCTGAGCCCGTTGCAAATCGCAACCACAGCAGCCACGGCGATCGCCAAGACCACGGATGGACCGGTGACTTCGGCGGCGATACCGATACTGACAAACACACCGGTGCCGATGATCGACCCGAGGCCCATCATCGTCGCACCCCACAGCCCAACCTTCTGAACAAGTTTTCCGCTGTCAGTCTGCCGCACCGACGCTTCGCTATTGTTTGTCACAAATCCTGCTTTGCAATGACGAGTTGAAAAGCACACGCTTGATCGTTAAACGACACGACCCCGGGAAACACTTCTTAGATGCTTTCCGGGGTCGATCATGCGGAGGGCACGGGACTCGAACCCGCAGCCCCTTACGGGGTACCTCAGTTCCAATGAGGCCGCTCACCAACTCGCTTACCCTCCGACGCTGTAAGCTTTAATTCACCAACTTGGCTCCGCTGATTAGCTTAATGAATTCTTTGTTGCTCTCAAAGCGGCCAAGCTGCTTTGATAATTGCTCCATCGCATCGACATGATGCATGGTGCTTAAGGTTCGCCGAAGCATCGTAACGGCTTCCAGAGTTTCCTCATCGAGCAACAATTCTTCGCGGCGTGTTCCGCTTTGGCTGATGTCGATCGCGGGCCAAACGCGTCGATCGGCCAGGCGTCGGTCGAGCACCAATTCCATATTCCCGGTTCCCTTGAACTCTTGGAAAATCGCCTCGTCCATGCGGCTGTTGGTATCGATCAGCGCGGTGCCGACGATCGTCAGCGATCCGCCTTCATGGAACGCCCGAGCGGTTGCGAACAATTTCTTAGGAATGTCCATCGCTTTGACGTCCAAACCGCCGGTCATCGTCGCGCGGCCGCGTCCGGTTTGACCAACCCATTTATTGAACGCACGAGCCAGTCGTGTGATCGAATCGAGCATCAGGAAGACGTCTTGGCCCATTTCGGCCAAACGTTTCGCCCGATCGATCACCAATTGGCTCAATCGAACGTGGCTGTCGACGTCCATATCCAAGCTGCTGGCGATCACTTCGCCGCCCAAGATGCTCCGCTTCATATCGGTAACTTCTTCGGGCCGTTCGTCGATCAGCAAGACGATTAATTTGACACCCGGGTGATTCTTGGAAACCCCTGCGGCAATGTCTTGCAGCATGATCGTCTTGCCGCTGCGTGGCGGAGCGACGATCAGGGCGCGTTGACCTTTGCCCAGCGGTGCAAGGAGGTCGATGACCCGATTGGTAATCGGTTTCTGGCCGATTTCCAGTGGCAACCACTGGTCTGGGTTGACCGCCGTTAAGGTGTCGAACGATTTGACGTCTAGATAGGCTTCGGGAGCCATGCCGTCGACATCGATCAGTTCACGAACACGGGGGCCTTGTTGGCGGCGTGCTTCTTGAACCATTGCTCGCAGCTTCACGCCTTGGCGAAGGCCGAAGCGTTCGATCATGGTGCCCGGGACAAACGGGTCGGAGCGTTCGCGGCTGTAGTTGTTCTCTTCGCTGCGAAGGAAGCCGTAGCCGTTGGGGTGCATTTCCAGGATGCCGACGCCTTCCGTCAGGGCTGCGTCCGGAGCGATCGGTGGACCGGCGGCATCAGCGACTTCGCCATTGACGTTTTCCGGATTCGGGGGGCCACCCGGAGTGCGACGTCGCCGCCGTGTTCGAGGTTTGCCTTGTCCAGGCCCGAGATTTCCACCACCACCACCGCCGCTGCCACCGCTGGGATTAGGGCCACCGGAATTATTCCCGCGACCTCGATAGCTCCGTTTTTTATTCACCATAGTTCATCCAAAGAAGCATTCGCGAAATGATCGCCTGCTGGGACAGAGACACCGTGATTGCGCCGACCTTTGAAGTCGCCAGTAAAAAAACTCGCCGGTGGCTACGGTGAAAAGCCACGCGAAGAGCAGACAAATTGTTTGAGCACCACGTATGCCAAAGTGTGGCGGTAACGCGATGCATCTCAAATGAAACAAGCGATTGGATCGTTTCGATATCCGTCGTGAGTTGTGCTTCCTGATTGAGTTAGGAACTCGAGGCCACGGGACTGAACCACAGGCTCTCAATACCTACTCGATACTCTCCACTCGCAACCTTGGAACGCGTTCCAAAGCAACCCGGTTTGACCACCGAAAAACCAAACCCGAGTCGACGCAAGATCATTGGCAAACCCAATGCAGCAAACTCGGCATGGAAACATTCAGGATTGGTCGAAACCTCGCATCTGCTCGCCCGGCCACCCATTGGTAAGCTCGTGCAATAAAGCCGGGCGGCTACAACGGTTCGCGATCAATTGCGTCAGGTGGTTTAGTATCCGACCGCTGGAGACAACTGATCGCCATAGCCGCCGTCTGGCAAGCTTGGCAACGGACAGATCAAGATCATGTCCGGAACAACAATGTTTTGTTGGTTGTGGGAATTACTTTTCGCCCCGACAACTCTCGCAATATAGGTCAGCCAGAGGCTGTGTCAATAGCGAGACGATCGCCAATCGCACTGCCAAGGCAAAAAACAGTCGTTTTTCACACAATTCGAGCGAGTGCTTTATCGCTGATGTCTTTTCGACACCACGCTCCGGTCCACCGAATCTCTTTGACCGCCTGATAAGCCCGCAATTTCGCACCGCTGATCGAATTACCCATCGCGGTGACGCCCAGCACACGACCGCCGTCGGTGACAACTTGCCCGTCTCGCAGCGTTGTTCCGCCGTGAAAGACCTTCACCCCTTCGATTTCGGCCGCTCGATCGAGCCCGCTGATGACTCGCCCGGATTCATACTGGCCTGGATAACCTTCGCTGGCCATCACAACACAAATGCTCGGATCGGGACTCCATTTGGGCGGATCGATCTGATCGAGCTTGCCCAATACAACTGCTTCGAGGATATCCAGTAAGTCGCTTTCCAGTCGCATCAGCAACGGTTGGCACTCGGGGTCGCCGAATCGCGTGTTGAACTCCAGCACCTTAGGCCCGGCCGACGTCAGCATTAGTCCCGCGTACAACACGCCCCGAAACGGCCGCCTGGCTCGCTTCATCGCGTGAACCACCGGCACCAAAATGTCTGACTCGATCTTGGACATCATCGCTTCATCGACCAGCGGTGTCGGACAATACGCACCCATACCGCCCGTGTTGGGGCCCTTGTCGCCATCGTAAGCGGGTTTGTGATCTTGGGCGGCCGGAAGCGTCAAAATGGTCGATCCGTCGGTGATCGCCAAAACGCTCGCCTCTTGGCCGAACAATCGCTCTTCGATAATCAGTTCCTTACCCGCTTCGCCAAACTCGCGACGAGCCGCGATGCGATCGATCGCGTCGAGCGCCTCGCGTCGGTTGGAGCAGACAATCACGCCCTTGCCCGACGCCAAACCGTCAGCTTTAACGACAACCGGCACCGATGCGTCGGTCTCGGGGTAGAGGTCCTTGATGTACTTCGACGCGCTTTCCGCGTTTCGAAACGTTTGATACCCGGCCGTTGGGACGTCGGCGGTGTGGAGCAAGTTTTTACAGAAAACCTTGCTGCCTTCTAATTCGGCCGCAGCTTTCGAAGGGCCGAACGCACGAATTCCGGCGGCTTGCAGGTCGTCGACCAGCCCGGCAACCAGCGGCGCCTCGGGGCCGACGACGACCAAATCGATTTGGTTTTCTTTCGCAAACCGGACAATTCCCGCCTTATCCGTCGCGGCGATCGGCACATTGGTCGCCTCGGCCGCCGTTCCGGCATTTCCCGGCGCGACATAAATCTTGGTGATTCGCGGACTCGATCCGAGTTTCCAGCACAAGGCATGTTCACGGCCACCAGAACCGACAATCAAAACTTTCATAACAACGGCCGGGAAAAACAGCGGAAAGGGTCAAATGAACGTCGCAAAGCCTGCTGGCGCCGCGACTAGACACTCATGTTAGGACGATTCGCGTTTGCGCCGAAGGGGGCGCGAAAAGGTTCGGTCCTGTATCCCCAATTCGGGCTAGCGGAAAAATTTCGTCCCCTTACAGGCATTTTAACGGTAGACAAAGCCTCCGGAATCTGTAGAATGTCCTTCATACCTGCCAGCCAGAAAAGATCTGTCGTCCGTTTTGATCCCCCCTTGGGACGACCCTCTGGCTCTGACTTTTGAAAAAAATGGAGGCGATAGCACGGGTTTCTCATCTGTAATTGCTATCGCCTCCATTTTTTCATTTGATCTCTATCCCTGATAAATGCGGCCTGTTGTGCCGCTCGACTTGCCATCCGTGACATCGGTGTATGATGGTGAGGTGAAAAAGGGACAGACTTCCCCACATTACCCACCCTCACAAAAGAGAATTTACTGATGCGAATCGCATTTGCATTGGCCGCATTGTTTGTCGCGGCTCCAATTTTCGCCCAAGAAACGGGCACCTTAAAGGCCAAGTTCATTTACGGCGGCGCGGCGTTCAAGCCAGAACCGGTCAACGTCAACAAGGACGTTGAGTTCTGCGGCAAGCATCCGCTGATCAACGAGAAACTGCTGGTCGATGCGGAAAGCAAAGGTATCCAAAACGTGGTCCTCTATGTCTTCACCGGACGTGGCGGATCGAAGTTGCCACCCCAAAAACCGACCAACGCGACTTACGAGTTGGCCAACGACAAGTGCCGGTTCGAGCCACGGATTGTTGTCCTACAAGCTGGCGATTCGCTGAAAATCACCAACCCTGATGCTGTCGGACACAACGCCAACTTGAACTTCTTCGTTAACCCGGCTCAAAACATCACGATCCCGCCAGGTGCCGAAAAGGTCGTCAAAGTCGAAAAGGCTGAACCAGCCCCGATTCCTGTCGATTGCAACATCCACCCATGGATGCGAGCTTACGTGATCGCCTTGGATCACCCGTTCGTCAGCGTGAGCGACAAGAACGGAGAAATTGAGATCAAGGGCTTGCCAGCGGGTGAAAAGCTGAGCTTCCGTCTTTATCACGAAGCGGCATCCGGCATCAAAGAAGTCTTGATCGACGGCAAAGCGACACCGCTGAAGAAGAACGTTCTCGAACTCGACATCAAGAGCGGCATGAACGATCTCGGCACGATCACGATCCCAGCGGATGCGTTGTCTGCCAAATAAATCGGTTTGCAATCAGATCAAATCGCATAAGCGACTCGGCACAACATTTCCGTTGGGCCGGGTCGTTTTTCGTAGGCCGTAACAAGCGCAGCGCAGTTACGGCATAGCGTGCGACGCGATGCGATCGGATTGCCGTAACTGCGCTGCGCTTGTTACGGCCTACGGGTTACGGGTTACGGAGTTGCGCCAGCGGCTCTTTTTGCGGGCAGGACAACCCGGGTAGTCGCTTCGGGTAACTCCTAGAACTAT
>DIUH01000226.1 GCA_002428205.1 Planctomycetaceae bacterium UBA6163
CCCGCAATGATGGGTCCCGCAATGACGGGTCCCGCAATGATGGGACCTGGCATGATGGGACCTGGTCCCGTCAACGAATATCCGACGGGAGGCCCGTCGCAGTATCCGACGGAATATCCGATGGCCGGTGGCCCCCAGGCCCCAGCGGCGTCATCGGAATCTGGCGAGATCATGCAAGCCAACTATGCCAACTGCGGGCCGAACGGTTGTGGCCCAGCGATGGGTGGCATGCACAGTGGCGGAGTTTACATCCCGCCAGGTGGTGGTGTGCTGCCAGGCGGCATGATGATGCCAGCGGCTCCGCCAACGGTTCAGGTTACCTTCGGGGCACCTGAATCGATGCGAATCCGTTATGACGTAACCGGCAGCGGGATGTTCGACAGCGATCCGTTGATCGTACCGGCACGCCAGAACTTTCCCCAAGGTGGCCTGTATCGTCTGAAGGTTACCAACATCCTTAATCGTGAAGGTGTCGAACTGTATCCGACGCTGGAGTTGGCGTTTGCCAACCCACGCAGCGGTGCGTACTTGGCACACAATTCGATTCCGGTTCAGTTTACTCAAGAAGACTTTGACCAAGTCTTGACTGGCAACTTCGTCACCAAGGTGATTTACTTGCCAGATCCTGACTTTCAAGGACCAGCGCTTGCGGGCATTGATACGATTGTCAGCACTCGGCTTGATCCAGGAATCGATCCGATTGTCGAAGCCGACCGTCGCGGTTCGATCTTGGCGATCATTCGCCTGGGCGACAAAGACATCGAAATGGCTGGCGGAAACGAACGTGGCGCCGGTATGGTTGGTGGCGGCATGATGGGCACCGGTATTGCCGGAATGCCCGTCCCGTTCGCACCATCGATGACAGAAGGTTGTGGCCCAGGTGGTCCAGGTGCAATGGGTGGAAACCCGATGCCGCCAAGCTTGCCAGGCATGGTCGCTGGGATGACAGCACCGCAGTACGGAATGCCGATGTCGGGTACACCGATCGGATTGCCCGGACCGCCGCACATCCCCTTGGGCAGCCCAGCTGGCTTGAAGAAGCATGTGATGCGTAACCATACGCCGATGCACATGCCGCAACCGGTCAGCAACGTCAAGATCGACGTTCGCCAAGCACCGGGCCAAAGCTATCCGAACCCTGTCAGCCGGATTCATGTCACCGAACAGAACGTTCATCCGGGTATCCCGATGACACGTCCTGATCACGACCGAGCCAGCCAACGGGTTCACTAGGTCGCCCTGCGACAGACCGATGGCTGGTCCGCAATGAATCTTGTTCAAAGCGGATCGGCCAGACTTCGAAACGAAATCGACGCCGGGA
The DNA here is from genome assembly GCA_002428205.1 of Planctomycetaceae bacterium UBA6163. Lineage (GTDB taxonomy): Bacteria > Planctomycetota > Planctomycetia > Pirellulales > Pirellulaceae > UBA6163. The sequence continues at coordinate 1,322 of DIUH01000226.1, forward strand.
CCGCGGTAACCTCGGCCCGGCGTTGATCGTTTCAGGACTTCAGTTGCCTTGGCTGGGTAGTCGGGACAAAACTCGAAAGACGATTCTCATGCGATTCAACGGTAACGCAGCGACATTCCGCTCGCTTCCACTGGCCCGGCTGACATTCGCGTTGTGCGCCTTAGTCACCATTGTGCACTCAACCGACGTTTCGGCCCAATTCCCCGGCGGTGGTTTGCCACGTCCAGGCGGATCGGCGCTCAGCGGTGCGCCCAGCGGCGCAGCGGCCGGTTTGCATCGCATTCATTCGGCCGACAGCCTGCCCGGTGAAGTCGGCGGCGCGAGGCTGCAGCGTTGGGGAGCGGTCGCTGGATACTACCAACCGGTCGCGTTTCGAGGTCCCGGTTCGACCGCGTTTTCCCTAGGAATCGACGGTGTATTCCAACCCCCAATGCCTTCGCGAACACCACTCCACGCAGGCCTGTTGGTCGGTGGCGTGTATCGGTTTCGTGTTACGTCAATCCCGGGCTTTGAGGGGGAAGAACTTTTTCCGACCATCGAAGTGATTGATCGCACTTACCCACCCCATCACTTGGCTGTGCGACATCCGATTCCGATCAACTTGGAATTGGACGACTTGCGCGACGCCCTGTCAGGCCGGATGGTGACCCGGGTGATCTACTTAGAAGATCCCTCATCGGCGGTTCCTCTGGACACAACGCCCGAGTCGGGAATCACGCTCGACATTCCTCCGTATCAAGACCCATTGCATGTCGCTGATACGCTTGGCAAACCGGTTGCGATCATTCGTATCGGATCCGTCACACCGCCGACGCACCAGTCGCTGATGCCGCAATTTTTCTTCGGCTATCCGCCCTGGGTAAGAATCGATACACCGGTCCAAGACGTCTCGTTTGACAACATCCCCACTGACCAACAGTCGGAATTCCCCGCGGTGCCCTAACTTTATTTTGCGACTGGTATTCGAGAACACCCGTTGCACAGCGATAAGATCTTTCATAGCCATGACCCGATGCTTGCCGGTGGATACGATGCGAAACCTTATGACCCGTCGTTCCAATCTGATTGTGACACGCAATCGATGCATCGTGTGGATTTGCATCGTGTGGATTGTTGGGTTGGTCCCAATCGTGGGCTGTGCGACTGGGCCCAAGACGATTCGTCTGTCCAACGCATTTGCCCCGGCGGCAAACGCTGCGGTGGACCGAACCGAAGTTGTGGGAAATGGAAATTCTTATAACTTGCCTGGCCAAACCGCACCAGTTACAGCCACACCGGTTATATCTGCTCAGATACCATCTCAAAACGTGATTCCGGTAACCTATGAAGAACGGTTTTCCGACCAATCCGCCGTACAGCCAGGAACGTCGGTGCGAGTTGGTGACGAAGCCTTCGGCGACACGATCACGGCGACACCAGTCGGATTGCGTCACGGTGGGCCGTTGCGACAAATGCTTGCCGGAGGTCCGAACGGTTCGTGTCAAACGCCGGGTTGTAATCAGGGTTGCCTGAACTGCGCACCGGGAGCCTTTGGCGATCAAGCTTGCGGACCTGCCGGCATGATGTTGCCGATGATTCCTAACCCACAGGGGATCGATGGCAACGAGTTTCTTTGCAACGGTGGCGATCAGTTGCCCAAAGCTCGCGCACGCGTTGGCGACCAGATCGTCGGTGTTGAAGTCGAAGACACCGTTGCGCGCTACACCACCGTGCGCGGCGAAACACACGTCACACCCAGCAACCGGGTTTGCGTCTATGCCCCGCGATTCGGCTCGGTTCGACGAGTGACCGGCGCGGACATCGGCGAACTTGCTGTTGGCCCGCACAAGATGCTGCATCGTGACACACCGATCGGTGTCGATTACGACGAACCCGGTTTGGCTGTGACAGGGCGAGATTTACCGATTCGCAACGACTTGATCCGCGGCCCCGATGCGATGCGAGCGAGGGATCGTGGCGTGCCGGTCGAAAACGTGTTGCAACCGCAAATGGCCGAAGACGTGTTGGCATTGTTGGCCAATCTATCGATCATGAACCGAGGCATCCTGATCAAAGACGATTTGCCGATCATCGTGATTGGCGATCAAGCGGCAACGATCTGGTCGGTCGATCAAGAAGTGGTGGTCGCCGTTGCGGGCGAAGTCGCTGCGGCCGTTACGCGTGACCAAACGGCACGTGAACTGGTGGTTTATGAACTGCCCAACGGCCGCTTGAGGATTTGCAAGGTTGCCGATCGCGGCGACGCCCTGCCAGGCGAAATCGTGACTTTCATGTTGCGAGTCGACAACGTTGGCGACTCACCGCTGAGCGAAATTGTGCTGACCGACAGCCTGTCGGCGAGATTGCAATATGTCCCAGAGAGTCAAAAGAACACCGTTGATGCGGAGTTCTCGACCAGCGTGAACGACGACAATTCGCTGCGAATGACCTGGAAGTTCCCACACGAATTGAAGGTCGGCGAAGGGACAACCATTGAGTTCAAGTGCAAGGTTCGATAGCCAAAGGCCATTGAACGCTCAAAAGGCCGGACTGACACCATCGCCTGGGCGATCGATTCGTTAGAATGGTGTCGCATTAAGTCGTTCCTTTTTGCGACGCTGTTTTTGCGGCCCTGAATGATAGTCGTATGGTCGATCGTTGCTTATCGCTGGCTGTTGCCGTCATCGTTTTCATTCCGGCGTGCTCGTGCTCACGGTCACGCGACGACTTGGATTATGACTTTGAAGTCGAGCAGACCTGGGTAACCGATGACTTTGGCGGCACGATTGTGCAGTTCGCCTCGGTGCCCTACCGGCCGCAAAATACGGCACTCTTGCGTGCAGAAGTCGTGACCGCAGGGCGAGTCGATTCACGATCGGTTTTGGAACTGGGAAGCGGAACCGGTTACTTCGCGATCCAGTGCGCGACCGAAGGGGCTAAGCAGGTCGTTTTGCTGGTAACCGATCGTGCGACGCACGCCTGTGTGCGATACAACGTCGCCGTTGCCATGCAGGACATGGTGATCGAAAGTCGCTTGGTTGACTCCGGTGTTGACTCGGTTTTGGCTGCGATCGCGCCGAAAGATCAGTTCGATTATGTGGTCGTGAATACCGAAATGACGCTGGACGACGCCTTGATCCACTCGGCGATCGAAAAGTTACCAAATTGGCTGCGGGGCGGCGGCAAAGGGTGGGTGATTTGTGAAAATCAACCGGTCATCGATTTAGTCACCTCACGTTGTCAATCGCTGGGGTTTGACGTCGAAGTGATGCAATACACCGACCCGGCGGCAATGGTTGATCCCGAGGGCTTTCCGCAAACGTTGCAGATCGATCCCTTCACGCCGGCGGCCAAGGCAATTGGAAACGATGCGGCGATCGGCGGGGAGTCTGGCGATGACGGGAACTAAAATTCGTTCGGGTAGTCGGACGAATTGACTGTCCGCTCTATGATGTCGATACCCATTCGCTTCGCCGTGGACTCTGCTTCCCGGAAAAACGCGCGGGGAATCGATTTTCTAGTTCGCTTTGCTGTCCCTTCCGCTGTCCTGGATTGATCCGCGTGTCGACTTGTTTAGTTACCGGCGGTGCCGGCTTTATCGGTTCGCACCTGACCGAGCGTTTACTGTCCCGAGGCGATTCGGTGATTGTCGTCGACGACTTGTCGACCGGTCAGCGAAAGAATCTGGCGTCGATGCAATCGCATCCAAACCTGGAATCGATCGAGGGCTCGGTTGCCGATCCTGGCTTGGTTGCCGAATTGGTCGATCGGGCCGACGTCGTCTATCACTTGGCTGCGGCGGTCGGCGTGGCGCTGATCGCCAAACAACCGATTCAGACGATCGAGCGGAACATCTTCCCGACCAAACTGATTTTGGAACGTTTGGGACATCGGGTGTCACAAGGGAAAAAGGTCCCCTGTTTTATTGCCAGCACTAGCGAAGTGTATGGCAAGAACCCCAAAGAAGTGTGGTGCGAAGAAGACGATTTGGTGTTCGGTTCAACGACCAAGCCGCGATGGAGCTATGGGGTTTCTAAAGCGATCGACGAATTTTTAGCGTTGGCGTTTTATAATGAAATTGGCTTGCCGGTTGTGATCGGAAGGTTCTTTAACGTCGTCGGCCCGCGACAAACGGGTGCTTATGGAATGGTATTACCGAGGTTTGTGCAAGCGGCGCTGGAAGGACGCCCCTTGGTGGTGCATGATGACGGGCGGCAATTGCGCTGTTTTGCTCACGTTTCTGATGTCGTTGGCGCGGTGATCGATTTGGTCGATACAGCCCAAACGGCAGGTCGGGTTTACAACATCGGCAGCGACCAACCGGTTTCGATCCTTGAACTTGCCCAGCGAGTGATTGAGCGGGTTAATCCTGCCGCGACGATCGAGTTTCAATCCTACTCAGCGGCTTATGACGAAACGTTTGAGGACATTCGCCGTCGAGTTCCGGATCTGACGCGGATCAGCCAGGCGATCGGATTTCGTCCGACTTATACGCTGGATCAAATCATTGATTCGGTCGCGGAATCGATGCGCAGTTAATTTTTAGTCGGGGTCGTCGGGGCTGTGATGATTGTGACGATCAGCCAAAAAAGATGATTTACGAAATATATCCAGCGTTGAAGGCATCCGGCCGGCAGTCCGCTGCTTAAAAACGCGACTTTTTTCTGCTTTTCCCTAATGCGAGCGACCAATTCGCAGCACACCGACAGGCAGTGGACAATTATTTTCTTTGTTTTGACTGTTGGAAAATCTGTCCTAGTTTCTTGATAGAACTGGCCCGCTAATCGAGCGATCGATGGGGGTTAGCTTGATGAACGATCTCACCGCATCGCAGTCCTGTACCTACCGGCAATGCGAGGCGAAGTGATCGCAGTCGAGTCGTTCTAATTGCCGGCGGTCGTGTTTGACCGTGGTTACTTTCGACCCAAGAGGAATATCCTATGAAGAGCTTCGCAACTAAGATCGTTGACTTCCTGAAAGAAGAAGACGGACCGACCGCTGTTGAGTACGCGGTTATGTTGGCATTGATCGTTGTCGTATGTATCGGTGCCGTTCAGTCGATCGGTAACAACGCATCGGCTAAATTCACCGAAGTCGCTGGCGCGATTGGTGGTAACTGATTTGGTCCTCACGACGAATTTCGTTGTGAGACCAAAGAGCAGCCGCGCGGTTTCCCGCACGGAATAAGACAAACCGTTATGAACAAAATGGTAAACCATTTCTGTGCATTCCATGACGGTCTATGTCCCGTGGCTTCGATGCGTGTGAAGGTATCGAAGCCGCGGGTTTTTTCATTCTGAATCGACCAGACAGGTCACATCATTTGCTCTGCGTCGGACCATTCTTCACGCTCCACCGCTAAACTTTCCCTCCCGATTCCACCGAACCAAACCATGCCTGAATTTTTTGACGCCGTAACGACCAACTGGCCCGTTTGGTTCGTCACGTTTGTACTTGTGGTTGCCGCTGTTATCGATGGCGCGATCCTGAAAGTGCCCAATTGGTTAACCTTTCCGTTTATCATCAGCGGTTGGTGCTATGGCTTATTCGCCGCAGGACTTGCGGGATTGGGATACAGCCTGCTGGGAACCTTCGTCGGCATGATGCTGCTGTTGTTGCTGCGAAATCGCGGCGGCATGGGAGCCGGCGACGTCAAATTGCTCGCCGGCGTCGGCGCGTGGCTCGGCACCATGGTCACCTTATACGCATTCGTCGCCACAGCGTTTGTCGGTGCCGCCATGGCGATTGTGATGATCGCCTGGACCGGCAACTGGACAAAACATTACGCCATGGCCCTGCAGATCATGCAGGAATGGAAAATGGTTCGCAACGCCGACAAGTTGGCCGCGATTGCTCGTGAACGCAAACCGAGGATGTTGTTGTTGCCTTACGGTATTCCGATGGCTGTCGGCTCGATCATCTATTTTGCCATGGCCGGGATGTTGGTCTAAGTCGCGTCAAGCGGCACTTTTTCGAATAAACCAGAGTCGCGGTTGACCACGTCGGTCGATCGCGACTTTTTTCGTTTGTCGATCCTCGACGACTTTTGCTCAACGGTTATAGCCAGCATGCCGAAGATAACGGTATCGCGGATTGATGCGATTACGCCACGGCAATTTCCGTGCGCAGGCGTCGCCAATATCCGTTCGTAAAACTTTGGTCGCATGTATCCTGGGGGGATTCGCGATGTTACGTCATCTGGTTTTGGCTGCCGTATTGATCGGCTGCTGTGCTTCGACCCAATCCGCCCAGGCCGATCAACGGGCTTATGGACAGAATTGGGGCGGCACCAACGGCTCCGTCGACTGGAACCGTTTCTATCACTATCCTTACGTCTACTATCCGCAAAACTTTTACGGGCCCGAGTACTACAAGAGTGCCGACAGCCTCTATCACCGCTATCCTGCGGAAATGCGGATTCCGGTCTACAACAAACGATGGCACAATGAATATCCGTCGCCGCGACGGTTTCACTCAGGCCACCACTTCATTCTGGACGTGTTCTAGTCGGTCGCTTCGACGATCGAACGGGCGACAGGGTAAGATTAAGCCTGCACTTGGTTTTGTCGATCACACAATTTTGTCGTGATCGACAATTCGCCAATGCAGTGATTAATTGCAGTGCCCGATTCTGATCATGCCCGATTNNTCTGATGACTTATCGACACCCGGCGGAAAAGTAATCCGCAAAACGATCCGCAATATCGGTCGACTGTTTGATTCGATCGGCGAGGCGATTTGGATCGTAGACAGCGGCCACGCGTTGATTTATATCAACGCCCAAGCCGGCCAATGGTTGGGGCATGATGTCGCAGATCTTTCGGGGCGTCTCTGCCATGCATCGGCTGATAGAAGCAACCCCGTAGGTGACTCCCTAGCGGCGATCGCACCTCCCTTGGGTTTGACCACTGGTTCAGCCGTGGTGGTCGATGTCGCTCCGCTAGGCCGCACCAGTCGCCAAGTTCGCTTCACGATGCACGGCCAGGGTGATGATGCGTTTGTTATGGCAGTTACTGGGTCAAGGGCTGAAAACCGGCGTGATGACGAGGTCGAAGCCTCTGAACTGCTGCGGCAACGTCTAGAATCATGGCGCCGACAACATGCGACATCCGGTTTAATTGTCGCTGCAGGGTCGTCCGCCCACGCGATTCGGATTCGCAGTCAAATCCAACTGGCCGCATCGACACGCCAATCGCTTGCGATCGTCGGCCCACGCGGATCGGGTGGCGAATCGATCGCCAGACGAATCCATTCGCTTGGAACGCGCGGCGGCGAGAGGGTGGATCCGATTATCTTGGTCGAGACACCGCTAATGGATGCCGAACTGTTGCAAGCGACACTGTCGCCGGCTGCGGCGCACCTAGGGCCGTCTGCNNGGCCGTCTGCAGCGCACCTGGGGCCATCTGCAGCGCACCTGGGGCCGTCCGCAGCGTACCTGGGGCGCGGAACCGGCGCGGCGGTGATCCTCGTTTTGCGTGGTCTGGATGAATCGCCTCACGAGGTGCAAGATCAAATCGTTGATTTCGCCGCCGGGAGCAACGGTTCGGTTCGCTTGATCGGTTTGTTGAGCGATTCGCCACAAATCGGATTAGAAGCTTCCCAAACGCCCTTGAGTGCTAAGATGGCGTTGGCGATGAGCATCTTTGAATTACGTCTGCCGGCGATCGCGGATCGTGCCGACGACATTCCCCTGATCGCCACGGCGCTGGTGGAAAATCGCCATGCGGCCGGCAAGTGCATCGCGGAGCGTCTGAGCCGATCGGCGCTCGATCGCCTGTTACTCTATCCATGGCCCGAGAACTTCGAGGAACTGGACGCGGCGATGCGGCATGCCTGTTCCGTTTGTCGAACGTCTGCGATCGGCGCAGACGACTTGCCATTGTCGATCCGCAGTTTCCGCAGTCATGGTGTAACGAAACCGAGGGCGATCGTAGCGACCAATTTGGACGATGCGATGAGAGACTTTGAGCTGCGAAAAATTAACCAGGCGCTTCAATCCGCCGATGGTAATCGCAGCGAAGCGGCACGCTTGCTGGGAATCAGTCGTGCTAGGTTATTGCGGCGATTGGACGATTCGATCGATCAGGAGGCCGATGAATAGTCGGCAAAGTTTGTGACCGTGATTCCCCTTGATTGGAACCATTCGGCGGATGACACCGGCGCTGTGGCAAGCAACACCGAGTTGCATTGGCATATCATCGAATCGTCCGACCGTTGGTTCCAGACCCATCAGCGCGCGGTCGTAACAATGCCCGATTCGCGCTGCGCTAACGTTACACGCTGGGATGCTCAATCCGTGATCGGATTACCAGCGCGCATAAAACAACCGTCTGCGAAAGAAACGGAACACTTTCTGGTTTGGGAATTTCCGCTGGGTGAGATCGCACCGATGCGGGTGATTGACTTGATCGCCACCCTATCGCAGCACAAAGTTCGTCCGATCCAAATGGTGCATGTGCGTCCCGGTGTCGCGATGTCAACGCTGCTGGCGTTTCAAGAAGCGGGCATCTCGCTGGTATTGCACGATCTTTGGACGCTGCGAAACGTAATGCGGCGGATCCAGCGCAGGCGGTAATCCGTGTCAGGCATCTTGGCCAAGTTGGGTCCGCGGTTTCAAATTAAGCCACAGTCCCACAAACGATCTCACTTCACGATTTAATTACGAGAACGCTTCATGTCCGGTGCAACCGCCGAATCGATACGTCCACTGATCAGCGAGTTTCCAGACCCGGAAACGGGGCGACCGCTGGGATCGATGGGCCAAGTCGTTGATGTCCAAGTCGATGAAAACGACGCTCGTGTCACGATCGGACTAGCAACCCATTCGATGGCGATTGCCGACGATGTGCGTGATGCGATCGTCTCGCGTTTGGTCGCTGCCTATCCCGGGCTGACGGTCAATGTCGACATCGTGCCCCATGGTCGACCACCGGCGCGATTGGGCCAGGTGGCGTTGCGCGTCAAGAGTGTAATTCTTGTTGGCAGTGGTAAAGGCGGTGTTGGTAAAAGCACCGTCGCCGCCGGTTTGGCACTAACCCTGCGCAGACTCGGATCAGTGGTCGGACTGATGGATGCCGATGTCTATGGCCCCAGCATCCCACAACTGTTGGGCTTGGAAGGTCGACCGGCGATCAACGAACAAAAGAAGATCGAACCGATCCGCTTAACGCCCGATTTTCCGGTGATGTCGATGGGATTTTTGATCGAGAAAGATCAAGCGGTGATTTGGCGTGGTCCGATGTTGCACGGTTCGATCACGCAATTCCTTGGCGATACGAATTGGGGCGAACTCGATTACTTGATCATCGATATGCCGCCGGGAACCGGCGACGTGGCGCTGACGCTTTCGCAAGCGATTCCGATCGCTGGTGCAGTAGTCGTTTGCACGCCGCAGGAAGTCGCGTTGTTGGACGCGATCAAGGCGGTCAGCATGTTCCGCAAAGTCGACATCCCGATTTTGGGAATGGTTGAAAACATGAGCGGATTTCAGTGTCCCGATACCGGCAAGACCTACGACATTTTCGGACGTGGTGGCACTCGCGACCGGGCACAAGAGTTGGGTGTCCCCTTTCTCGGCACGTTGCCAATCGACATGACGTTACGGATTGCCGGTGACGAAGGGAGATTGGCCGATGTGATTAATACTGACGAGCGTGCGCGGGCGCCGTTTGACGGTGTTGCGCGGGCGTTGGTGCGTGGTTTGGCCAGCAAGAGCGAATCCAAGCCTTCGCGGCCCCAGTTACCGACGCTGTAGGTGAATTTGGCGGCGTTCGAACTGGAAAAAAAGAAAGCCACACCGAAGCGAATCGGAGTGGCTTTCTGCATTTCGTTGAACCGCCAAGCGTTTGGCGATGCTTCGTACTTGGATTACGACGACTTTTTCTTCGTCGCGGCCTTCTTCTTTGGAGCAGCCTTTTTCACGGCTGCTTTCTTGGTTGCGGCCTTCTTGACGGCTGCCTTAGGAGCGGCCTTAGGAGCGGCCTTCTTTACGGCAGCTTTCTTGGTTGCTGCCTTCTTCTTTGGGGCGGCCTTCTTTACCGCTGCCTTCTTAACTGCTGCCTTCTTGGGGGCGGCCGCTTTTTTGGTTGCGGCTTTCTTTACTGCTGCTTTCTTGGCCACGTTGTTCCTCCGCGAAAAGGAATGGATGGCGGATTCAAGTGCTTCGCAATCTTGCGACTGAGAACCACCGGCCACGAACCGCCGATCTGGGAAATGAACCTACCGGAATCGTTGATCACATCCGCGTGATCAAAAGACGATTCTTTCGATCCGTAAACTGTCGGTAACTGTACGCGATAGCAATAAATACGCAACATGATTTCCACAAAAAAATTGGTCGCAAAACCAATTATTCTTGCGCCGAAATTTCGCTCGTCGCGACGCGCTGGCACTTGCGCCTAATGTGGCGTGAAATCAACGCCAGTTACTGCCTGGGTTGATCGCTTGATAGTTGTCGATTGCCATCCAGATAAAGAAGATACCCAGGAACGTTTGACGGGACTGAAACGCGTAAATGGCGATGAAAATCGCCACGATCACGCTGAGGTAACGCGCGTGATTAAGATCACCGCGATTCATCATGATCAACGATTGTGCGATCCGCCCGCCATCAAGGGGCAACACCGGCAACAAGTTCAACAAGCCCCAAAAAATGCTCGGCAGCACATAAAAATTAACTAGCGCAAATGTCACGGCGCTGTCGATTCGCTTGCCGTCTAACCCCGCGCCCCATTCCGCAAGCGGCCCCGGCAACCACGCCAGCGCGTCCACGCGATAACCAAACGCGGCAACCAAAAACACCAGCAAAATTGCCGAACCGATTTGAAATACGGGGCCTGCGGCAGAAATGATTAGGTCTTCTTTGCTGGTCAATCGACCGATCGATCGTCCACCGAATGTACCACCAGTCGGAATCGCTAAACCGCCAAAATGGTACAGCAAAATCGATGAATCGATACCGAATATGCGAAACGCAACCGTGTGTCCGAGTTCGTGAATCAGGATCGAAACCATGATGCACAGCGCCCAAATCGCCAGCAGCGGCAACACGCCCGGACTGTTTCCAACGAACCGATCGTCAACGCCTCGGGCGAGTTCATAACCCAGCACAACGGCCATCAGCCAAAACGTCCATGAGATGCGTGTGTAAAAACCTGCGAAGTTGAATCGAAGGTCGTAAGGCGACTCGCCCGGTTGTTGCATGAACATGTTGAACGGACCGTAGGATGGTTAGGACAAACGTGCGAAATCGATCACTGAAAAAAGTCGCCCTGTCGAAGAATTATTCGTATCTTGTTCTGCGACACTTAGAATCGTTGTACCAATCGCGTGTCATTCGATCGAGTGTGCGATGTGTCTGTGCCGCGCGGAATCTGTCGCTGGTGAAGAATCTGTCGCTGGTGAATCAGTCCAGCGGTAAGTTCGCCACCAGGAAAGACCACAAGTCGGCATACTCGTCGATCGATTTGCTGACCGGTGTTCCGGCACCATGTCCGGCACGTGTTTCGATGCGAATCAGCACCGGATGATGACACGATTGAGCATGTTGCAGCGCGGCGGCAAACTTGAAACTGTGAGCCGGCACGACGCGGTCATCGCGATCCGCGGTCGTAATCAGTGTCGCCGGATAGCAAGTCCCAGGGGCGAGCCGATGCAGCGGCGAGTAAGTCATCAGGTTTTGAAACTGTTTCGGATCGTCGCTGCTGCCAAACTCGCCGACCCAGGCCCATCCGATCGTAAACTTGTGGAACCGCAACATATCCATCACACCGACTGCGGGCAGGCACGCGCCGAACAGGTCAGGCCGCTGGGTCATCGCGGCACCGACCAACAATCCGCCGTTGCTGCCACCGCGAATCGCCAACCGCTTGGGCGCTGTGTAACCGAGCTTGATCAGGGTTTCTGCGGCAGCTATGAAGTCATCGAATACGTTTTGCTTTTTGAAAACCATGCCAGCTTCGTGCCACTGTCGCCCGTATTCGCCACCGCCACGTAAGTTCGCAACCGCATAAATCCCACCGGCGTCCAACCACCCGGCAACCGCTGGCGAAAAGGCCGGCGTTAATGAAATGTCAAACCCGCCATAGCCGTACAACAGCGCACGATTGTTGCCTTCAAGCACCGTGTCACGCTTGCGAGTGATCACCATCGGAACCTTTGTCCCGTCTTTGCTTGGATAAAAAATCTGTTCGGTGACGTAAGCATCGACATCGATCGCGATTTTCGGCTGACGCCACAACGCGACTTCGTCTGTCTTTAAGTCGACTCGATAAATCGACGTCGGTGTGACGTAGTTGGTAAACGAGAAAAAAGTCTCCGTCGCTTCACGCAATCCCTCGAATCCGCTAGCCGTCCCCAGTCCCGGTAACTCGAGTTGGCGAATCGGGTCACCGGCCAATGAAAAGATACTGACGGCGCTGCGCGCGTCCTTCAAATACGTGATGATGAAGCGGTCGCCCAACAGACTGGCCGATTCGATCACATCGTCACCTTGTGCGATCACTTCACGTCGTTGGGCACCGTCAGAAGTCTTTACCGCGATCACACGACGACGCGGCGCATCGGCATCGGTCACCAAAAACATCTCGTCGCCTTCGATGCCGACAAATACATAATCGGCATCAAACCCGGTGATCAGCGGTTGGACCCGGGCGTCAGGATCCTTCAAATCTTTGATAAAAATCTGCGACACGCTTTCGGTGCTGCGCCAATTGGAGATCACCAAATAGCGACCGTCGTCAGTCACCGTGGGTGAAAACCCCCATTCCTTTTCATCGTCACGTTTGTAAACCAGCGTGTCAGCGGATTGCGGTTGTCCGAGTTGGTGGAAGTAAAGTTTTTGAAAGTAGTTGACGCCCGACAGTTCTTCACCAGCGGCCGGTTCGTCATACCGACAATAAAAGAAACCGCTGGCGTTTGGCATCCAGGCAATGGGGCTGAACTTGACCCAGCGGATTTCGTCTGTGGCATCTTCGCCTGAAGCGACATCTCGCACCTTGATTGTCCGCCAATCGCTGCCGCCATCGGCTAGCGAATAAGCAATCAAACGGCCATCATCAGTCGGTTCCCATGACGACAGCGCAACGGTGCCATCGGTGGAAAGCGTGTTCGGGTCCAGCAATACTTCCCGGGGAGATTCCAGGGAAGTTGACTTATAAAGAATGTTTTGGTTTTGCAGACCGTTGTTGTGGCTGAAGAAGTAGTATTTGCCGCGCCGCACCGGCGTGCTGAAACGCTCGAAGTTCCACAATTCGGTTAACCGCTTGACGAATCGTTCGCGTTCGGGAACCGCATCCAGGAATTGCCGCGTCGCTTCGTTCTGCGATGCAACCCACTGTGCGGTCGCTTCGCTTTCGTTCTCTTCCAACCAGCGATACGGATCGGCAACTGTCGTGCCGTGATAGTCATCGACAACGTTACCGCGAGTCGTTTGGGGATAAGCGATGGACGGGCTTAGCGATTGTGCCATGGCGATCGATTCAGGGTGTGTGAAGTTGAATTGTGCAATCGCGACCAAGCAAATGATAAAACTCGTTATACCGCACCTACAGGACAGTCGCACTGCACCCAGGTGGGCGGTATTCTTGAGGTCGAGGCGGTTGTTCTTGTCGGTAGTGTTCACGTGAGGTTTGGCCTTGTAAGTGGACAGATTTGAACACCGCTTCGTGGTTTCGATCGAATCGCAATCGTGGCGGAAGGGCGTATCAGATTGAGCTCAATTGAAAACGAAGCGAGGTGTTTCTGGTCGCGGCAACGCCCGTTTAATTTGCGTCGCCAACCGATGATAACGATTGCCGCGGCCGGCGCGCTTGGGATCATGGCAGAGCAGGCCCAATCGATCACCCTAGCCGTACTCGGTCTGGTCGTCTTAATCGGTTTATGGCGTTTTTCAGAAACGGTGCGCTGGCGGCGGTGGGCGATTCTGATGGCGATTGTCTCGATCACCGCGGCGGTGCGATCGCGGTGGGACGAATCGAATTATCAAACGGCAACGGTTCGAGAGTTCGTCACCGATGATTTGCAACCGGCGATTGTGGTTGGCAAAGTATCGGGCCTGGTTCAGCGTGTGGGCAAGCGTGAGGAAGATCTCAAGCAAGGCGAATCGCCCTGGATGACTCGGTTCAACGTTGATGTCTCGTCGATTCGACAGGGCGAGGCATTTCAAAACTGCCGCGGCCGGTTGTGGGTCAGTGTCGACACCGACGTCGAACAGGTTGGCACCGGCGATACGGTAAGGTTGTCAGGAAAAATCGCCGCTTTTATGCAACCGACGAATCCCGGCGAAACTGACATGCGATTGGTCGCTCGCAACCTTCGTCAACATGGCCGTCTGTTTGTGCGCGATGCCAGACAAGTGGAAACGATTCACCGTGCCTCATGGGGATTGAATCGATTGGCCAACCGCATCTCGCTAAATGGCGAAAAGACGTTAATGAATTGTTTAGGCGAGGATACCGGAGCGCTTGCGGCGGCGCTGGTCGTCGGCAGACGCGGATCGTTGGCCCCAGAACTGCAAGATCAACTGCTGGAAACCGGAACGATCCACCTGTTGTCGGTCAGCGGTTTGCATATGGGAATCGTGGCGATGATGTTGCGTGTGGTCGCCGCGTCGTTGGGGCTGCGCGGTATCGCACAGATCTTGTTTGTGGGAGGTTTTTGTTTGTTGTTTGTCGCTGTTACCGGCGGCCGTCCGCCCGTGTTGCGTGCCGCGATGCTGGTCGCGGTTGTGATGACCGCCGCAGCTTTTGATCGTCAATCTTTACCACTGAATTCGTTGGCCGCTGCGGCCGTGGTTTTGATGCTGATCAATCCGACCGATTTAGGCAGAGTCGGTGTACAATTGTCATTCGTCGCCGTCGCGACGCTGGTCAGTTGCGGCCATCGATATCGCGAAATCGACGATGAATTACGAGCCGAATCGAAACTCGACCGACTGGCCGAAACGGCCGCGTCGCCGCTGCGGATGCGATTGCGATGGGTGATCGGAAAACTGAACAACGCCCTATGGTTCAGCCTCTGTGTGACGCTGACTACGACGCCACTGGTCTGGATGCACTTTAACTTGGTCACACCCGTTGCGGTCTTTGCCAATGTTGTGCTCGGCGTGCCGATGACCGTCGCACTACTAAGCGGTTTGGTAGCGGTGGTGTGCGGAACGGTATCGGATCGACTCGCCTTTCCGGCGGGTGAAGTTTGTTATGCGGCATTATGGATCATGCAGCGAGTGATCGACGCGGCAGCCGAT
>DIUH01000300.1:0-619 GCA_002428205.1 Planctomycetaceae bacterium UBA6163
ACCGGCGGTTTGATGGCACTGCGCACATCCGACCGAAACGAACAGTTGGCGTCCCACGTCAACGAGCGATGGTTCGGGTTTGAATCGGCTTTCAACCAGCGAAATCGGTTGGCGTCCGGTCGCTTCGGTGCTGACCAGCGTCGCTAGCGGCACCGTCCCCGAAAAGGGCGTGTCAACGCTGGCTCGTAATTCCTCTTCGCCGCCGGCTTCGAAGTATTCAATGCGAACCGGCACGACGCCTTTGTCCAAACGGACATTGCCCGCTTTCTCGGTCGCAGGATGGACCCCGTCATGATCAACGACCGTTTTGCCATCGATGATGATTCGGGCACCGTCATCGCTGGCCAGACGAAACCGGTATTGGCCAGCGGCGGGGATTTCGAGAAATCCATCAAAGACAACACCAAAGTTATCTTTAAATTTGATCGAATTGATTTCGATATCGTTCACCCGCGACTCATCCACGGCGGTCAACGATTCGAAGTCGGGCAGACGATCCCAAGTACCTTGATAGACGCGTCGGCGGAGCGTCTCTTTCGACTTTGCAACGACCAAATCTTTTAATAGATAGGTTGCCAGATCACGTGCTTCGGCGGCGTCGGCGGCAAGTTTCGGCATT
>DIUH01000300.1:688-25474 GCA_002428205.1 Planctomycetaceae bacterium UBA6163
CAGGACGACGAAACGGCGAGTGACAGGCGACGCAGCCGATTTGGTGATAAAGATTTTGTCCGCGGTCGGCCGCCGATTGATCACCAACCGATTCCAGCGGCGATGGGCGATCGGAAACTAAAAATTGTGCGATCGCGTTTGCCGATTGCCGTCGCTGGTCATCGGACTTGCCAGCCCACAGGTCAGGCATGACGGTGCCCGGTTTTGTTTGATGCGGCGAAGCGATTAAGTCGACCAGGTGTTCGTGCCGCACACGTCCAGCGACGTCGGACAAATCGGGACCGACAAAACTGATAACGTTTTTGTCACCGCGTGAATCATAATGACACGCGGCACAACCGAGCGAATCGGCTAAGACGCGGCCCGCCGCTGGCGATGTGTCGCCGGTTCCTGCGAAGAATCGTTCAAAGCCGGGAACAACCGGTCGTCGCGATTCCCGTTGGATGTCGCGTGGGACCAGCCAAATGTTGCGAAAGCGAACCGGGTTGCCATGATCCTGCAAATGCAGCGGCCCGGGTTCCGGCGTTTCAGGACGAATCGCGGCGGTGGTTGGTCGCGGCACCGCAACGTTGCTTTGCACAACAACGCCATTAAGCCGAACGGTTAATCGAGCGGGAGAAACCTTCTGGCCATTGGGATCAAACTTCGCCGCAGTGAACTCAACGTCATAAGTCTGCCAAGCCAGCGGTGGCAAACAGAGATTCATCGACGGGTCGCTGACCGAATAGATGCCACCGGTTTCATTATTCTTACCCTGCAAGCCGAACGAATCGAGCACCTGAGTCTCATAACGACCTTGATGGTAAACGCCACTGTTGCCACGGCCTTGGCCGGATGCCTTGGGCATATAAGGCGTTTGGAATTCTAAGTGCAATCGATAATCGCCGAACGATTCCCGGGTCGTTACGCCTTGCATCAGCAGTCCGTCGTCGGTTCGCTTGGCACCATCTTCCCAATGGGTACGAAGCGACGCTTCGCTGCCGTCAAACAATACGACCGCACCTGGTGGCGGCGTCGCGCCGAGCGTCGGGCTCTTGCGCTCGATTCTTTCCAGCCCCATCGACTCGGCCAATTGCTCAACCACATCCGCATCGCCATCGACTCGACGCGGCGGTTGCTTGTCCCAACCCGCACCCGGCAACCCGCCTTCATAAACGACGATCTCGAAATCGCCAT
Organism: Planctomycetaceae bacterium UBA6163; assembly: GCA_002428205.1. Taxonomy (GTDB): domain Bacteria; phylum Planctomycetota; class Planctomycetia; order Pirellulales; family Pirellulaceae; genus UBA6163. The sequence goes on from DIUH01000300.1 coordinate 1,865, forward strand.
CGCCACGCGCGACCACCTGCATCGCCTTGGCGGTTCCTGCGTACTCGCCTTGGATTAGGAAGTCGGGATCCGACGCGGCTTGCTCGATAGTCGAAAAGACTTGAGCGAAAGCGATCGGGCCGGAAAGCGTGGTGACGACCAGCAGGGCAAGGCAAGAAACCGAGTCAGAAATACGGTTTAACATGAAAAGCAATGATGTACGGGTGGGAGAAAACGAAAGAAGCGAATCGGTTTTTGAAGTTACTTTGTTGACAAGCGATCGCTTGCCTGGCGTATAGGAGCAGCATTGTAATCGAATTTAAGCGGCTCGCAGCTGTCGCATCGAAGCAAACCAGTGCCTCTGGTCGGCCCGGTTATTCCGACGATAACTTCTGTAACCAATATCACCGAAATCTGACCAACTATTTCCTGGCACACGCCAAATTGCCGGCTGAACGGTTCCTTTGGCAAGCTACGGTTTCATCACACGAGAATCCCCCAATTTAGCCGTTATGGTCCCACGGCTAGAGATCCTCTCCTTCGAACAAAGCAGCAGAATGGTCGACGTGTTTACCGCATCGGCGGTGCAATCCTTCACCGACACGCCGACCCCTTTTGCTTTGAGTGACTCGGCAAGTGAGCCCTCGACCGTCGTCCTGATCGATGGACAAAAGATCAGCCTGTCAAACTACAGCGACGACCAGCTCGAGAGATTGCATTTCGATCAAGAATTGGCATTTGCTGCCGCCATTAGCGAGTCGCCAAAAAACTCACAGCAACGGGTCGAGACGATTCGTCACGCCTATCAAACCGTTTGCAACATACTGGATGAAATCAGTTTGCGGAGCGGCAATTCGGGCATGTTGTCGATGGGGATGGACGCCCGCTACACTCGTTTGGTTTTAGAAATTTTATCCCGACAGCGAAAGAAATCTGTCGGCGATGGGATCTTCGAAGTCGGATTCGGGTCGGGCCTATTGTTGCGTGCGGCCAGCGAAGCTGGATATCGGGTGGCCGGCTTGGAGGTTGCACCACAATTACTTCAATCGGCACGTCAGATACTTCCGGCGAATTGTCACGACGGACTTTTGTTAGGAGATTTCAGAAACGTCGACCTGGAAAGGCACCAGGGGCGTTATAGCCTGGTTTATTGGAATGATGTGTTTGAACACATTCCTGTTGACGAGATTTCAGACTACCTAGTGCGAATCAGGTCGTTGCTCGCTCCCGGTGGCAAACTTCTGACAATCACCCCTAATTGGCACATGCGACCTAGCGACGTTACCTGTGTGTTCAAGCCGCCACGGACCGAAGCGATTGGTTTTCATTTAAAGGAATACACGCTGCGAGAAGTCAATCAATTGCTGGTCGCCGCCGGATTTTCGCGCGTCCAAACCCCGACGTATATCAGTCGCAAGCGAATCTGGATGCCATCGGTCGGCGATTGCACATTGGTAAAGACGGTGTTTGAACCGATGTTGGAATGGTTGCCGTTTAAAGCGGCTGTACAGTGCTGCCGACGGTTCGGCTTTAACTGCACCTTAGCGACAAATTGATTTTTTTGTCGGTAGAAACTCCTGTGGTTGGCGTAGACGCTCGAGTGTGAGACGATCGAGCGCATGGACGCATCCGCTTTTCATCTCTCCCGCCTAACCGATCGATCCCAGCGAAGGAATTATCCGGCGTTTGGCAGTGTCTGGTTCTTCGCGCTCGCTTGCTTAATGACACAGGCTATCGGTTGCACGCGCTCAACCGATTTCCCCAGTCGGCCGATCACCATTATCTGTCCGTGGTCCGCTGGAGGTGGCACCGATCGTGTCGCCCGGCAAATGGCGGCAGAATTGGAAGCCGAACTCGCCGTACCGGTCAACGTGATCAATGCGACCGGTGGCGGCGGAGTCACCGGGCATACGCGTGGTGCACAAGCCCGCGGCGACGGATACACGCTGTCGATGATCACGGTCGAGCTGAGCATGTTGCACTGGCGTGGGCTGACCAATTTAACCCACCGTGATTTCGCGCCGCTGCACTTGCTCAACCGCGACGCCGCAGCCTTGTTCGTGCGCGGCGATTCACCCTACCAGTCGCTGGATGACCTACGCGCGGCGATCGCGCAATCGCCAAAGAAACTGAAAGCAAGCGGAACGGCTTATGGTGGCATATGGCATATCGCGGTAGCCGGTTGGCTCGATTCACAATCGCTGGCCGCCGACGACGCGACTTGGATCTCGATCAATGGCGCAGGCCCGTCGATTCAAGAATTACTCGCCGGCGGAGTCGACTTTATCTGCTGTTCGCTGCCCGAAGCCGACGCGGTGGTTGCCGGCGGTCAAGTGAGATGTTTGGGCGTTATGGCCGAAAATCGTATCAACGGTTTTGAACAAGTGCCGACCTTTACCGAGCAAGGTCACCCATGGTCAATTGCCGGATGGCGAGGCTTGGCCGCGCCGCCGGATACGCCCAACGATCGCCTTGAATTGCTTGGCAAAGCGATTGATAAGATTACGCGCGGCGGATCCTTTAAAGATTTTATGGCATCTTCTGGGTTCGACATGTCATTGGAAAACGCCGACCAGTTCGCTGTGACGCTGGAACGACAAGACGAACTGTTTGGCACCATTCTCAACAAGCCCGCGTTTCAGTCGGTCAGTGGGGAACAGTTCGGGCCGATGATGTTTCCCATCATGATCGCTGTGGGAATCGCAATCGTTTTTGGGATTGTGGTACGAGATGAATTATCAAATCACCGCGATCGACATCAGGATTCCGAAAGCAAAGAATCTTTGTCGCTAGGTCGTTCCTTGGGGGTTATGTTCGCTCTGGCATTCTATTGGTTTGCTTCAGAACCGCTCGGCTTTATCCTATCGGCATTATTCATGTTGGTCGGATTATTGCTGTTATTCAAAGTTCCTCGCGTAACGGCATTTTTAGTTGCCATCGCCACGTCGGTGGTCACCTATCAAGTCTTTGCCATTTTGTTGCGTGTGCCGCTCCCACGAGGCCTATTGGAGTGGTAAACCGATGACGGAAACGATTTTACAGGCCGCCCAGCAAACGCTTTTGGACCCAACGGTTTGGGCCATCGTGGTCGGGACAGCAGTATTTGGCATCTTCATCGGCGCGATGCCCGGACTGTCGGCGACCATGGGCGTCGCGTTGTTTGTTCCGNNGCGATCTTTGCCGGTGATATTCCGACGACACTTGTTCGCATGCCGGGTACACCGGCGTCGGCGGCTTACGCCGATGACGCTTATGCGCTCAGTCGACGTGGGGAAGCGGGCAAGACGCTCGGCGTGATGCTGTGGTTCAGCGTGACCGGCGGGTTGTTCGGTGCACTGGTTTTGATGCTGCTGGGGAATCAACTGGCAAAGATGGCGGGTTGGTTCAGCGTGTCGGAGTACTTTTGGCTTTACTTGATGGGCCTTTCGTGTGCCGTGATCGTCGGCGGATCATCGATCCCAAAATCGTTGCTGGGGTTGTTGATTGGAATGATGTTTTCGACCGTCGGTTTAAGTGCGGTCCACAGCCAAGCGAGATTCACGTTTGGGCAACCGGAGTTGTTTCAAGGCATCAACTTTATCCCGGCGATGATCGGCCTGTTCGGGCTGTCGGAAGTCTTGCGCGGCGCAGCGGGCCGATTGAACTCGGGCGATCGCCATCCGGCCGAAGCGTCGGGCTCGATTCTACCGCCGGCCATTCATCTGTTTTTCAGCCGAATCACTGCATGGATCCGGTCGAGCACGATTGGGGCCTTGGTCGGCATCCTGCCTGGCGCCGGTGCGGACATCGCGTCTTGGGTTTCGGGCGCGGTTTCGAAACGTCGCAGCAAACAACCCGAAACTTATGGCAATGGCTCGACGGAGTGCATCGCCGACGCGTGCGCGGCGAATTCGGCATCGCTAGCCGGGGCATGGATCCCTGCGCTGGTATTTGGCATTCCCGGCGACTCGGTTACTGCGATTGCCATCGGCGTTTTATACATGAAGAATTTGAAGCCCGGCCCCGAGATTTTTGAAACCCAAGGGGTTTTGGTTTTCAGTCTTTATTTGGTTTTCATATTAGCCAATTTGGTTATGTTGCCGATCGGCTTGCTGGCAATTCGCGCCGGCGGATGGGTGATACGGATCCCTCGTAACGTTTTGCTGCCGATCATTCTGTTGCTCTGCATCGTCGGTTCCTTCGCCGCCAGCGGCAGCTTGTTTGACGTCGCACTGATGGGAACCTTTGGCGTGATCGGGTTGATCTGTGAACGTTATAAGATTTCGATAGGCGCGATGGTCTTGGGGATGATACTCGGCGGCCCGCTGGAAGAACGTTTTGTGCAAACCCTGGCCGGCAGTGGCGGTTCACCGCTGGCGCTGGTCAATCGGCCCGTCGCGGCCGCATTAGCCGCAGTCTGCATTTGTGTTTGGGTAAGCGTTGCGATATCAACATTGCGAAAGTCAGGGTCAAACGACTCGTCCGGTAAGATTACCTAGTTGGTCGCTCGCGGTTCACGATAACGATCGAGCAGCGAGCGACAAACGACGGCGACCCTATCATTTACCGTATCGCTTCGACATTACCGTATCGCTTCGACTTTGATGGCGTCAAAGTCAGCCGTTCCGACGGCACCGAATAATCCGATTCGGATGATCGCTTCGCGCGATTGCGGCGGCACCCGTACCAGTCGACTGTAATGTCGCCAATCGCGAGTCCCTTTGAAGGGGCCGATAACAAACACGCCCAAATCACGTCGCTGTTCATCGTAAAGATTGATTGCAATCGCTGGCAATGCGTCCGTTTGGCCAGCCCCTTGGACGTCGTTGGTTCGAACCGCGCCGCTGATCCGCAGCGAAGTAACAGCACGCCCATCAAGAGGCAATCCTTGCAAGAGGTGTGATGCCAGATCGGGGGTTGTATTGGTGAACCTAACGAATCGATCACCTTCAAAAGCATTGCCTTGCACCACGGTGACTTGGCGTTCGTAATACCATCCGGGTATGGTGCCCGCCACCGGCGCAACATCACTCCTCAGTTCGCCCTGCGCACCCTCGAAACCGCCATTGATAATACTCGGATTGCCTGGTTCAGGCTGGACACGGCGTGTCGCTTCGGCCTTACCAGTCATTGGAACAAATAAGGTCGGTTGCAGCGGTTGGCCAACCAGCTTTCCGTCAACCTTAGTCATCAAGTAGAGCGTTTGCTGAAATCGCTCGCCGACAGGTATCAAGATTTTCCCCCCTTCACGCAACTGTTCGATCAGCGGGGCGGGAACATCCTCGGGGCTGCAGGTCACGATAATTTTGTCAAACGGTGCCGCTTCAGGCCAACCGAGAAAACCGTCGCCAATTTGGACATGAACGTTGGCGTACCCCAGTCGCTGGAGTGTCGACTTTGCCGTTTTCCCGAGCTCGGGAACGATTTCGATCGTATACACCGCATCGACCAGCGGGCTCAGCACCGCCGCCTGGTAACCGCTTCCCGTTCCGATTTCCAAAACCCGGTCGGTCGGTTGCGGATCGATCGTTTCGGTCATCCAAGCGACAATAAATGGACTGCTGATCGTCTGGGCCCCGCCGATCGGTAATGCCATGTCCAGATAAGCTCTTGTCGTCTGAGAACGTGGCACGAACTCGTGCCGCGGCGTTTCACGCATCACTCGCAGCACACGGGGATTCTTAACCCCAGCGACTTCAATCCGCGTTGCCACCATTTCGTCGCGGGCGGCAGAATACGGATCGACCACCGGCGCCTGTGCATCGGCGCGGGCACCGATACAGAACACCAGCAACCCGAGGCAGGCAATCGTCGCCCGATCCTTGAACCCGACGCTAGCGCGCGAAACGGTTTGGATGCCCATGATAAGCAGCGTTACTCCATCGCAATTGAAAGTTAAAGAAGAACTACCAGCTAATTCGCCCCCAACACCACCTGGGTTCAACGATCACGCCAGTTTAGGCCATAACGAGCCGCATCCCAAACCGATATTGCCGCAAATGGCAGATCCGAAGGCCAGAAATTATCCGTGCCAAAAACGATCCCGTCCGTTTCATGAGACTTCGCGGGCCGATCCAAACGATTTTTGATGCTGTAAAGTAGCTGGCGATGCTGGTGCAGGCAAAACGTTTTTCCGGCTCAACGCCAGCAAGCGTCTAAGCCATCTTCGTTGGCGAATCGCTCAACCTAGTTTACTCGTTTCACCGCGACTCTCCATCTGGCGGAGCGACCGTTGGAAGTCAATCAAACCTAGCCGGCTTTGAGTATTGTTGGTATCGGCAACATACTTTGCCCTGGTCGCGCGCCCGGATTCGGCTAGATTTGGCACCTAGAGTGTCGACGGAAAACTTGATCTCGATTGGAAGTGCGTTTTGGAAGTCTGTTGTCCTAGCTGCCAAGCATTGCTGGCGTTGGCCGATTCGGCCAGCGGCAAACGAGCGGTATGCCCGAATTGCGCGGCAGAGTTTCGTGTTCCTGATTTTCTGGAATCCGATGGCGGGACAGCCGAAAGGTCGGCCTCACCCGCTCCGGCCTTGCCTGGAGGCGCCTATCTTAACAGCGGCTCGCTGATTCGCTGCCCTGCTTGCGATCGCACACTGGCGACCGATCCTTCCATGGCGGGTAAGCCGATAATTTGTCCGACCTGCCAACGACGCATGCGCGTTCCGGCGATCAACGAAGCAGCTGCCCCAGGGGCGAAAGATTTGGGATATTCACCGGAGACCAGTCCGGATCGATGGCCGAAATCCTCAGAAAGCACGTTCAATCCATTCCCCGAACATTCCCCAGGTTTCGATCCCTACGTCGCCACACCGCTGGGGACAGGACCCTATGCGCCGACTCCGACTTTGCCGGGCAGCATGCCTGGGATGCAAACGGCCACAAACTACGCTTTACCCGGTGCTTTTTTGACGCTGCTAAGTGCCTTGGGGGCACTCACTCTCGGGTTGTCACTGCTCGCTGTAATCGTCGGCGTTTGGAGCCAGAAAGCCCCGATGGACCTCGAAGAATTTGTTGTCACCTTGGTTTTTTCGTTGACCAGCCTCGTCGCCCAGTTGCTGTCATTCGTCGGCGGCATCCAGATGATTCGACGGCGGCAACTCTGGTGGGCTAGGCTCGGAGCGTTTGCGGGGCTTTATCCCTGCGGGCCTTGTGTCGTAGCCCAACTTCCGATCGCCATTTGGGCAATCGTGATCCTCAATCGCGAGATCGCCGTTTACGACTTCGCATCACCGATCAATTATTTAGACACGCCCCCCCAGCGGTAGATGAACCCACGGACTGGCCGTGTAAATGTCGCGACAAACAATTCCCGTGGCCGAGTGGACTTGGCCTAGCGACTTCGCGGCGTTAGGTTTTGGCGTGAGCAAAAATAAAGCAAACACCGTGATCTTATGAGCAAGAACAAACCGGCCGCGCCCCTGGAAATTGTTGAACCGATCGGTCTGCGTGTCCTGGTTCGAAAAGACGAACCGAAGCGTGAAACCAAAGGCGGCATCGCTTTACCCGATGCTTCGGAGATTCCGACGATCACCGGACGCATCGTGACCATTAGCGCCGCAGTGGAACACGACGAAGACGTACCGCTGCGCCAGTACGACAAAATCCTTTTTCACCCCAAAAACGCGATCCCCGTCGACCTCGAACACGATAATCAACTTTTCGTGGTACCCGTCGAAGACGTTGTCGCTGTCTTTCGCCGCGCCCCGACAGCGGATTGAATGGGTCGAATTCGCCGCAAAACTCCGCAATTACCGCGATCTGGGGCCACCCAGGTTAACCGCCAGGACAATATCTGTCCTTAGCGAACGTGTGCCAATTGCCCCCTACAGCCCAAAGGGTCAACACGCGTACATGCCACCCAAAGGAAATAAATACGCCCATAAAATCCATTTTCAGGACGCGATTCGTCCCATGTCAAAAATTTTGTTTCAAATTATGTTCGAAAACGATTTGACGCATCTGGTCGAGGTGCGATAATACGTCCTGACCGAGCAGTGCGTTTTTACGTAAGAGTGCGTTGCGAGGGAATTCGAAAAAAATTGCGGCGATTGGTACCTGTTTAAACAGCTCTCACACCAAGGGACCGACCGATGGTTAAAACAGCAACGACACCAACCTATACGATCGAAGACACCGATGAGTTGCTGTTGTCACAGTATGCACAGACGGGCGACCGAAAGGTTTTCGAAATCTTGATGCGTCGGTACGAACGCGAGATCTTCAGTTATCTTCGCAGGTACATCGGCAATCCTGAGTTGGCCGAGGACGCGTTCCAAGGGACCTTCCTTCAGGTTCACTTGAAATGCGACCAATTCGACTCAACCAGGCGGTTTCGACCGTGGTTGTATGCGATCGCTACCAACCAAGCGATTGATGCCCAGCGAAGATCAAAACGCCGAAAGATGGTCAGCCTTGACACCTCCGCCTCAACCGACGGCGATAATCGTCCTGGTTCCTGGGCGGACAAACTGGTCGCCGATGTTTCCGACCCTGCTGATGTGGCGGGCAACCGGGAAGACGGTCGTTGGGTAAATGACGCTGTTTCAGGACTCGGTGATTCACTACAACGAGTTGTACAGTTGGTTTATTTCCAAGGACTGAAATATCGCGAAGCAGCGGATATCCTTGGCATCCCAGTCGGAACAGTAAAGAGTCGAGTGCACGCCGCAATCCAGCGGTTGGCAATCAATTGGCAAGAGTCGCACGAGCAACAGGCATCGAACTGATTGTTACGCTAATTTCCCTCAGCCAGGTAATTCAATCTTCAGTGACGAGATTGAATGTACCGGTAAGCCGCTGGGACATTTAGGCCGCTGGGACATTGATGCTGGCGGATTTCGAGCGTGCCAGGCGAACTTATCTTGCGGCTGGCCCGTTGCGCCTAAGCACGCGAGGTCGCCGCCACATTTAATGCTCCGTGGAGATCCGCTTCTCACGCTTGCGGTTGCCCATTGGTTCAGGCGTTCCTGTGATTCCGGCTTCAACGCGCACCGACGTAGGCGGACCTTTCGACACGGTGTCGCTTTCGACCTCAACAGCGCGATTCTTGGCGGAGACCTTGCTCGGTTCCACCTGATTACTTTTCAATTCGCCGCTAATCGGATCCATCTTGGCCAAATCAACGGTCGAACTTTCGTTTGAACCGGCAGCATCAAACCGGGGCGGCCCAATATCAGGCTGGGCACCAGCGACGGGCGGACGCGGTCGGAACCAGCGACCCAGCGGCCCTGCTAACAGCGCCGGCAGGAGGATCAAGTCGCCAACCAGTGCGGCAGCCAACAGGACCAACATCAGCGTCCCGAATCGTTGGGTAGGTGTAAACGTGCTAAGCGCAAAGACGAATAACCCCAGACCACCGACGATGGTTGTCTGGGTCATTGCCGGGCCGACTCGCCGATAGGTTTCGATCACGGCTTCGACCCGTGTCATTCCACGATTGATATACTCGCGAAAAAAAGTCAAAAAGTGGATCGTGTCGTCGACCGCCACTCCCATCGCGACCGACGCCGTCATCATCGTCCCAATGTCGACCAACACGTTTCCATGACCCATCATGCCAAAGATCACGACGACCGGAAACAGGTTCGGAACCATCGCAATCAAGCCTGCCATCACTCCACAACCGAGCAATTTTGGCCTTAGCAATGCACCTGGCAGACGCCCCGGTATCAGCAGCGCAATCATTACAAATGCGATCAAAAAGAACGCTAAGAAAATCGATTCGATAAGGCTCGTGAGAAGCGTCCGCTGGGCCTTGTAAACCACCGGAACAATACCAGTGTAAATCGCTTGAAGCGGAGCCGCATTGGTTTCCGATGGAATCGAATCGACCAACGCCGCTTCGGCCACTGGCAATGTGCCAAGACGCACATCGACAAATCGCTTGGCCTTGGCAACAAGTTGTTCTGTATCAACCGATTCTTGTGCATCGACCAAGACCACCACGTCCATCGCCTCGATTAACTTATCCCACTGCGGTGTACCCGGCTTGATCTTCGATTGACCCGAGTCAAAATCGACCCACAAGGGACGCTTGATCCTTTCACCACTCAACAACTCTCCGAGCGTTGAAAGAAACAAACGATCTTGACGAATCAGATCACTTTGACGCCCAAGTTTCACTGCGGCTTCAATAGCGGTATCACGATCGGCGCCGTCATCAATCGCCAGAAAATCTTCCACCTCCATCCGTTTGGGTTCGCTCGATCCGATTAACAGAATCCGTGGCGGTTGTTGCCTGGAGGCTGACGACGCTTCATCGATTGGAGTACCCGGTTCTTCATTTTCGCCGGTTTTTAACCCCTTGGGCTGAGAATCAATCGCTGCCAGAATCATCGACCGGGCACGGTAAGCATCCAATACGGGCGTTACCGTCTTTCGCAAATCGCCCACGAATTGGCCGTAATCGACGTCCGACAATGCGCCCACTCGCAGGCTGATCCGCCACAACTCGCTGCCGGCAAACGGGCCCTTCTCTTCAACACGGAAATAATCGGTATCCGGCAGCGACTCTACTGAAGCTGACAACCGACTTTCAAACCGTTGTCGAGTCGGCGAATACGAAGTCGAAGGTTCTGGCAGCGGCGGCAGAAACGTCGTCGCACTCATCGTCCTTCCGACAACTCCCGTCCCAGATTCCCCCAATGTTCGCCGCACTGCAGTATCAAATCGGGCCACCGCTTCGGCGCGCTCTAAAAGTGATAGTGGATAAGAGTCACTAGATACCGCGCCGGCCGCCGCCGGTCGTGACTGCATCTCCTCTGGCACGCGAATGACCAATTCCATCGGCACAAGTTTGCCAAAGTTCTCTTCCAAGTAGGCGTAATCATCAATGATCCGCGAATCCGGATCGAACAACTTCAGCAACTGTACCGAAGTGCGAATCTTAGGGATGCCCATCAATCCGATCGCAAAGACTGACAAACAAGCGACCGTCACGATTCCATAATGCGCCGTCACAAACCGGCCGACCGCTGCCCAGGCCTCAGCAATCCGGTGGCTCGTCGCATGGATCGCGTCAACCTCGCTCGGATCGTTAGCCCCATCGGCCCGATCGAGTTCGCTCTGACGCAGCGCGAATGCTGGCGTGAACGTTTCCAGTGCCGACGGCAGGTAGGTAAATAGAATCAGCAACGTCGCCACGACGGCCAACGCCGCATAGAGACCAAAGTTATAAATCGGTACAATGTTACTAGTGCACAGCGATATAAGGCCCAAGCTGGTCGTGATCGACGCCAGCGTGCATGGAATCCAAGCATGCTTCATCGCCCGACCGGCCGCACCTTCGGCACCATGGTTGCGAACTTCATCACGATAATAGTTGACGATATGAATTGCACCCGAAAGCCCAAGCACATACACCAACGATGGCATGCTCATCAAAATCGCATCAACGTGGCCGCCAGTCCAATAAACGATCGCTAGGCCTAAGATCGCTGCTGACAAGCCGCAGATGAAAATCATCAATGTCAAATTGAAACTGCGAAAGCAGATGAACGACAGCACAAGTCCGATCACGCCGCTGTAACCCACCAATCGAATCAGCGTGACGGTCCCCTCTTCGTCAATCGAAACGTTGTCGATCGGCGGACCACCCAAACGCAGAATCGTTCGGCCGCTTGCCGCAGCCAATTCCCGTTCATCCATGTCAAACGGCGGCGGGGCCATCGAAGGCGGCGGGGCCGCGCCGAGCCCCGCTTGGTCGGCCAGGATCAGCAACCGCCCGCGAGGTGCGCCAACTACGCCGCGACCAACGGCACGTGCCAGGTGATCCTTCCCCAGTTTCGTTAACGTCACAATGACACTGGTTTGACGCGGTGGCGGTTCCATGCCCAAACCGCGAAACAACTCATCCCACGCGGCGCCCTGTTCATCCAAAGTCGCGTGTTGTAGGCCTTCGACCGAACCGCCAAAACGTTGCAAAATCTGGCCCACGATCACCGAGACCCGAGCCTCGAAATCCTCTGGCAGTTTCTCGCGGGTTTGCTCAGACACGTGTGCGGAGATCGCTTCAGCGGTCCAAGTAAAATTGGGTGGCACTGCCGGGGCAAACAAGGTGCCCGTCAACCGTTCAATCGCTCGCGTTCGTGCCACGTTTGCCCGCTGGTCGGCGTCGGTCAAATCGATCGGCCACAATGGGCCACCTTCCACCGCCAATTTGCTGACCAAGTCAGCGCCGGTTTCGACCGTTTGAAACAGCGAAGCCGCTAACAATGTCGGGTCGTTATAGAAGGGATTCACTTGGCCACGCTCTGGCGGTTCGCCAAACGCCATCAGGAATTGGCCCTTAAGCTGAAAGTTGCCAGTCGAGCGCTTGATCGCTCGCATCAATCCGCCGACGGCATTTGCCCCTTCTTCCCAACGATAAAATCGGCCATCAGGGGTGATGTAGTAACTTTTGCCATCGGGCGATGAAAACCATTTCTCGTTCAAACCGCCCCAGTTGGTCGTTTCCGCAGGCTCGATGAACAACCGCAATTCTTCCGCCAACTTCCGCGCCCGCTGGTACGCCTCAGTATTCGGAATCGCCCGCTGGGCCGATTCATGTTTCAATTTGGCCGAGAATAGCGCAAGGCGTTGGTCGTCTGTCGTACAGCCATCCCAAGTCGCGACAACAAAGCTTTCGCCCATGAAGTATTTCGCAAACCAATCGAGCTCAACGGTTTCACGAAAATCGCTCGGCAACCAATCCTTGATGTCGTTCTTCTTGCCAGCAATCGCTAGCCGTGCGCCGCGGAATGCCGATGGCAGCAAGAAAAAGAAGACCAGCAGGATAACCAGCGCGCCGGGAAGTCCGAACACGGTACGGCGAGTTAAAAATGACTGCGACATGCAAATCAGCTTGAGCGTGAATGGGCGACTGGGCCGTCTACAAGCCATCCCTTAGGCCAAAAACACGGAAAATCATTTCCGCCTGGCCCCGCTTGTTCACGGCATCGACTGTTAGACTAACGGTCAAACGTGTTGTGGTCCATACAAACGGACCGCCTCTGGTATCAGCTTTCCTAGATTCCGAGACGGGAATTACACGTAGGTAAACTGTTCCGCTTGCCACGATTTCAGGCCAAGATCATCGCTATCTTGCGTGAACTTCCAGGCCTAACCCAGCAAACCAGCCCAATACCCCTCGCTAAACACCCTCACTTCACCGGTTAAAATACGGCGCCACCGACACTTGCGTTCGCCAGTGGCAACCCTTCGACTAACTCGACTTCGACATTCCTAACTTCGCGAAAGCCAACCTCATGACTTCAGCCCTTCAGTCGCTTGTCCAGTGTGGGACAAAGCTCTACCTCGATTCGGTTCACCCTGACGAAGTGGACAAAAATCTGGCTTGGGGTGCCGTCGGTGCCACCAGCAATCCGGCGATCATCTCGGCAATCGTCGACCAAGGCGGAATGAACGACGTGATCGAATCGTTGCTAAGCGATGCCGAACATCAGCACGACGACGAAGCGATCGCGTGGGAAGTGACCGACCGTTTGGTCCGCGCTGCCCAAGCAAAGTTCCAACCGATTCATCAGTCAACCGACGGCAATGCGGGTTGGGTCAGCTTTGAACTCGAACCGCTGCTCGAAGACCCCAAAGGTTTGTCAGGCGACGGAACCGCGCTGAGCGATTCTGAACGAGCCGCGGCATACATCAAACTGGGCAAACGCTGGGCCGCCGGTCACACGAACCGCATGATCAAAGTCCCGGCGACCGAGGCGGGAATCATGGCGCTTGAAGAATTGGCCGCCGCAGGCATCACGCTGAACGTCACCTTAATCTTCACCGCAGACCAGTATCGTCGCGCCCGCAACGCGGTCTGGCGCGGTGCCCAACGGTTACCCAACACCGATCGGTTCAAAAGCGTTTATAGTATTTTTGTATCACGCATCGATGTTTATACCCAGCAACACCTGCCAAACCTGTCACCGGATGCGCAAGGCATGGTCGGCATCCTGAATGCTAAACGCATCTGGGCCGAAAACAACCAGTTCTGGAGCGATAAGGGTTTGAAACTCGAACAAGAGCTGATCTTTGCCAGCACCGGCGTTAAAGACCCCAGTTTGCCAGCATGGAAGTATGTCGAAGCACTCGCCGGCAGCGATATTCAAACCAACCCACCCGAAACCAACCAGGCGGTCGCGGACAGCGACGTGACGTTTTCTCGCTCGGTTGACCAAATGCCAAGCCAAACGATTCAGGACGAAATCGATTCGGCCGTTGACGTCGACCATTTGCATCAAACTCTGATGTCCGAAGGTGTCGCGAAATTCGTTAAACCCCAGCGAGCGTTGTTAGAGGTTGTTCGCAAACAACGACGGTCAATTGCAACATCTTAAGCAAATAGATAAAAGTAAATCGGTTTTAAGGAAAGGACACTCCCCCGTGGACATCGGTATCTACACAAGATTCTGGCTCCCCTCTCCCCCGAAAACTGGCGAGCCTAAGCGAGTCAGTGTTCGGGGGAGAGGGGCAGGGGGTTTTCGGCAGTCGAAGGCAAAGTCGAACGTCGATCATTCCTGTGGTTTTCCCCCTCATATCAATCCCTCTCCGGGCACCCAGTGCAAGTTGTCGAGATACCAATGCCCTTGGAAGCGTCGACACCACCGCGCGACGCGGGAAGGTGTCGATACCGTGCTTATACCGATTTATCTATGCAGACCTGCTTAGCCAACATACAATCGCAACATGATCAAACTAAAGAAACTTATCATTGCCCTCAGCGCGACCGCCGCGTTCTATCCAAGCTTCCTCGATTCATACGTTCAAGCCGAAGTCGGTGATCCGACCCTGATGACTAATCATCCGGTCTATCCCGGCGAAGGCGCATTCCAAGAGGTAGAGGATTGTGTCCGCTTCGCGACCGCTGGCCAATCCTCCGCACAAGATAAAGCGATCGCGCTTTATCAGTGGATGCTGACACACCAATATCACTTGATGAGCCCCCAGGAATGCATCTTTCCCGGTGAGACGGTCGATACCAATAGTTCACGCGGCGAACGGATCGTTTACGATGCCAATCGTGCTCGGTTCTCCTACGGGTACGGCTTGTGCGGCACCGTCCACGCGTGGAACGAACCTTATTGGAAAGCACTCGGGATGCCGTCCCGACGACGCGCGTTTCCAGGGCATACCAACAGCGAAGTTTTTTACGACGGCTCTTGGCACGCCTTTGATACCGATATGGCGGGATTGCTGTTTCGAAAAGATGGCGTGGTCGCCGGTTATGAAGACATCATGGCCGATCCGACGTTAATCATGGCGGTTCGCCCACCCTTGCCGCACTATCCGTTCGCTTGGCCGGGCGACTTCGACGCGATGCGCGGCGGATGGAAAGAAATTGCCAAAGGCGGCCAGTGGTTCAAACTTTACAACGGCGGATTCGCCGCGCACCCCGGTATCGTGCGCCTCCGATCGGGCGAAACCTGGACCCGTTGGTTCGATCGTGATCAATACGGCGGCCCCCAGCAAAGACGGTTTTGGCATAACGGCAAAGGCGGCCCATTTCGCACATGGACTTTCGTCAACACCGGCGATACCCATCACGACGGCGAAAAATCAAACGCACGCGGCAACGCTTCGTATTGCAACGGAGATTTCGTCTACGCACCAGCCCTGCATAATGATTCCTTCCGCGAAGGCGTTACCGCCGCGAGCCAAAACGTTCGATCGCGACCAGAGTCGCCCAAACTGCATAGCAGTGACGGCAAAACGGCCTCCGTCATTTTTAATCACTTTTCGCCTTATGTGATTTCTGGAAAACCGATTGACGGCATCAATCCGATGACCGGCAAAGCGACCGACGGATTAATTATCGAAGCGACTTTGGTGGGTAACGTTAACTTTCGAATCTCAACCGATTCCGGACAAACGTGGACAGCGGTGACTCTGGATCAAAATGGTGATCCCGCTGGCAACGATCAAGGGAAAAGCACGCTCGCCAAACGCAACGTTCGAGTCGATGTTACGGATCTGGTCAAAGGGACCTATGGCTGGCAGGTGTCGCTCGATTGGAAAGANNTCGATTTATCCGCGACTCAATCCCGGCGGCAGCGAAGTTACTTATCGCGCGGCGTCACGTGGCGTCACCGCGTTTTCTCCCAACTTTTCGCTACCCGAGCCTCAGGTCGACCAATTCGAACAACTTTCAATGCGGTCGCCGAATCTGGTCTACAAAGGATTATCGACCGGATCGGTAAGGGCTTATGAGACGACCAACAACAAACCTGGACATCTTGTTCTGCGTCTGCAGCAAAACGGCAAACCGATTCGCCAATTGCGAGCCGCGATTCAATACGGACTTCGCTCACCGACGCCCGACGGCTCCATATTCTCGCTAGAAGTATCGACGGACCAAGGACTATCCTGGCAACGGTTCGCCGAATCGGAGATCGCGGCCGACAACGAGTTTTCCAGCGGTTGGCTAGCGGGAAAGACAGACGTCAACCCAACAACCGATGACCCGATACTTGTGCGTATTAATCTTTATGCTGGCGGCTACACCACTGGACTGCTGCAGGCCCATTTATATGGCGTCTACGAAACGGACCTGCCGCAACGAGCGGAGCTGACTTTCGGATGGAAAGAAAATGGCGAAGCAAAGACTTGGTCGAAGGTCGTCAGCGACACAACCCAAGCTCAAAAGTTTCAAGTCCCGACCGGCGAAAAAATCGTTGATGATTTCGTTCGCATCTCGGTCCCACAGCGGTGAACTTGGTGACGGTTTAGTCACGCGAATTTAACTTACATCACAGTCAACACTTCACCGTAATTCGATGACCGCGTCGTCACCCTGCCAAATGCAGACCGCACACCCACAAGCGATCGACCCTTGCCAACATCTAACTCTCAAACCAAAAACTTCTCAACATGAAATCACGATCTGGCATTCTCGCGCAGCGTCACCAATAAAGAGTCATCAGTAGAAAGCATCTGAACCACGGGTTGCGTCTGACTCGCGGAACTCGTCTGTACGTACCCGGGATTAATGCCTTTCAACCGCTCCGCGGTTTCCGAACCGAGTTCCACGGTCGTTCGTGCGGCGGCCTCTACTACACATTCTGCCGCGTGGGATGGCGCGGGTTCTCTACAATGGCTTGTTTCGCAAGCTGAAGCGAATATTGCGACTGCAGTCATACCAGTAACGGAGCACGGCAGCGGGCTTAAGCAGAAGAGTTACGGACGCGACAAGCACGACTCGGTTGATTGGCGATGAGCAAGGACCGACGGGGACCCAGCATTGGGGCGGGCCTCGGCCAGAAAATAACCAAAAAGCCCGGTTTCGTTTGGCGCCATTCGGGCTTGCCCCAAATGGCGTGGACTTAGCGTAGCGGAACTCGCCAAGAGTTTCGGTCTTGTCATATCACCGAAAGTCTACGCGACTTCCGCTACCAGTTTTCCCTAAGCCCACGCCATTCGGGCTTGCCCCGACAATGTCGCGATAGGCTTGGTCTGCTAGATAGGAAAGCCGCGAAACCGGCGACCAGCGATCGATTTGCCAACCTACTGAATCACGCCGGGTCGCCACTGGAGCATACCCGATACGATTCCAGCGGCGCTTTTAGACCCTTGACAGTGACGGGACCGAGCGATTCGGTTTTGTATCCTTCGCCAATTTCATGAATCATCGCCGACGACAGAATGATTTCGCCGGGCTGGGCGATGCCGCACAGCCGCGATGCGATGTTCACCGTGCTGCCGATTGCCGTGTACTCCAATCGTTGTTGGGTGCCGATGTTTCCGACAACGGCTTGACCGCGATGCAGGCCAATTCCCACCGACAGCCCGCTAGGGTGACCTGATAAGCGTTTCTGAATTTCGGTCGCGGTTTTAACCGCTCGCGACACATGATCCGGTTGTTCCAGCGGCGCGTTGAACAGCACCAGAATCGCGTCGCCAATAAACTTATCGAGCGTCCCTTCTTGTTCGAAGGTGCACTGAACCATGATTTCAAGTAGTGAGTTCAGTTGGCGAACGACCTCCTCGGGAGCGAGATCTTCGGAAAAGGACGTAAAGCCACGGATGTCAGCGAACATAACGGTTACGTCTCGTTTGGTTCCGCCCATCGTCAACGATTGAAGTTCGCCCTGCAGCATCAATTGGTTGACGACAGCACGTGGCACGTAGCGGCCGAACAAATCAACGACACGATGACGTGATCGAACACTTAACCAAGAACTAAATGCCAACCCCAATACACCGCTAGTCAATCCCGCCCCGGGGGCGACGGCAAAATCGCTGAACCATCCTGCACGATATACCAGGACCGCAAAGCCACCATAAATCAAAAGGCCTGCAAAGATCGCCAGCAAGGCCTGGACCGGTTTCAATAATCCACCCAGCAACGCGAACACGACACAAACAACCGCTACCGTCAACCATTGCACGCCCTTGGTTGGCTCTCGCATAAATTTGTTATCAAGCAGTGTTTGCAACGCCGCCGCCATCACTTCTGTGGGCGACGCTTTACCTGCGGCACTCGGAACATCGTAAGTATCGGCCGATATGTCTGTCTCATGGGAAAAACCAATGATGACAATCTTGTTGTCCATTTCAGACTTAATAGTTTCGCGCAGGACATCCAAGTAAGAGTAACGCGTGTAGTCGCCCACGGCCGGATCGTAGTTGACCCAAAATGACGCTGGCGCAACCAAAGTCGTGGATGTAACGAAAGGAATCCATGGAATCGAATGTCCACCGACCGGGTAGGGTGCAACGGGCAAATCGATCTCCGGCACCACTTCAGGTGCCTGCTGATGCCAGACGGTCATCACCCCCGACTGGCGCATGTTGGTCGCGATCGTATTGGAATCGGACGCCGCCTCGTTCCAAATTTGTCTCGCGATTACCAGCGGCGCGGACTCCCTTGGGCCGATCGCGGTTAAATGAAACATCGGATAAAGCCGCGAGCGGATTGAAGGGATTGCGTGTGGATAGGAATTGACCAAGTTTTGGGACGCCAGCGGCGTATAACGTGGGTGGGTCTTGGACCAAATCTCCCAACCCAAATACATGTCACGTGACAATGTGCCATCGGATCGAATTTCGTTCATTCCATCCAACAGCGGAAGGACTTCTTCGAAATTTGCCTGATCAGCGGCCGCGACCGAACGAGTGTCATAGACAATTCGGGCTCCGGATTCGAACAGTTTCTCATACAGTTTCAGGTCATCATCATAAGAACGAACGTAGCCGAGTTCCTTAGCCGTTTTGACGTCGAAGAAAATCAGCACAATATCATCGCGAACCGGCCGTGCCCCCAATCGCAGGCCTTGAGACTTGACCATCATCCAATCGGATGCGGCAACCTGAGCGATACTCGATTGGTATTCAAACTTTCGCCCCGCAAGGTAGGTTGCAACAAACACCAAAATGCCGATTGCAGTCAGTATGATCGCTCGTTTGAACATAAATTGACTTAGCCAAGGTGCTTGAAATCATGGTTTCCCAAAATTACATTCTGGAAACTTCTTCATCCGCTCCCACCCACCGCGCGGCGTGCACCGAAAGCCCTGCACAAGGTTTCTCATCGCACACTACACTCGCCGAGGCATTTGACGTCAATGCGCGACTCCGATCAACCCAGTTCGCCAGTATTCCTGAATCCCGATGATGATGCGGAAATGGAACAGGCGTTCAAACGTGCGAGGCAAACTTTTCGTTTCTTTTGGCGTGAACTTGCATGGGAGTATCGTCGAATCATCCCTGCCCTGGGTGTTGCGAGTGTGAAAGTCGCATTCAGCGACCCGCCTGGGCCGCAAACCGCCGAAAGGGGGCCAGCCGTTGAGCAGATGTGGATCAGCGAGATCGAGTTTGATGGACAACATGTCTTCGGTACGTTGATCAACAAACCCAATTGGTTGAAGACGGTTCACGAGGGCGACAATGTTAAGATTCGGCCGACGCAAGTGAACGACTGGATGTACTCGATCAATGATAAAGTTTATGGCGGCTATACCGTTAACTTGATGCGATCACGAATGGGACGCAAAGAACGTGCCGAGCATGATGCGGCGTGGGGACTCGATTTCGGCTCGCCAGACGAGATTCGCATTGTGCCGACGGATTATGTGAATGAGAAGGCAAAGCCGGGCGGATTCTTCAGCCGATTCAAGAAAGACATCACGCCGACGCCGACTGTCGCTGAGGTCGCGGCGAAAGAGCATCCGATGGCGATCAATATGAAATCGTCGTTTGAAGATTTTTTGAAAGAAGACCCCACGGCAATCACGACCACCGACGATCGTGGGTTTACGATGTTGCACCAGTTGGCCTTGGCAGGGGCAACCGGTTGTGTCCAAGTGCTGCTGAAGCACGGATCGGACCCAAATTTGCGAGCGAAAAACGGTTTGACCCCTTTGCAATTGGCAAAGTCGCTCGGTTGGAAGCAGACGATTGCCGCGTTGGAGTCGGGCGGCGGTTCGTAGTTCCACGCGTTGCCCCCTTTGCAGAACCCTACCCCAAAGTCTTACACTTCGACTCTTTCCGGTGCACTGGGCATCGACTTCAACAAAACTCCTGCGGCCGAGGCCGGCACAACCACGGCCGATCCAATAACGATATGTCTGCTTCCCCCGCATCGCCCCCCGCCGTAGTACCGCGTGCCTTGATCCTGCGTGCCCCCGGCACCAACTGTGACGTCGAAACCGCTCACGCCTTTGAACTGGCTGGCGCAATTGCTGAGCGAGTTCACATCAATCGGTTGATCGAGAACCCGGCGCTGGCCGCCAGATACCAAATCCTCTGCTTTCCCGGCGGATTCAGCTACGGCGATGACATCGCGGCGGGGATGATCCTGGCCACACGCCTGCGTCGCCATTTGAGCGATATGGTCAACGATTTCGCGCTCGGCAACCGCGATTCGCTGGTTCTCGGGCTGTGCAACGGCA
This sequence comes from Planctomycetaceae bacterium UBA6163, assembly GCA_002428205.1. Taxonomy (GTDB): domain Bacteria; phylum Planctomycetota; class Planctomycetia; order Pirellulales; family Pirellulaceae; genus UBA6163. The sequence continues at coordinate 22,702 of DIUH01000300.1, forward strand.
TGCAAATCATGATGCGACTGGGCGTGTTGACGACCGGGGTAAAGTCCGCCGGCGGATCTGACAGTAACGACGCCACAGAGGACTCTGCCGCGACGCTGACCTGGAATCAAAACGGCCGCTACGAAGCACGCTGGGTTCACTTGGCTGTCGACCCACAAACACCCTGCGTTTTTCTTCGCGGGATCGAGCAAATGTATCTGCCGATCGCACACGCCGAAGGCAATTTTATCGCTGCCTCAGACCAAGTGCTGGGCGAATTGGCCGATCAAGGTCGTTTGGCCGTTCGATACTGTACCGCCGATGATCCGAAGTCGGCATGGTCGGGGGGACAACTCGACTTCCCGGTCAATCCCAACGGCGCGATGGGCAACGTCGCCGGAGTCTGCGATGCATCGGGACGAGTCTTTGGCATGATGCCGCATCCAGAACGCTACATCGATCCGACCCAGCATCCTTACTGGACGCGCCTGGATGACGCCGGCACCGAAGGCCAAGGCATGGCAATCTTCCGCAACGCGGTCAGCTATTTCCAATAACGTAAACCGCTGTTTGGTCAGTCTGAGGGGGCTGACCACCCGATACCGTGCTTCACGCTGCCGTTGTGTTGGCTCGGGGGCTTTCGGAGCCGGAGAGTCCCACGCGCGTTCGCAAGAAAAATAGTGTTTCTCAGAACCCATCGCCCCCCAAATTCTGGCGTTAGACTAACGGCATTCCGATGACGAGACGCACATAGATTCCCGTGCCTTTGTAACTCTGAACTTCGACTGCGGTCACTTGGTCTCCGACCACATCGGGAACTAGGCTCTGTTTGAAAAGGGGCTGACCCACTCTGGCGAGGCTCGAAACATCGGGAAAATCGTCTCGCCTCCAACGGGTCATCCACTCCAAAATTCAATAGCCGCTGCTGGCCTTTCGCGCACTACCCTTTTCGCGTCCTTGCATCACCCGTTTCGCGTTTGCTCTCAGCGGCATGATGATTAATCTCATCCACACTCAATCAAGGCACACCTTCATTCTGCTGCGTAATTACACCGAGAGCCTTTACCGCCACGGCGGCCAGCAATGCGGTCAACAGAAGGCCACAAAATCCGATCCCAATGGTCAACGCACGGGCCAGCAATCCCGTCGGCACAAAATCTCCGAATCCAATCGTTATCCCGGACACAAACGCAAAATAAATCGACTCGTCAATCGACCAACCTTCGATTATCCCAACGAAAAACCCGAGTGTAATGCTAAGCATCAACAGAAACGAAATGATCGGCCACACTACCCTTAAACCACCGATCAACCGCGAAAAGAATTGCCTGGGACGGGTTCTTGAACTCATCAACGCATTCCTAACTTCACGGTGCCAAAACGTTTGAGCTTGCGATTACTTGTCGTTAACCGCTTGCGTAAGCAGGTCTAGCAAACGATGCAATTCCTGGCGAGTCTCTTCATCGAGTGACCAACCATAAGGTTTTCGGCGTTTCGTATTGGGGAACAATCCGCACTGGTTGAGCAAGTATTTTTCTACCGCCAAAAAACCGTCTAATCCGGCTTGCAGTTGCAACGAAACGAGGGCACAAAGCGGCAAATAAATGCGATAGATCGCCGCTTCATCGCCACGCTGAAGCGCCTGCCATAACGCAACGATCGCGGGCAAAAACTCCATCCCGGGAATCGTGCCAACGATACCGCGTCGATAGCTGTCGACCAGCGCAAAGCCGCCCGAGCCTTCGAAAATGCTCGCTCGTCCCCCCGTCGCATCGCGCAGTTCTGATAACTTCGGGCCCAACGGCGATGCTTCGGGTTTAAACAAAATCTTCTGGTCGCCATAACGCTGCAGCAATTCTTTGCTGACAGAAATCGGTATCTCCTTACCCACATAACCCGACGCGTCTTGCACGACCAGCGGTAACGATACCCCATCGGCTAAAGCACAGAAGTATTCCAATACCGCTTCAGCGGGCAACGCCGATGAGATTGGCGGAATCGCCATAATCGCGTGACAATTCGACTCTTCGGCACAGCGAGCGTATTGCAATGCCTGTTGAATGCTTTCGGCTCCCACACCGATCACCACGACTCCCCGCCCGGCTGCCATTTGGCCCAACTGGCGTGTCACCTCAAGTCGTTCGTCGCAAGTCAGTTTCAACAATTCACTGACCATTCCGGTGCAATAACCGTTGGCACCTTGTGCAAATGCCCAGTCGACCAATCTCGACATGCTGTCGAAATCGATCGATTCGTCATCCCGAAACGGTGTGTGAACAACGGGCAATACGCCAGCAATGGGTTGATTCATGTTGGGCTAATCGAGTAATTAAGGGTAAACGAAACAATTCTATTCTTTCAATATTGGCAGCAATCACCAATCGCCAACCGATCCATCGGGATAAAAGACTCGTTGAATCGTCTCCTGTTGGAAAGGATGCTTTGCGACTTCGTCTTCGTTAATCTCAATGCCTAAACCAGGCTTGGTATTGGGACGGACGATTCTACCAACTGGCTCGACCGTAAATCCCTCTTGAACAATATCACCCCGCCAGGGCACATCGGCATGAACGGTTTCACAGATCAAATATCCGGGCTGCGAAAATCCGAACTCCAACGACGCCGCCGTGCTGACCGGCCCTTGAGGGTTATGCGGCGCAAGTGAAATCTGGTAGGCATCGGCCAGCGCCGCGATTCGCCTCGCTGCTGTTAAACCGCCGCAGTGCGTGATATCGAGCTGGCAAATTTCGCACCCACGCCGGGCGAATAGATCGCGAAAATCGGCCAAACTTGT
>DIUH01000086.1:0-3840 GCA_002428205.1 Planctomycetaceae bacterium UBA6163
GCTCCGCTTGTTACGGCCTACGGGGCCACGAGCGTCAAATGTCGGCCTTGCCGATTGGGATCGTTTCAGAGATCCCAAATCGTTGGCAGATCGACCTCGCCGTCACGCCAGGCTTCGATGAACCGAGGTAAACTTGGCAACACTTCGGGCGCCTGGTTGATTTCCAAGTGATCCATCCAGTAGAACTCGGCGACTTCGTGCACGTCGGGCAACGGTTCGGCCATCTCGTCTAGGTCGGCCCACCAAAATGCCAGTTTGGTACCCCACGGCGTTACGCTGCGCCAACAGCAGCGGACCGGAACGACGTCGATCGACAGTTCCTCTTTCATTTCGCGAACCAACGCCTGCTCTTCGGTCTCACCAGCTTCGATCGTGCCACCGGGCAGACACAATTTTCCCGGTGCGGTGACCCATTGGCTGCGCCGGATCGTCAACAATTTGTCACCGCGCAACATGACGCCTACGACGCCGCGTTTCCCTTTTACAAATGGTTTGGGGCGATTCATGGTGACGCTGCTACCCTAGACTCTGTCGTTATCCACTGCCAATGCCAAGAATGTAACGTCCGATTTTGATTTTGAAGACTCCCAATGTCGAGTTTATCTCTTGTTTGACTTCTCCATTACCTCCGCCTCGGACGCCTTGGCGGTGATCCGACGACTGCAATCCGCCGGTTTCGTCGCCTACCTTGCTGGTGGCTGCGTCCGCGACGGCCTGCTGGGCCGGCCACCCAAAGATTTTGACGTCGCCACCAACGCCAGCCCAGAAACCGTTCGCCAAATTTTTGGCCACCGCCGAACGCTCGCCTTCGGCGCCTCATTCGGCGTGATCGGCGTTTTGGGAACCGCTAAGGAACCGACCGAAGTGGCTACGTTTCGCAGCGATGGGACCTACAGCGACGGTCGCCGCCCCGATCATGTTCACTTCGGATCGGCTGAACAAGACGCGCTGCGGCGCGACTACACGATCAACGGGTTGTTTTACGATCCGGTTGAGGATCGCGTGATCGATTTCGTCGATGGGCGGGCCGATTTGGCCAACCGCGTCGTCCGGGCGATCGGCGATCCGTATTTGCGAATCGCCGAAGACAAACTGCGGATGCTGCGCGCGGTCCGGTTTGCCGCAACGCTCGGCTTTTCGATCGACCACGTGACGACCGATGCGATTCGACGCCTCGCCGATCAAGTGATCGTCACCAGCGGCGAACGGATCGGCGCCGAAGTGCAACGGATGCTGGGCAATCGCGGCGCCCCGATCGCGATCGAACTGCTTGCCGATACTCATCTGTTGGCGGTAATCTGGCCCGGCATCTGTGGCGATTTCCCCAGCCTTGAACGAGCCGTCCGGTTGGCTGGTGCCGTCCAGCCACCCGACTTCGCGGCCTGTGTCGCGGCAATCGTCGCCGCCAACGCACAACAACCGGCCGAGATGGTCGAGCAATTGTCGTCGCTTTGGAAACTATCCTGCGACCAGCGAGATGCGATCGATCAGGCGATCCGGCACCGTGACATGATTCTGGCCGCCGATGCAAAACCGTGGTCAGTGATTCAACCGCTGTTGATGCTGCAGCACCGCGACACAATCTTGGCTGCGGCGCAAGCATGGGCGGTGGCTGGCCAATTCCCGCTTGGTGGCGTCGATTTCTGTCGAAACCGGATCGCCAATTGGCCCGCCGACCGGATCGATCCGGCACCGCTTTTAACCGGCCAGGACCTGATCGCGAGAGGACACAAGCCAGGGCCCGCTTTTAAGCCGTTGCTGGGCGTGGTGCGGGCCGCCCAGCTTGATGGCGAAATAGAGTCGCAGGCCGAGGCGCTGGAAATGGTCGACCGAATGATCGACCGGCCGTAATCAGATGCCCTGCGGACGCAAGGCATAAGGCATATACGGGCGAGCGATCAGTCAAATATTCCTGCACCGAAGCCGTCTTCAGATTTGGGGATTTGTGATTCAATCGAACAATCCGGCCGCGCACCGGGTTGGCGATGAACGTGTGAATGTTGGCTAGCTGGTTGAATCGATTGATGATGCTCAGCACGGTTTTGTATAATCGTTTCCGCTGAATCGACCCTCAAACCGCTCGATTGGATCGTGTTGCCAAGATTCTTTTTAGCCACTGCAGAGTCTCCGCTTTGTGGACCGGATTGAAGGCGAGGCGTTGAGCCCGTTGAGCCCGACGGACGGGGCTGGCGATCGATGGTGCCGGGGGAAGCAGAAGGCGGATCAGTAGATGATCGATGGATCGCTTCGTGTGAGTTGTCAATCCGAATGGTATCGCCGCCGACATCGAGTTGCGGATCGAGCTGAGGCGCTCTTTGGCTGGCAGAACCGACGGGAAACAGGTCATCATGCGACTCGGAGATCGCATCGAAATCATCGTCGTACCGCGATCGGTATCCGGGTTGTGCTGCTCGCGTCAGTTCGGCTTCAAACTCCGCAAGCACTGCCATCGAGATCATCTCGCGACAGTCGCTGTTCACCGGGTGCGCGACATCGGCATACAGCTTTTGAGGTGAATCAGGCGGAACCACCACCTTTAACTTGGTGCCACACTGGTTGCAGTACGCGGCTCGTAAATGGTTCTTGTAATTGCACCGGTAACAGTGCCCAGACAGCTTGCGACTGGGCATTGCCACAAAAGGGCCACTGGCACCGTCGATTACTTTTAGGTCGCGGATCACAAAGCTGTGATCGAGCGTAATGCTGCAGAAGGCTCGCAAACGGTCTTCGCTGCCTTCCATCAATTTGATACGGACTTCGGTTACTTGCACGTTCCGACTCTCCCTGCCCGGTATGCGTGGCGACGATTCTGCAACCCTATCAATTCATTCTGGATAAGCGATGCAACCTCATCAGATGACAAAACGCCTGGCCGGGGCGTCACCAACAGGCCTTGATTTGGGGGCGTGCACTAACGCTCTTCAAAACCATCACATGCCCTGACGCCCCCATCTTCGACCACCGCCTGCGCAGTTCTTCTGCGCCGACATTGGCCGAGTCTTGATCAGGACAAACGCAAAAACAAGCCGATCCGCTGCCAGTCATCAATGCTGGTGCCCGGCAGCATTCACTCAACAGCGACAATAAGTCGCCGATCATCGGAGACAACGTCTGGGCTGCCTGCGACAATCTATTCATGAATATGAAGTGTAAGGGATTAGAATCGTTCGATGTCAAGCAGGCAAGAATTTCGTTTGCCTGCTCAGGCTGGTCCGGAATGCGACAAACCCGATAAACTGCCGCAGTGGATAACGCCAGCGGAGGGTAAGCGGCGACAAACCAAAGCCGTTGACCTAGCGAGAATGGGGCCAGCAGTTCGCCCCTTCCTTTAGCGATTGCCGCTTGGGGGGAATTGCGTGTCTGCAAAAAATCAGGCTTTTCAATCGCTGAGTGAGACGTTTGGGTAGCGTAGGGGCCCAGGAAAAACGGCACGTCACTACCTATTTCCGCCGCAATTTGTGCTAACCGAGATCCCTGTCCGTGTATCCCTGCAAGTGCCGCCACACTCACGATCGCCGCAGCCGCATCGCTGCTGGCACCACCCATCCCAGCACCCGCTGGTGCTCGTTTGCGGGCCATCACATCGAACCCACAGCCAATCCCGAAGGCCGCTCGCATCTTGGCGATCGCACGGTGAATCAGATTGGTCTCATCGTCGGGAATCGTCAAAATCGCCTGCGAGGCCGCCCCGAGCGTCTGCCGCCAATATTCGGGCGAAGGATGCCAATGTGTCTCTAGTCGAATCTCGTCATGTCGGTCCGATCGATCAATCCGCAGCGTGTCATAGCAATTGACCGCTGTCATGATCGTTTCGATTTCGTGATACCCGTCAGACCGCTT
>DIUH01000086.1:3929-21649 GCA_002428205.1 Planctomycetaceae bacterium UBA6163
CCGATATCGTTCATGTCTCGCTGCAACGAATCGACAAACTCGTGCAAGCCATCGCGGAGGATGTCGCTAGCTTGCGTCTTTCGCAATTTCGCTTTAACCCCCGCGACCAACTTCGCCGCCCGTGCATGCCGTGGATCGTTGGCACCACCGATGATTGCGGCGAGCGACGTCTCGATATTCTCAATGCAGAACAAAACCGAACGTGGAAACTCGTTGTGCAACAAAAAGAAATCGACCACCGACTCGCTGCGAATCATATGATGCATCCGCCGATAGGCTTCGAAACCGCTGATCGAAAACAGTAGACTCGACCACTGCAAATCATCATGCGCCGTCCCGACCGAATCGACGGTGGGTAACAACGTAAAATACTTCACATCAAGAATGCGTGACGTCTTATCGGCGCGTTCGAGCAATCGCCCCATGTTGGCAAAATGCCAAGCGATATCATGCGACATCGTCGCATCCAAAATGCCGGTCAACAGGTGACAATGCTGGCGGATCGTATCGAAAAACTCTGTCGGCGAATCCGGCGATGTGCCAGACCGCGCAGCAGAATTGACATAGTGATACAGCGAATTAATCTGCTCAAACGCCTCGGATGACAACGATTCACGGACCGATCGGGCATTTTCACGCGCGTTCCGCAGTGCGGTGATGACCGAATTGGCATACTCGCGGTCAAACGCCATGAATCGCGTCACCGATTCGGCATCTGCGACCTTATATGATTTGTCGAATACTTCGTCATCACCTGTCGCATTGATCAATGGCCGCCACGGTTGGTCGACGCCCATCGGTTGATCGAGCACAAGGTTCAGCGTGACTTCGACAAATCGCGCGGTGTTCTCGGCTCGCTCAATGTAGCGGGCCATCCAGTAGATCGATTCGGCAACGCGAGAAAGCATGAGTGATTCAGTGAAGGAAATCGCAGGGGGATAATCTTGGCAGTACGGTCAGGCGGTCGGATCAAACATCATGATGAGTGTCTACTTCGCCATGTCCTGGCTCAGCGGCAACCCAGGTATCTTTGCTGCCTCCACCCTGTGAAGAATTGACGACCAACGACCCTTCACGCAGCGCGACTCGGGTCAATCCGCCCGGCAGGACCCAAATGTCTTTCCCGTGCAAAATATAAGGCCTTAAATCGACGTGACGGCCCTTTAGGCAACCGTCGATCACCGTTGGCATGCGCGATAAGGAAAGCGTCGGTTGGGCAATGAAGTTACGCGGGTCTTCTTTAATCTTCACCGCAAACTCGGCACGCTGCTCGGCGGTCGCGTGAGGACCGATCAACATCCCATAACCGCCCGACTCACCCGCCGGTTTAACAACCAATTCATCTAAGTGAGCCAGAACATACTTCCGGTCTTCTTCGCGATTACAGATATAGGTCGGCACGTTCGGCAGAATCGGCTCTTCGTTCAAATAGTACCGGATCATGTCCGGGACATAGCAATAAACGACCTTGTCATCGGCAACGCCAGTCCCCGGAGCATTGGCCAAGGCAACATTTCCTTTCTTATAGGCATCCATTAAACCTTTGACGCCCAAAACCGAATCTTTGCGGAACACGGCCGGATCAATGAACGTGTCGTCGACGCGGCGGTAAATCACATCAACCCGCTGGGGACCTTCGACCGTTCGCATGTAAACGAATCCGTCCTTGATCACCAGGTCGCGACCTTCGACCAGTTCGACGCCCATCTGGTGCGCCAAAAACGAATGCTCGTAATAAGCGGAGTTGTAGATCCCGGGCGTCAGCACCACGACGGTCGGGTCGGCGACACGGTCGGTCGCCAGCGATCGCAGCATGTTATAAAGTCGGGCTGGATAATCGCTGACCGGTCGCACCTTGCAAGTCGCGAACACTTGAGGAAAGTTTCGCTTCATCACCGCGCGATTCTGAAGCACATACGAGACCCCCGACGGGCACCGCAGATTGTCCTCCAACACGAAGACCGCACCATCGGCATCGCGAATCAAGTCGGTGCCGGTGATGTGGCACCAAACTCCGCCGGGTGGCTTTAATCCGACGCAAGGCTTCAAGTAAGTCGACGCGCCTTCGATCAGATCGCGAGGCACGATCCCGTCATTGAGGATCGCTTTCTCGTTGTAAACGTCGTTAATGAACAGGTTCAAAGCGCGAATCCGCTGCTTTAATCCCGCTTCGATGTGACGCCACATCATCCAGCCGACAACACGCGGAACGATGTCAAACGGGAAGATCTTTTCCGTGCCGCTGGAATCGCCATAAACCGCGAAGGTGATGCCCATGCGGTGCAGCGACCGCTCGATCGCCGCTTGCCGCCGCAACAGGTCGCCGCCGGGCAACCGGTTGATCACATCGACAAGCGGTGCCGCATCCGGGCGTGGCTTGCCGGACGCTTCGATCAGCTCGTCGAAGAAGTTCTCGGTGTCGTAATTATCGAAGGAGATCGGATCGTGAATGACGGACACGTTGAGCGCTCATGGGAACGGTGCTGGTAACGACACCGGCGCACCCCGATCGCCGCCAAAGCAAGCGTGTCGAGGTGGCCGACCGGGCTCCGCCTGCCCAGCCACAACAGCCTAAACCATGACCCTGCCCAATGTCGAGCGGATGTTGAAAATGCGGTTGCCGAACGATGCGTTCGGGCGGCGAGACGGGGCCAAAGCTGATCAGTCTTTGCCCCGATAAGGGTTGAACAACAGATAATTAAGGTGCCGGTAAAGGTCGCTAGACTGCAACAAACCGTTGTGTTTGCCTTCCCCGGCCAGCTTCGGACCGCTCAACAAAACGACCCGGTCCGACGCTCGCAACGTCGGCAAACGTCGCGGTAGTACGATGACTAACGATTTTTCATCAGCCAATTTCCGCAGTGCTACCAGCGCACGATCGCCTACCAATTCGTCCATCGACACCGGCGGTTCCTGAACCACAATGATCGGCGGCCGATGGACGACGGCCCGTGCGATTCCGACCGCATACTTTTCGTCCACGCTCAACCGCGGATCCTCGGCACTCAAGACCGTTTGCAAACCGTCCTCGAATCGCTCCAGTAAAGAGTTGATCCCCAAGCTTTCGATTACCGAAGCGACATCACGACCGACTCCTTCGCCCCCTTCGCCAACCAAGTTCTGCAACAAAGTCCCGTCGCTGATCGGTCCGTCAGCACCAATCCACAACACGTTCTTGGCCAGCGACCGCGGATGAATGTCTTTGATTTCGATGCCATCGAGCAAGATTCGCCCACGCGACGGACGGCCAATCCCCAGCAACAGTTCCGCAAGCGCCAGCGCCGATACCGATCGCGAGCCCATCAGCGAGACCATTTCACCGGGACGAAACTCCAGACTCACGCCGCTGAGAATCGATTCGTCCCCTTCGACGCTGAGGCTAACATCGCGAAAAACGACGGCGTCGCGTACACCGGCCAAGCCGACTCGCTGCTCACTGGGCATCGAATCGTCGCTTAACCGCAAGTACTGATAAACCGCCCGCGCCGCTTCGTCGGCAGTCGACGTTCCCTTGGTCGCTTCGGCCAAACGAATCGCCCCAGCCACAGCGCCGCCCAGCGCCAGTCCCAGCACCAAGGCCGACGTAACACTCAATCGGGAGTCGACGGTCAACAGATTGACGCCCAACCCTAGGACCAGCAGGGCGATCACAATCGAGACAGCAAACGACATCACAGGCACCATCCGGCTGCGCGACGATTGCCCCATCGCGATCCGCTGCATCAACAGATCCAGTTCGCCTTCGAACGCTTTGTCCGCCGCGCCACCGGTAAACGTTTTGGCCAACAACGGCGCCTGGCTGATCAAATCGACCAAACGCCGCCGCGATTTGGGCAACTCCCAAGCCGTCGTTTCGTCTTCCATCCGCAGCCGCAACCACTGGTAAAGTTGCCACAGCAACAATCCACCAATGACCGCCAACGAGGCCAATAAGACGTTCACCAATAACGCGACCGTAACGCTGCCGACCAACAACAGCAGACTACGCGGGAACGCTTGCCACCAGGCGATCAAGCCGCGTGACAATTGTGGCAACTTGCGGTCGATCAAGACTTGCGCACGATCCCGCTGGGCAATCGCGCCCTCGATTTCCGCCCGACGCAGCGACTGGGTCAGCAGTTCGCGATGCAGTTTGGCCACCACGGCGCGACTGCGCCGATCGCTGCCACGCCGATGCCCCCAATTGAAAATCGCAAACGCCAGGGCCATCACCAGCGCGATCGAAACCAAATAACTCAATTGCAACAGCGGCGACTCACCCAACCAATCCTGCGGGAGCGGGATCGCCAGATGGCTGCCCAGTTGTACCGGCGACTGATCAAGGCCCCGTTTTTCAAGCAAACGAGCGATCACGCCCAAAACGATTACCAAGCACGGAATCAGCAACCCCGTGGCGATTGCACAAAAATACCAACCGGTCGACGCGCGACCCGCTGGCTCGCGTCGCGCTGACGCGAAGGCCCCTGAAAAGATTGACAAGAGTTCTCTCCCACAAACAACCGTCGTCCGCGACGCTCGGCAATGATCAAATACACACCCTCAATCGTAACCCAAATCGACGCAGGACGCCGGAAAGGGCAAGCGATGAGAAGCGAGATTGATCTAGGCCGCTCGGCGAAGCGGCATCGTTTCCACCTGCACCGGACGTGTCAGTGGCAACGTCGCCGCCTCTTCGGCTGGCGAAGCGATTTGGTCATACCGGATCGCACGCACTGCCGCCGTCTCACGCACCAGCGTGCTCAATTGGCCAAGCGTTTGAGCCCAAGATCGAGGCGAGACCAAACGCGATGGGCTTAGGCCATTGGCAATTGCCGCGATCGCGACCGGAGCGAACGCCGATCGCTGGTCAATCTCCGACGACAAACTGCGCAGCGTTTGACCACGATGGAAGCTCGGCGGCGGCAGGAGCGTTTCTTCGCCAGCCAGCACGACCGACTCGCTGGCCAACTCGCATCGCCATCCGTTGTCAGTCAATAACCGCGTCCAAGCAAACTCAGCCGCCACAGCGTCCGGAAGCCCAAACGCTCGGCAAGCGGATCGCAACTCGGAGCTTCGCCAAAACGAAGCAATCAAGTAGGCACCGCGAATCGACGCGGCCTGGCGGCGCGTGATTTGACTTGCACCCCGGCCCAGCGGCGATATGACGTCGGTCGACGAATCGCACCAACCAGCCGCCGTGATCGGGCCGTCAACGTCAACACGAGCGATCGGTGCGACCATCGCGACCGATTCGTCTTGCAAACATTCGATCGCCGATCGGGTCCAATCGTGCGTCGCACGAACGCCGCCGCCGATGACATGGACGACTCTCGATGTGGCGACCTGTGCGGCCGCAGCCACCAAGGTCGCTAAATTGTTGGAGCCTGCAGTCACGAAACGGACTTCGTCACCTAGCTCGAACGGGTCTTGGTAGGTGCCATCGTGGGCAACCCAGACTTCCGCTCCCGAAGGGCGGTTCTCCAGCACCGAGACAAGACTTTCTTCAAAGGCGACCACGTCGCCTAAGTGGGGAACCACGATCGAGATTCGCACGTTGGATTCTCTGGGTAACACGGCCGCGACCTCATTCTATACCGCCTCGGCGATCCGGCCTGATCCGTCTCGCCGCCATGTTTTGTTTCGGAAGTTTGCCTGTGTTAAGTTTAGGCCAACGTCCGGACCGCCCAGGAAACTCCGCTTTCCTGGCTGAGGCACACCTCCAGAATCCCCCATCCGCAACAGACCGCCCAATCGCTGCAGTCAAGCCGTACTGTCGCTACTACCAGAAACGAGCGGCCGACAGACGCCCCGAACATCTTTCGCTATCCTGGTCAGCGGTATTCCCAAACACTCAAAACACGCGTTCAGGCCGCTTCGGCCCCGCGCCACCCGATCTTTGCGAGCGAGCAATCACATGAAACAACGTCGTCTCGGCGGCCAAGGGCCAAGCGTTTCGGAAATCGGTTTTGGCGGCTGGGCACTGGGTGGCCAGTGGGGCGAACAAGCCGATAACGATTCCGTCGCCGCTCTGCACACCGCAATTGATGCTGGCATCAATTTCATTGACACCGCCCCGGGATACGGCGACGGACGCAGCGAACGCGTGATCGCCCAAGCGCTGAAAAGTCGTGCCCAAGAGTGTTTTGTCGCTACGAAAACGCCGCCTGCCGATGGTCCCTGGCCGCCATCGCCCTTCTGTCGGTGGGAAGATCGCTATGGCGCCGCCTACCTCCGCGACAACGTCAACCAACGACTCGCACAATTGGGCGTCGACCGCCTCGACCTACTGCAACTGCACACCTGGACCCGGGCCTGGAACGATGACCCCCAACCGCTGTTGGTCCTGCGGCAATTACGCGACGAAGGCAAACTGAACCTGATCGGCATCTGCACCCCCGAACAAGACCAGAACTGCGTCATTCAATTGATGCGAGACGGCTTGGTCGATGTCGTGCAAGTGATCTACAACATTTTTGATCAAGAGGCCGCAGCCCAAATCTTTTCAACGGCCGCCGAAACCCGTACCGGAGTGATCGTTCGCGTATCGCTGGACGAAGGTTCGCTGACCGGCAAATACACCGCCGACCACCAGTTTCCCGAGAACGACTTCCGACACCGCTACTTCGCCGGGGACCGACTTCAGCGAACCGTCGAGCGTGTCGAAGCGATTCGCACCCAGTGCACCCGTTATGGGCTGTTCCCTGAGTATTCCCTGGCCGACGTCGCCATCAAGTTTGCACTCGCACCACCAGCCGTTTCGACCGTGATCGTCGGCACAAGAAACGCGGAACAAGCCGTTAGCAATGCCCGCGTCAGCGACTTGCCCGATTTACCCGACGCACTGCTGCGTGACCTGCGCAAATACAACTGGCTACGCGGCGTTTGGTACTCTGGAAAGTAAGCGACCAAAATCCCAGGCGATGGTCGCTTCCGTAAGTACCGATCCGAAATCAATAAGTCACTTCGGTGCTAGCCGCAGTTCATCCTGATTTTCGGATCGATTCTGAAACCTAGACAATCACCCACCTAACGATTGTCAAAGGCTTTGGCATGTTCAATCATTGTGACGCAGTCAAATTGCTTGGTCATCCACCCGAGCAATTGTTTTGCGAGGGACAATTTAAACTCCGACATGGCATTCATTCCAGGAAAGAACGCCAACTCTTCTTCGTCGTCCTTGCCAAGGAAGTCCAGCGGATGCAGTAGCAGCGATGGCTGGACACGATTGAGCTTGCAAAATCGCATCGCCGATCGAAAGTAGGTGACGGCCGCCAAACGCGAGAAAGTCGCCAAATACATGATATAGCTGAAATGAATCGGCACCTTGAACAACGGCAATGTCGTCACCGGCAGTTCGATCAATGGTGCTGCGTCGCCCTGATGGCGGTAAGGCTTTAAGGGCAAGAAACCGTTACTGAAGGCACCAAACAATTGTTTGCGTTGTTGCCTCTGCGCCCGATCGAGCGAACTGTGCATAAAGTAATAGGCTCGCGCAAGCGGCCCCAGATAAGTCGGAAACGTTGACGCATCGTAAAAATAGCCGCGTTCATTCAGTATCAACAGCGTTTCGCGTGAATAGCTGAACCCCGGCCCGCGAAAGCCGATCGTCTGTTGGCCGGTGAAATCGAGAATGGCGGCTTCGCTGCGAATGAACTCGTCTCGCAGTTCCGCTTCGCTATAAAGATGCAACCAAGGTTCGTGGTGAAAAGAATGGTTACCTATCTCATGGCCCGCTTCGGCGATGCTTCGCAGCACTTGGCGGTTATCTTCAAACACCGCGTCCTGGCCAACTATAAAAAAAGTGATCCGCAGGTCGAGCGACTGCAGGATGTCGAGAGTGCGCGGAACGACCGTGGGTAAGAACGATGGATAGTCCTGCCAAGAATCGTCACCATGCGATTTCAAATACGACCACTTGTTGTCGAGGTCAAGCGAGATGCTTGCGATCACGAATTCAGCTCCACAATCTGGCGGTCATTTCGCGTGTATTGTCGCTGGCATCGCGAGCAGGTCAGCGTCGCCTGCGATGGCATTTCATTGCTAAACATTTCCAACACATTTCCGCATCGACAGACAGCACCGATGCTGCGCGCCGGACTGCCGATGCAAAGGTGAAAGTCAGGGATATCACCAGTCACAACCGACCCCATGCCGACCATCGCCCAACGGCCGATCGACAGGTTGCTGCCAATCAAACACCCCGCACCGATCGTGACACCACATTTTATAAGCGTCTTTTCAGTAAACTCATCCGGGTCGCTGGGCAACAGGGCGGCCAGATCAGGCGTGGCCGCACGCGGGTATCGATCGTTCGTAAAAATAGTACCGGCCGCGATCATGACTCCGTCTTCAATCGTGACACCGGTGCAAATATAAACCGCAGAATTGATTTTGCACCGATGACCGATCACAACATCATAAGCGATGTAGGTTTTTCCACCGACGATACATTCATCCCCGATGCGGGTATTGTGCCGAATGTGGACGTGATCCCAAACAGATGAACCGTTGCCGATGATGACATTCGATTCGATCGTAGCAGTCGGATGAACGCGATAATTCATTGCTAGGACGCATCAACCTTTTGATCGCCAGTGGGAATCGCAACCCAGTGGTCGTTGCGCAACGAATCGTAAGCATGATCGATCACGTCGACCGACGCGATCGCGTCTTCATAGCTGATCAACAACGGCTCAGTGCCAAGAATCGCATTGCAGAAATTATCAAGCTGGTCGGTAAACGCCTGAACCTTTTGATATCCAGAACCGAAAACCGTCCAGTCGCGATCGACGTTCCGCTTGTACTTTGATTCGCCCCAACCGACCAACGCCGTTCCTTCGGTTCCATAAAGGCTGACGTACCAAGGCGTCTGTTTGTTGATGCTCCAAGACAGGTCAACCGCAGCCAGGGTACCGCTGGAAGTCTTCGCCAGCAAACGCAGAGTATCTTCGACACCCAGACCTTGAATGCGCCGCGCCTCGACCGCTTGTATCGATCGGATCGGGCCCAATAAATACCGAATGATGTCGACCGAATGCGTGCCGTTATCGATCAACACGCCACCACCGCTGATTTCCGGGTCGCTATTCCAGCGGCGACTCATGTCCACATGCCCGGCGAATGTGTTTTCAAACAGCAGGATTTCACCCAACACCCCCGACGTAATCAGTTGGCGGGCATAGACCATATCGCTGACATAGCGAAACTTTGACGCCATGGTCAAAATGATGCCATGCTGCTTAGCCGTTTCGATCATCGGCTTTGCCGAGTCGCGATCGATGGCCAGCGGCTTTTCACACAAGACATGCACACCGGCTTGGGCAAGTCGCTGGCAAATTTCTGGGTGAGTCGATGGAGGCGTGCTGACAATTGCCGCATCGATCTCGGTTGCATCAAGCATTTGCTCGACAGTGCTGTAGGCCTCGCACCCGTGCGAAGCCGCGACCGCATCGGTCGCCTCACGCCGCGTATCGACCACTGCGACCAATGTCGCCGCCGATACGCCAGGAAAAGCTTGCAAATGAGTTTGCGCGATCCCACCAACTCCTATTAAGGCGAAACGCAACTGTCGGTGGTTATCAGAGGAATTCATCGGGTCGGTTGTTACAGCATTGAAGCGAAGAAGTGGATATCTGGAAACTTAACGAACCAGTGGTGCGATTAAGACAACACCATCGCCGCTTGGCGAATTACATCGGCAATGTACTGAACATGATGCGGTTCGTACTTCTCGCTCCAAGGCAAAACGAGAACACGCGACAACGCCTCAAAGGTTCCCGGAAACTTTTCGGGTGAATAATCGACCGCTTCAGAGGCAGCCAGTGTGAACGGGAACCGGCTGTTCCCAAAGGTTCTTTGGTCGCGAATGACTTGGCACTGGAACGCCGGCTTTTGAATGTAACGCGGACCACAAAAAACGCCCCGTTCCTTCAACAACGCACCAAGCCCGACCGTCCCCCCACGAATTACCTCGGGATCGACATCGATCGAATACTTCCAATAAGTATGCTTGGTGCCACTTCGGACCGGAGGAATCCCGATTCCTGGAATATCGCCAATCAATCGATCCATCAACTGGGCCGCTTCAATTCGAGCCTGAACACTGTAATCGAGCTTATCGAGTTGAGCCAACGCGACCGCGCCGGTCAATTCGTTCATGCGGTAGTTGGGCGCCAGGAAATAGTGGTCTGGATTTGAATCGCCATAACCCCATGCCTTATTAACAAACAAAAATGCTCGCCGCGCCAAATCTGAATCGCTCGAAACAACAATACCACCTTCGCCAGTGGTGATGTGCTTGCCCTGCTGTAAGCTAAAGCATCCCATGTCGCCGATTGAACCGACGGGACGCCCATGGTCTTCCGCCATAAATGCTTGGGCACAATCTTCGATCACCGGAATGTTATGCTTTTGGGCCAAGTCCATTATGCTGGCCATATCACACGGATTGCCGAACAAATGCGTCACCATGATCGCCCGCGTGCGATCGGAAATACAATCGGCAATCGTTTTCGCCGTGACGTTATAAGAACGCGGATCGACGTCTGCGAACCGTGGAATCGCCCCTTGCATCAAGATTGCCGACAAGGCTCCCATGTCAGTGATCGACGTGGTTATGATCTCTTCGCCCGGTTCTGGGTTGATAGCCGCGACAGCGGTATGCAACGCGGCAGAACCGGATGAACAGGCCACCGCATGCAGACTGTCGGACCGCTTCGCAAATGCTTGCTCAAATTGTTTTGTGAAATCACCCTTGGTGGAAGTGAGTGTGCCAGAGAGAATCGCTTGCGATACCGCCGCGACCTCTTCTTGACCAAGCGACCTGCCGGTATGGTCCTGATCCGATGGCAAGGTGATACAAGTTTGCGCCTGCACGTTCATTGTTGTGTCGCTCATAGTTTGCGTGAAAGACGTTGGTAGATGATTTGGCCGATCAAGCGAAGGTGACCAGCAATTACCGGAAGGGTTCTGAGTTTCGAGTATCCGACCCGACGACTCGTTAGGATCGCAGGCGTTTCTTTCACGGTCCCACCAGCACGCACTGCCACCCATAATAATTCGGCCATCCCAACGAAACCTTGATTTCGCACCACAATGTTGACAAAATCCGGACGTCGGTAGATTCGAAAACAGCTTGTATAAGTGTGAAGCGGCACGTTGATAGCGGCGGCATATGCGGTCGACGCCGTTTTGGACAGCAGTAAACGCCAGCCTGGGACACCTACGACGGCACCTTGAGGATGATAAGGCGACGCTGTGACGAGTGTGACTTGCGAGTCAACCATTTGTAACAGTTGTCGCATTTGTAACGGATCGTACGTGCAGTCGGAATCGAGTGTCGCGACGAACTCAGTTTCTGCCGCTCGCATCCCTGTCATAATCGCCGCCGTAATGCCGCGATTCTGGTCGTGCCGCACTCGCTCAATCCACGGCAGGTGTGATGTGACCGATTGCATCACCTGCCATGTATCGTCATCACTACCGTCATCGACCAAGATCACCCGGAACGTCTTCAAATCACATAAGTCGGCCCGCAAATCACATAAACGATCCACCAACGGCTCGATCGCCTCGGATTCATTAAAGCAAGGAACCACCACGGTTAAATGCTGCACCGTAAACGATGCACCAACCGTGCGCGGAACCGTTTCAGGTTGTTCAATCGCTGGAACGACTGCAAACAATGGCTTGCTTTTCTTCGGAACACTGTGACAGTAGAAACTAGACTCTGTTTGAAAAGGGACCTGACCCTCTCCGGCGAGGCACGAAATACCTGGAAAATCGTCTCGCCTCCAAAGGGTCAGACCCCTTTTCAAACAGAGCCTAGACGAATCGATAGATCGATTGGCGTTCGCGATCATTGGCCAAGCGGATCCGCATACCGGAATCTTGGCTAACAGTCGGTTCGCTACCCCTCAAGGCTAACTGCTCTCTGAGGTTTTTCAACATACGAATTGCGCTAATCCGCCAAGATATTCTTAAATCTGCGCTAATAGTTTTGCAAAACGTTTGATCGAATGGACTGGCCCCGAAGGCCTCAGACAGCCGATCTGCGGGATTTGCGAAATTGCACTTGCGCGGCATATACATAGACCGCAGAGCCGATCCAAACCAAGACAAATCCGAGCAACCGACCAGACGAAAGCGTTTCCCCCGCGACCTCAACCCCGACAATAAATTGCAGCGTCGGGCCGATGTATTGCAACATGCCAATGGTCGACAGCGAGACTCGCCGAGCCGCGATCGCGAACAACATTAATGGCGGGATTGTGATGGCGCCTCCCGCAATAATCAGTAAATCAGTGGTCATGCCCAACCGCCCCATCGATTCGGTCCCCGATTGCTTTAAAAAAACTAAATAAACCGATGCGGGAAACGCTAAGATTACATTCTCCATCAATAGGCCAATTAACGGCGGAACCTGGGCCTGTTTCTTCAGTAAACCATAGATCGCAAAGGACAACGCCATCGCAATCGAAACCCATGGCACCGACCCATGCGTCGCCGTGATCAACAAAACGCCGGTTGCAGCGATCAGAATGGATGACCACTGCCATCGCGTCAGGCGATCCTTCATGACCGCTACCCCCAACGCGACGCTGCACAGCGGGGCGATGTAATATCCCAGTGAAGAATCGAGAATCCGACCGCTATTAACCGCCCATACGAACGACAGCCAGTTGATCGAAATGACAATCGCGGCAAAGAAGGAAATAACCCAAAGCTGCCTCGCAGACTGCTCGCTTGGGTTCGTCAAGCGAGCTTCTCCCCACCACGACTGGCCGGTTAATTCAAGACCAATCCGACTTCGCGTGCTGCGGAGCAGGCCGATCGATATCAACAGGAAAATGGTTGACCAGATGACACGATGGCAAACCAATTCGAGTGCTGGCACCGACGCCAATTGCCGCCAGAACAGCGGAAAGATACCCCAAGCCAAGTAGGCGACGACGGCCGATATGAAACCGACGCGGAACGAAGCGGGTTCAGCGGGCAAGGGAAATTAACGTGCGATGATGAACAGATAGTTGAGCGAAAAACGGTACTGCGCAGAACCAAAAAACGCTGGCAACCAACACCAGCGTTATCGATATCTCAACCGACCTAGCACGTCCGCATTACCAGGATCAATCCTGGACAACCAAACCCATGCTGCGGGCAGTGCCCTCAATCATCAACACCGCCGCTTCGACGCTGCGAGCATTCAAGTCTTCCATCTTTTTCTGTGCGATCTCAGCACACTGTGCCTTGGTGACGGTTCCAACCTTCACTTTGTGCGGCACACCACTGCCACTGGCGATCCCGGCAGCCTGCTTTAACAGTGCCGCAGCAGGCGGGCTTTTGGTGATAAACTCAAAACTGCGGTCGTTGTAAACCGTGACCACAACCGGAATCGGCGTTCCGTTGAACTCACGGGTTCGCTCGTTGAATTGCGAAACGAACTGTCCAAGGTTGACGCCGAACTTACCCAAGGAAGTACCAACCGGAGGAGCCGGTGTGGCCTTGCCGCCGGGAACTTGAAACTTTGCCTGGCCGGTGACTTGCTTTGCCATGACTGCTGATATTCTGGAAAGGATTGAAAGGTTGACTGGGTAAGATCGCCAGCATGCTATCTTGGCGACGCAAAAATCACAACACCTACGCCACCAAGGCGACAAGCATTGACGTTATTGGGCGGACGCTAAATCGCCTCGACTTGCCAGTGATCGAGTTCCATCGGCACACTGCGGCCGAAAATGTTGATGATCACGGTGACTCGACCGTTGGCTTCGTCGACCACGTCGACTTCGCCTTCTTGGTTCTCGAAGTTGCCTTCTTTGACGCGCACGCGATCGCCCGATCGGTACGGAATCGCTGTCTTCATCGGCTGTTCATCGTCATCCGCCGAGGCCGGTTTGGTGATAAATCGCTCGACATCGGCCGGGTTCATCGGCATCGGCGTTCCGGCCGTACCCGTGAAATCGCTGATGCCCGCAGTTTCGCGAACCAGGAACCACGTGTCGTCGTTGATCACCATGTTGACCATGATGTAGCCGGGCAGCAATTTCCGCTTGGCGATTCGTCGCTTGCCGGCTCGGGTGAACTCAACAACGTCTTCGGTCGGCACAACGATTTGGTGGAAATAATCCTGCATTCCTTCCATTTTAACGCGTTTTTCAAGCGCTTCGCGAATCGTATCTTCTCGATTGAACGCTACCTTCAGGATGTACCAATCGGCATTGGGATCGGCGGGAACAACGTCAACCGTCGGTTTTTTAATCTTCCCTGCCGAGGCCGGCTTGGCCGGTTCATCGACGAGCGAACCCGCATCAACTGGAGTCCCATCTGCCGTCATTTCATCGATAATAAACCCACCGTTTGCGGGCGACGCTTGGCCTTTTCCGTCACCAACCGATTCACCAGCCGTGGTGGGATCATCCTCGTTAGGGCCGTCCGGAGCATTCACAGTAAATCGACTTACAAGTACGGGTTAAAACAATCTAAAAGCACACCTGATCACGCATTCGCCGCCCAGATACGGTGGCGGCGCAGTCAGCTCAAAACGAGCATTCTTAACTGGTCACGCCGATCAGGTTAAAGAACCATTGCCAAACAATATCAAACAGAAACAGGGTGATCGCTAGGATCAAAATGGTCACGATAACCACGATCGAGGCGCGGATCAGTTCGGGTTTTCCGGGCCAGGTGACTTTCGCCATTTCCGCTTCAACGGAGATCAGAAAGTCGGCAAAACGGGGCCAGTTGACCAAACGAAACCCGAACCAAAGGCCGCTGGCGAACAACAACGCCGGCACACCCGCTTCGGCCCAGGAAGCGCTCGGAAACGCACCCCGCAATAGGATACTCAGCCGATAACAACCCAAAGCAAAAATAACCCAAAGCGCCAAGGCGGTCAGTTGACGTACGATCCGCCCTTGCGACGGCTTGTACACCGAAGCTTGGAACAGGTTCGCCATTAACGGCTGGCTATTGGTGGTCGCGATTTCCCTGGACACGCTTGTCCGCTCCCGGTCGGGTTGGTCACATGAAGTTCAAAACGGACAAACGACGTGGTCACGCCGCACACGCGTTGGCGTGAAACGGTAAACCAATCGCCGCTGCCCAACGCGAGCCGATCGGATCAACCGGACTCGTGGTGAAACAGCAGGAGCGGCGGGAATCGAACTCGCAACCCCCGGTTTTGGAAACCGGTGCTCTGCCAATTGAGCTACGCTCCTGTGGGAATTACCCCGTTGTGAAACAAACGGCGTGCCCTCATCGAGCTCGCCGTTTACGCAGGCCGACCGAAACCGGCCAGCCCTTTCACTGATTCGCCCCAGGATAACAACCTAAACCGGTTGTGGATATCCTGAATCGATGAATCTGACTATTCGACGATCTTCGTCACGATACCGCTGCCGACCGTACGGCCACCTTCGCGGATAGCGAAACGGACACCATCGTCCATCGCGATCGGCTTGTGCAACTCGACCGATACCTTCACGTTATCGCCAGGCATGCACATGTCGGCTTCGATCAGGTTTGCGGTACCGGTTACGTCCGTCGTGCGGAAGTAGAATTGTGGGCGATAGCCGCTGAAGAACGGCGTGTGACGGCCGCCTTCGTCCTTGCTCAAGCAATAAACTTCAGCTTCGAACTTGATGTGCGGGTTGATGCTCTTTGGCTTGGCCAAAACTTGACCGCGCTGAATATCTTCGCGCTTCACACCACGCAGCAAGCAACCGACGTTATCGCCAGCACGGCCTTCGGTCATTTCCTTGCGGAACATTTCGACGCCGGTGCAGATCGTCTTAACCGGAGTGGCCGACAGGCCGACGATTTCGACTTCTTCACCAACCTTAACAATGCCGCGCTCGATACGACCGGTTGCAACCGTTCCACGACCTTCGATCGAGAAGACGTCTTCGATCGCCATCAAGAATGGCTTGTCTTCTTCGCGAGCCGGTTCTGGAATGTTGGCATCCAACGCATCCATCAGGTCCGAGATGCACTTGCTGGCAGCCGGGTCCGCAGGATTGTTGTAAGCTGGCAGAGCCGAACCACGAACGACTGGAACGTCGTCGCCTGGGAAATCGTACTTGCTGAGCAATTCACGAATTTCCAGCTCGACCAATTCCAACAATTCTTCGTCGTCGACCAAGTCGATCTTGTTCAGGAAGACGCAGATGTAAGGAACACCAACCTGGCGAGCCAGAAGGACGTGCTCCTTGGTTTGCGGCATCGGACCGTCAGCAGCCGAAACGACGAGGATCGCGCCGTCCATCTGAGCGGCACCGGTGATCATGTTCTTGATAAAGTCGGCGTGACCCGGGCAGTCGATGTGCGCATAGTGACGGTTTTCCGTCTCGTACTCGACGTGAGCAACGGCGATGGTAACTGTCTTGGTCGAGTCACGAACCGTTCCACCCTTGGCGATTTCGGAGTAACCCTTCGCCTTGGCGAGGCCCTTTGCCGCCTGGACAGCCAGGATAGCGCCGGTTGTGGTCGTCTTACCATGGTCGATGTGACCGATGGTACCAACGTTGACGTGCGGTTTGGTCCGCTGAAACTTGTCCTTAGCCATTCTAATTCACCTACATACAACCGCAGAGGTTTAGCACCAAGGAGATACGCTCCCCAACGCCCCATGCATCTTGCCGCTCGCGTTCACACCCACGAGGTGGATCGGCCAAGCCATGAATCCGCAGTTCCTACAAACGTGTTCGAGTAAAAAAACGATCTCACCGCCCGACCCATGGCCCACCACGAGCACAAAAATCAAACGGTAACGCGTCCCGGCGTCAGTTGTCGCCGATGGAAGCCGAGTTGTGGACTGCTTCTACGCAAGCCCGCCAACCAAACCTCTCTCCTTACGAACAATGACAAAGCTGCTGACGAGACTTGAACTCGTGACCTCATCCTTACCAAGGATGTGCTCTACCAACTGAGCTACAGCAGCGGTTATTCGACCCTCGCTTCCGTGCCGGCGACGAAGCGTTTGTATCGACCATTCCGTCGACAATCTTCGTCGCTTTTCCAATCCATCCAACAAGCAATCAAGCGGGTGAAGGGAATCGAACCCTCGTATTCAGCTTGGAAGGCTGCTGCTCTACCATTGAGCTACACCCGCGAAACCGCCAGAAGTCTCTCTAAATTTCACCGATCGTTCAAGCCCGCCACACGCGGATTGACCCACCAGGCAACCCGCCCGGCTTGACACCCAACTTCACAGCGGCCGACTTCACGGCACAACTCAATTATTTCTGACGCAAAAACATCGTTGCATCCATCATGTCCCAGTCGCGCCTTGCGAACTGAAACAGGCTGAACAAGATCGCATCGCGATCCGGTTCACCCAACTGCAAACCCCTACCAGCGTTTGTTTCTTGTCACCAAAGGCAAAAGCTGACCTAGGTTCGCTCAATCGATAAAATGGGAGGTATAGGATTCGAACCTATGTAGACATAGTCAGCGGATTTACAATCCGCCCCCTTTAACCACTCGGGCAACCTCCCGGTCATCTCATTTTCCCGTCACAAAAGATCGCCCAACAGCTCAATCAAGAGCCAGCGGAGGGATTCGAACCCACGACCGGCGGTTTACAAAACCGCTGCTCTGCCAACTGAGCTACGCTGGCTTCTTCTGACGGGACGCAGAGTTTAGCGATCCGGCGGAGCGAGACAAGACGGATTTACCCCTGTTCGGGCCGAAAATCAGAATCCTTTTTTGCCACGACGCCAAAACCTCCAATCAGACTTCCC
>DIUH01000086.1:21743-30971 GCA_002428205.1 Planctomycetaceae bacterium UBA6163
GGTGGTGCCCCCAAGCCCAGCGTTTGCAGTTCGCCCATTTGCCCCCCAGGCAAGTAAACCGGGTCGCCAATAATCGGCAAACCGAGCGTCCAGAGGTGCAGCCGGATCTGGTTGGTCCGACCGGTTCGCGGCCAGGCCAGCAACAGCGTTCGAGCCGCTTCGTTTACACCGACCTGCCGCCGCAGCACACGAAAGTCGGTCCAGGATGGATCGCCTTGGTTATCAATATCTCTGGCACCGGCGGCCGTTTTGACTCGAGATATCGCGGCGTCACAGAAAAATTCGTCGCTCGCTGGCGCACCCTGACAATCGGCCAAATACGTTTTCTCAACACTCCCGCTTTCAAACTGACGTTGCAGTTGCGTCGCAATCGCCTTGGTCTTGGCCATCACAACCAATCCCGTCGTGTTGGCATCAAGCCGATGGACCGGACGCAGCACCGTTTTTGGCAAATAAATCGCNNNNACCAAAATCGATTCGTCTTCCCAGACGAATCCGATCTCGGCATTGACGTCCGGCTCGACCGTGTCCGGATAAAGGTGGCCATAGCGCTGGCCAACCCGCGCGATCCGATCGCCGGTGACTGCAGCGCGCCCCTGCAGGATATGACCCTTGGCGAACTCAAGCTCCCAATATTCTCGCCCCAGATGCGGGTGCATCACCACCAAACATTCCAGCATCGTCATCCGATCGCAACGCAGCGGCACGTTGATCGGCCGCACATTGTCATGCGGCACACTGCCCGGCAATACACGCGTCGATTGACGAACCTGTTCGGTAAGGCGGTCGATCCGATCGCGCATTTCGCGATCACGCCCCTGGTCGCAATAAGGGCAATTCTCACCCGGTTGGTACCGCGGCGACCGCTGGTCCTCGTGCGTCAAAATCGCTTGGCAAATATAGCACTGGGCCAGCCCCGATGGCTGCAGGTTTCCATCGAGCGCTACCCGCTTGTCAAATACAAAGCAATCGCCCGAGTAATGCGCCGATCCGTGTCGCTCCAGATAAGCCAGAATCCCCCCATCGAGTTGGTAGATTTCGCGGAATCCGATCTTCTCCATCATCGGTCCCGCTTTTTCACAGCGAATCCCGCCGGTGCAAAACATCACCACCGGTTTTTCCTTCAAAGATTCGGGCAACCGCTCGATCGCCGCAGGAAACTTGCGGAAGTGGTCGACGCCAATCGCCTGAGCCCCCTCGAACGTCCCGACTTCGACTTCGTAATCGTTCCGCACGTCCAACAAGGTCACTTCCTTGCCCGAATCCAACCACTGCCGCAACTCGTCCGGCGAAATCTTGGGCGAAGTCCGCTGCTCAGGGACAATTTCACGCACCCCCATCGAAATGATCTCTCGCTTAAGCCGCACCAACATGCGATTAAACGGAATCTCGTCCGACCAACTTTCTTTGGCCGTCATGCCTTGAAAGGGCGGCTGTTCGGTCAACCAAGCAAACCAACGACGCGCCGATGCTTCCTCGCCAGCGACAAAAATGTTGATCCCCTCGCTGCTCAACAACACCGTGCCACGCATCGACTCGGCCTCGGCGCGTTCATAGATCTGTTGACGCCACTTCGCTAAATCGCTCAGCGACACAAAACGATAGGTGGCAAGATTGAGGATCGCGGACATCGGGTCAAAAAGCTGGTGAAAGTTCGGGGGCGTTCGTTCAATGCCAATCCAAGATACCCGCCACACCAAACATTCGTCACCTACTTTGTCAAAATCAACTTCCCCTGCCGCGTTTTCCTCAGCCGATAGATCTGGCCTTCGTTCTCGATCCAGATCTCGTCACCGCAACGGGCCAAACTCTCGAAACGGATGATTTTGGGGATGTTCCTCAGCGGCGTGTTTTCACCAGAGGGCTCCGCCGCCAGCGTTTCAATCGCCTCAACCGGCTCAATCGCCGTCTCGTCGGCTGGCATCGGTAGATTCGGATCGCTCATTACAGCTCAGATACGGCGTGCAAAACGAAAACGGCCCGATGCCGGCATCAGGCTGACTGCTTCGCATTGTGTCCGAAATCTGCCGCAGCGGCAAGAGTATAATGAGAATGATTATCAAGAAGATTGCGGTTTGGCGTTTTTCCCTGTGATTTCCAAGGTTTTCAGCCCGCAGCCTTGCGGTCTTCGGCCGAGTTCAGCTTGTTGTAGAGCGTCTTCAGGCTGACCCCCAACTCTTCCGCCGCCGCCGGTTTGTTGCCATCGTGACGCTGCAAAGCCTGTTCGATGGCAATCATTTCCATGTCGCGCAGACTCATCGGCGCCGCCGCCCGCAACTCTTTGCGCAGTTGACGCTTGCCAAAGTGCCGCGGCAGATGCTCCGCCTGAATCGGCAACGTGTCGCACAGGATCGTCGCGTGTTCGAGCACGTTGGCCAACTCGCGGACATTGCCCGGCCAGACGTGCGCTTTCAAAATCACCAGCGCTTCATCGTCGATCAATTGTGTACCAGGCCGAACATCAGGCCGATGTCGACGCAGCAGGCATTCGGCCAGCGCCGGCAGATCGCTGATCCGCTCCCTCAGCGGCGGAATCCGAATCTCAAACGTGTTGATCCGGAACATCAAGTCCTCGCGAAACTTCCCTTCTTCGACCATCGCTTCCAAGTCACGGTGCGTCGCACAGATCACTCGCACGTTAACCTTGACGGTTTGATTGTCGCCGACTCGGCGGATGTCGCCGGTTTCCAACACTCGCAACAACTTGGCTTGCATCGATAGCGGCAATTCGCCGATTTCGTCCAAGAAGACGGTCCCGCCATCGGCCACTTCGAACAGCCCGGTCCGCGCCGCGTCGGCACCGGTGAACGCGCCGCGGCAATGCCCAAACAGCTCGCTTTCGATCAGGTTTTCCGGAAGCGCCCCACAGTTGATCGCCACGTAAGCTTGGTCGGCTCGTCGGCTCTGTTCGTGGACCGCCTTGGCGACCAACTCTTTGCCACATCCGGTTTCGCCGCGAATCATCACCGAACTGTCGGTCGGCGCGACCTTTTCGATCAGCTTGCGGACCGTCTGCATCGCCGGTGCTTCGCCGACCAAACGCGTGTCACCTTCGGCGCGGCGCACCCGATGCTGTAACGCCGCCAGTTGCCGTTTCGTGTTGCGTCGCTCAGCCACGCGGCCAAGGATCGATGCGATTTCGGACAATCGGCTCGGCTTGGTCAAGTAATCGAACACCTGGTTGCGGACCGCCGCGATCGCCGTGTCCTGGCTCGGTCGCCCCGTCATCACGATCGCTTCGATTTCCGGGTACATCGCCTTGGCCCGCTCGATCACCTCGATGCCATTCAAGCCGGGCATTTGCAGGTCGACCATCACACAATCAAACGGCTCTTTTTCCAGTGCCGCAACGGCGGTCAATCCGTCCGGGCAAACGGTGACGCTGTGCCCCATTCGCGGCAATTCGCTGCGCATCAATTCTTGCAAATTGACTTCATCATCAGCAAACAAAATATGCAGTTTCGTTTCGGGCGATTTGGAGGCGGCCATCGTGAGTAACCTTATGACTATGCGGCTGGATGAATGAGCGTTGAGACCGACTCGGGAGTCGTGTTAAAGCGGGCGCGATCGTTTTGAAAGATGCCGAGCGAACCGGCGCTATTGCTGCCACTGGGCGACGATTTGCCGTTTGCACTTACCGCATCGATCGGCAATTCGAACTGCAAGGTCGACCCGCAGTTGGGGCCATCGCTGCGAGCGGTCAACTTGCCGCCATGCTGGGTGACGATGCGATGCGTGATGCTGAGCCCCAGGCCGGTGCCTGTGCCGTCGCTGCGCCGCGTGAAGAACGGCTCAAACAGATGCTCCAGCACCTCTTCGGTCATCCCGCAACCGTTGTCTTGGACCGTTACGCGCACGATCGAATCTTCACGCCGCACTCGCACATCGACCGAACCGTTGACGTCGACGCTTTCCAGCGCATTGGTAATCAGGTTCAGCGCGACTTGGCGAATCTGTTGTCCGTTAATCAATGCGATAACATTGCCGGGACAATCGGCTCGCAGCGTTTTGCAGCGATACTTGCCGAGCGTCCCGACCATCTCGACCACATCCTGAACCAATTCGCAAACGTCGACGTGGGTCCGTTCGACGTCGCCCAAGCGGCTGAAGTCGAGCAATCGTTCGGTGATCCCCTTGCAACGATAGGCTTCGTCCTGAATCCGCCGCAAGTTTTGGCCCAGCACCGACGCTTGATCGGCGGCCAACGTTCGAAACGCTTCGTCACAATGAATCACGTCGTAAAGCCGTGATTCCAGCGCCTCGGCGCTCCACGCGATCGAAGCCAGTGGGTTGTTGATTTCGTGCGCCACGCCTGCGGCCAGGAATCCGACGCTGGCCAATTGTTCGCGCTGGACGACCTCGCGGGTCCGGTCGCGCACTTGACGATCCAAGTCCGCTCGCTCCTGTTCCAACACGACGCAAGTATCGCGAAATCGTCGCGTCATCGCGTTCACGACCCCCGCCAACTCGCCCAATTCATCGCCCGTGCCCAAGTCGATATGGTGATCAAATTGCCCTGCGGCAACCAATCGTGAACCGCCGATCAGCGTCCGAAACGGCTTGACGACGAACGAATGAAACAGCCCGGCGAGGACGACGAAAATCACGATCGAAGCGGCCACACTGATCCAGGTGACAACGATCCATGTGCGATACTCGCCGCGCACATCGCTTGAAAAGGCCGCCATACCGGTGTGCATCAGCGTCGTCAATTCTTCGGTTTCCGCCGCAAGGACATCCAATTCCTGGCGCAAGGTCGACAGCGAAGCTTCGTCGCGTTGGATCGCCGGTCGGGCATAAATATCCCAGACTTTGGCCAATTGGGCCGACATCGCCTCGACGCTTTCCAGCCGCTTTTGGGGATCGATAAACAGCAATTTTTCAGATCTGGCCGGATCGGTGCGGCGCTTGAAACTCGTTAGCAGGCGTTCAAACTCCCGCAACGCAAACTCGAACAGATAGGTTTCGTTCTCGCGGCGATGCTCCAGCAGCGGCAAGCCTTCGTTTTCGCCGTGCAGGTGTCGCAAGCGGTGACCGATGTCGCGGATCGACTCCGCCGATCGGCTCAACCGATTGGTGTCCGCGATCTCGTCGGCCTGCAAGCTGATCGCGTCGGCGAGACCGCGATAACGCTGCAAGCCCCAGAAAGCACTTGATGCCAGCAGCACGATGACGGCAATCATCAGCCCCAGGACGATCATCAATTTTGTGCGAATGGTTCGTCGTGCCAGCACGCCACAGCCTCCTTGCGCGAACTCGTTGCCCGTCGCGGTGATCGACTACCCAGTGATCTCGCCGCGATCTCGCCGCGTCATCCCATGACGCGACCACGGCCAGAGAACATGACCACTGGGAAACGAAAATAGAGTGGATGCCCGGTCGAGGCAATTGCAAAATTTTCAAACCACCGCCGCGATTGGCGATCCTCGCCATCACGACTGAACCGATCAGCGTTCCCAAAGCGGCTTCGCCCTTTTGCAGACGAACCGACACAGCGAAAGGGCTCGCATCGCCAAGATCAGCCGGCTTTTGAAAACCAGTCGGTTGGTGCCCACCCCTTGAACGCTGCTTTTGATCGACTGCCCGAGCGCCGCGTAAGGGGGTGAATCGTTTGGCAGCGGACCGCTAGAATAAACCGCCAGCGCATCGTGCGCATTGGTTTGTGCGGCTGAAATTACGGGTTGCTGATCGGTTCAGCAGCGTTTCACCGAACGGCGTCGCAGTCGAATCCAACGGAGTGTCAAAAATGTCGATCGGTCAGATTTTAACTACAAACTCTTTGCCCCAAGTGAGCACAGAACATTCCGCATCGCGGACTGCGGTGGTTTATTCGGCTTTGTCCGTACTTGTGCTCGCATTGACCGCCCATCTGCCCACGGTTGCACAAGCCCAGGGCTTTCCCAATGTCGATCAAAGCCGCCAAGACGCGATCGTGCGTTCTTCGATCACCGTATTGAACGAAATCATGGCAATTCCGCTGTCGGGCATTCCGACGTCGATGTTGGCCGACGCCCAGGGGGTGGCGATCATTCCTAACGTGATCCGCGGCGGTTTCGTCGTCGGCGCAAGGCACGGCCGCGGCGTGCTGCTGGTCCGCGAGCAATCGGGTTTATGGCATGCACCCGTCTTTATCACGCTGACCGGCGGCAATATCGGCTGGCAAGCCGGAGTGCAATCGACCGACGTTATTTTGGTGTTTCGTTCACGACGAAGTGTCGACGGAATCATGGCGGGCAAGTTCACCATCGGCGCTGACGCCGCAGCGGCCGCCGGTCCCGTCGGCCGACAAGCCAGCGCGGCGACCGATCGAACGCTGAATGCCGAAATCCTTTCTTACTCGCGAAGCCGAGGCCTGTTTGCCGGCGTCGCCTTGGATGGTTCCATGATTCAGGTGGACGGACTGGCGACTTCGACTTTCTATCCCAGGGTCGGGCCAAACCAAGAAGTGATCGTGCCCGAATCGGCACAGCAATTGACCGCACTGGTTGCTTCCTTGGCAAACAATGCGGGTATTGTCGCAACCCCCGAACCGATGCGACCGCCGGTTGCACCGCAATTGACCACCAAGACCGCTGAAAACCAACAACGGCATCTGGCTCAAGCGGCTTTGTCGATGTACGAATTGTTGGACGACCAGTGGCGGGCCCATTTGGCGATGCCGGCCGAAATCTTTAATCACACCGGGCATCCGACCGCCCAGTCACTGCAACCGGTTGTCGATCGCTTCAACGCCGTTGCGACAAACCCTCAATTCCAATCGCTTGCCGTACGACCAGAGTTTCAATCAACCCATGCGCTATTGAAACAATATGTCGCATCGCTGACCGAAACACCCGCAGCTTTGCAATTGCCACCGCCGCCGCAATGATGACCCGCCTTGGGTCCGTTTCGTTTTTACCTGTTCCGTCATTATAAGAAGAATTAACTTGGCTGATCGAGTCGATACACCCGGAGATGGCGATGACGCCAGTCCGGAATCTCATGACATAATGGCGAGTAAGGCCGAGCCGATTACATTGAATGATTTCATAAAAACACTCGGCCTGGTAGGTACCGGTGGCCAAGCGAAGATGCTGATCCAATCCGGCGAAGTGATGGTCAATGGAGTTTGGGAAACGCGACGGCGAAGAAAACTTTTCCCAGGCGACGCTATCGAACTGCTTGGTACGAAAGTCATTGTTGCCCAGGATGGTGGTTCGCAATGAGCGAGATGGACGACTATGACTTCGAACTTCCTCGGGAACAAATCGCCCAGCACCCTTTGCCGAATCGGACTGACGCAAAGTTAATGCTGGTCGATCGCAAAACCGGCGAGATCGATCACGCCCACGTTCGCGACCTGCCCGATTACATCCATCCCGGCGACGCCTTGGTTTTGAATAACAGCCGCGTCGTGCCGGCGAAGTTAGTCGGCTATCGGGCGCAGACGCGTGGCCGTTGGCAAGGACTGTTTTTGGCCGCCGATCAGCAAACCGGCGTTTGGGAAGTGTTGACCAAGACTCGCGGAACGTTGGTCGACGGCGAATTGATCATCGTTCAAGATCGCCAGGGACGCGACGCACTTAACTTGCGGTGCGTGATGCGAACCGACCAAGGGCATTTGCTGGTCAAACCCGAAGCGGCCGGCTCGCCGGTTGAACTGCTGGAGCGTTTCGGGCGAGTTCCCCTGCCGCCTTACATTCGCGACGGCCAAATGGTCGATTCGGACTTAAAAGATTATCAAACGGTGTTCGCCAATCGGCCGGGCAGTGTCGCAGCACCGACCGCCGGTTTGCACTTTACCGAACCGCTGCTGCGAAAACTTGGTGAACAGGGCGTCGCAATTTCTGCGGTTACATTGCATGTCGGAATCGGTACGTTTCGCCCCATCACGGCCGATACGCTGGATGAACATCGCATGCACAGCGAATGGGGCGAACTGGCCGGAGCGACCTGCGAGGCGTTGACCTCGGCGCGAGCCAAAGGCGGTCGAGTGCTCGCGGTCGGGTCAACTTCGGTTCGAGTTTTGGAAAGCGCCGCTTTGGCATCAGGAGGCCGACTGGCACCTTGGTCTGGCCAGACCGATTTGTTCATTCGCCCTGGACATCAATTCGCCGGTTGTGACGCGATCATGACTAATTTTCACCTGCCAAGAAGTTCATTGCTGGTCATGATGAGCGCATTTGCCAGCCGCGACCTGCTGATGAAAGCTTATCAAGAAGCGGTTAGGAATGATTACCGATTTTTCAGCTATGGCGATGCCATGCTGATTTACTAATACTTTTTCTGCGACGTTTTTTAAAGTTTTATCTACATGCCTATCGACGAACAAATCTTGGTGATCCCCGAGTCCGTGCTGTTATCCATCGGCCAGATCGACGGATTTTGCACCGATGTCGACCGCTTTTTAAGTCCGATACTTGCCAGCGACCAACTTTCGTTTCGGCCTCGTGGTGAAATGGAATCTGATCCGTCGTTCAAGCAATTAATTCCTTATATCATCCTGCGGCATGTTGATGCCGATGGCGCCACCCATGTGTTCACCTACACACGCGGCAGCGGTCAAGGGGAAAAACGTTTGCACGCCAAGCGTTCGATCGGAATCGGTGGTCATATCAGCGAAGAAGACGCGGCCGGCGGCAGCGATCCGTACTTGACCGGAATGCGGCGCGAACTGGCCGAGGAAGTGGTCATTGATGCCAGCTATGTCGAACGACGAGTCGGTTTGATTTACGACCCGTCGACCGATGTGGGGCGAGTGCATTTGGGTGTCGTGCACGTATTCGACTTGGAACAACCGCTGGTCAGGCCGAACGAAGACGACATTTCCGAAACCGGATTTGTGCCGATTGATGATTTAAAGCTGCAGCGTGAATCGCTTGAGGTTTGGAGCCGTTTGTGCTTGGATTCGCTGTTTTAGGATTCAAGCATCGCTCTGAATTTTCACATGATTTACCTTGACCACCACGCGACCACACCTTGCGACCCACGAGTCGTCGAGGTGATGCTGCCATGGATGACGACGCATTTTGGTAACCCGCACAGCCACACGCACGCGATGGGGCGTCAAGCGGCAGAGGCTTGCGATGCCGCGATCGCGTCAACCGCGTCGGCAATCGGTGGTGATGAAGATGCGATGATCGTAACCAGCGGCGCGACCGAAAGTAACAACCTGGCGATTGACGGCGTGATGCGCCACCCGCGGCAAAAACGTCGGCATATCATCACGGCCGCGACGGAGCATCCGGC
>DIUH01000283.1:0-4463 GCA_002428205.1 Planctomycetaceae bacterium UBA6163
GCGTGATCGCGCCGAGCGATTCTGGTTCGTCGCATTCGCCGTCACCCAAGAAAGCCCAAACGCGTTGATTGGACGTATCCTTCAGCCCGCGGTCCTTCAGGTACTTGTTAAACCGAGCTTGGTAGATCGACATGATCGGGCCCAAGCCCATCGAAACGGTCGGATATTCCCAGAAATCGGGCATCAGCCAAGGGTGTGGGTAGCTGGATAAACCGCCACCGCCGGCCAATTCGCGGCGGAAGTTTTCGAGGTTCTCTTCGGTCAAACGACCCTCCAAGAACGCTCGCGAATACATCCCCGGCGACGCGTGCCCTTGGAAATAGATGCTGTCGCCGCTGTAGCCATCGGCTCCGCGACCACGGAAAAAGTGATTGAACGCGACTTCGTACAGCGTCGCACTGCTCGCGAATGTGCTGATGTGACCGCCGATCCCGTCGCTCTTTTTATTGGCCCGGGTGACCATCGCCATCGCATTCCAGCGGATAATCGACTTAATACGCCGTTCGATTTCGCGATTTCCCGGGTAAGCCGGTTGGTCTTTTCGCGCGATCGTGTTGACGTAGGGCGTCTGCGTCTGTGGAGGTAGCTGAACCCCTTCGGCCGCTGCCTTGTCTCGCAATTGCTGCAGCAAGAACAGGACGCGTTCAGGTCCCTTACTCTTCAGGACGTAATCTAATGAGGCGAGCCATTCTCGCGTTTCGCTAACGTCGGCATCGACACTATCGACCGCGTCACGCAATTCGCCGAGTTGTTGCCGGACTTCGGCCTGGGCAATCGTTTTGGAATCGGACATTCAGCACCTTCGTGAAAATCGTCAAAACTTTCCCAAAGCGTAGTCGCTACCAGGGCAATTGGGCAAGGGTGAAGCTTTGATTCTAGACAACCGATCAGGGGGCCAGTGGTTCCATCGCTAGCTGATCAAGGCTTCGGACCGCCAAAGCCGCCACTTTTTTAACTGACTGCGAGCCAGTGCCGTCAGGCAACCCAGCGGGGGCAGCAACCCCAACGTGCACCGGACCACCACACAGGAGGATTTTAACACATGCCGCCGCGGTCTACGCCGGCGGCCACAGAAACAATCCAAAAACTTCGGAAAACTGCGGGTATCGCCGAAACTGCGAACGGCTTTCGAATCGGTTCGAAGTGCCCAAGGCCTGGGCCCTGCTCCGTGCCCGAGCAGCGTTAAACCGGCGTAGTGGGGTTTGCGATCGGCTGTTATAATTTCGCAAACTCTACGGTCGGACAAAGCCCGGCCTTCCTGATCGCCACCGCGTTTTTGCGGAACGGCAGCTTCAGACAAACACCGCATTTTTCCCTAGGAATCGCGTTTTAGATGGCAACCGACGCCCCCAAGCTCAGCCCCGTCGAATCGATCAAGGAAGCCAGCCAGTACCTTCGCGGGACGATCGGCGAAGAGCTTCGACAACCGATTGACCACTTCGATAAAGACAACATTCAACTGCTGAAGTTCCACGGCACTTACCAGCAGGACAACCGCGATGCGCGGGCCGCAGGCAAGGGCGAAGGTGGTGGCAAAGCGTATTCGATGATGCTGCGCTGCCGCATCCCCGGCGGAATCATGTCCAGCGACCAATTTATCGCCCACTTGGACCTGTGCGACACGCTCGGTAATGCGACGATGAAGTTGACGACACGTCAAACGATCCAGTTGCACGGCATTTTGAAGGACAACCTCAAGCCGACCATTGCTCGGATCAACGAGATCGGGTTGTCGACGCTGGCCGCTTGCGGCGACGTCAATCGCAACGTGATGTGTTGTCCCGCCAAACGGACCGGCAACGTCCACAAACAAATGCAGCAGATGTGTTATGACATCGCAATCGCATTGGCTCCACGCACCACTGCATACCACGAGCTTTGGATGACCGATGAGTCGGGCGAAAAGACTTTGGTGGGCGGGGCATCGGAGCGAGAAACCGTCGAACCACTTTATGGACCGACTTACTTGCCGCGTAAGTTTAAAATGGCGATGGCGTTGCCTGAAGACAACTGCGTTGACCTCTACACCAACGACATCGGCCTGCTGGCGATTGTGCGTGACGGCAGCGTGATCGGCTATAACGTCGTTGTCGGCGGCGGCATGGGCACCACCCCAAGCGCGGCCAAGACCCATCCGCTGCTGGGCAAGCGAATGGCTTTCGCGACCAACGAACAAGTGATCGACGTTTGCAAAGCGATTTTGATGGTCCAACGTGACCACGGCAACCGCGAAGATCGCAAAGTCGCGAGAATGAAATACCTGGTCGAGAATTGGGGAATCGAAAAGTTCCGCCAATACGTCGAGCAGTACTTCGGCGGACCGTTGGCCGATTGCACCGAAGACGATGTTTACGGCTTCGATGACCACATGGGCTGGCAAGAACAAGGCGACGGACTGTGGTCTTATGGCCTGAATATCGAAAACGGTCGTTTATATGATAACGAAAATCGCCAATTGAAAGCCGGCTTGCGAGCGGTCTGTGCGGAATTCAAACCGGAGATCCGTTTAACTTCGCACCAAGCGATGATCTTCTGTGACATCAAACCCGAAGATCGTGACCGTTTGCTGCAAATCTTGCGTGACCACAAGGTACCTCTGTCAGAGCAATTCAGTGAGATTCGACGCTGGTCAATGGCTTGCGTCGCGTTACCAACGTGCGGCCTAGCGATCACGGAAAGCGAACGAGCTTTACCGGGAATTATCGACCAATTGGAAGCACCGTTGGCCAAGTTGGGCTTGGACCGCGAGCAGTTTACGCTGCGAATGACCGGCTGCCCCAACGGTTGCGCACGGCCTTATAACAGCGACATCGGGATCGTTGGCAAAGCAAAAGGAAAGTACACTCTGTTCATGGGCGGGGCGCTTCTGGGCAACCGCTTATCTTATATCTATAAGGACATGGTGCCTCACGAGACGCTGCCTCAAGAGATTGTCAACGTGTTTGCCGCTTATAAGGCATACCGTAACGAAGCGGAAACGCTGGGTGGTTTTTGTGCTCGCGTCGGTCGCGATGAACTGGAAAGAATGGCCGAGTCGGCTCCCAAACCTTAATCCGTCGCTACTTCACCACAAAGGCTTCGCGGTCGCTGGCCATGACGGTCATATAAGTATTTTTGCCGTCACGAATTTCAACGTCCGCGAACTTCGTTACGCCCAGCTTTTCACCCACTGGGCCAACGACCGACAAGCCGATCCGGTGAGTGCCCTTGGGCAACTCCGCGCGTAAAACTTGCACTTCGCGCGGCAGTAACCCCCAACAACGTGTGTCGGCCTGTTCGGTCAATGACCATGCGTTGACGGTTGCGAAGGTGGCCAAGTCGCGGCCGATGCCATCAAGCCCTACCGCTTTGGTTGCCTGCGAAACGGTAACTTCTTTCGTGACCCGGCGAACGATCGCCCGCGCAATCGTCCATGGCATCTCGGCTTCGCATTGACGGATCGCCATCGAACCGATGTCGACCAACGGTTGCGTTGCGCCCAGCCAGACGCCACTGCTGTCCAGCGATAGTGCCGAAGCGGGTGAATAGGGGATTACCACTTTCGGCACTTTGACGCTGACAAAATTGGGCAATCTTAATCGATCGTTGCTGGCGACCGACTGAATCTGCGATGCGATTTGCAGCGCCGCGGTGGTCGCTTCGGCTTCGACCGGTTCCAGGATCGGCCCACGTCCGACCAGTGCGATCACATACAGTACCCCGTGTCCAGGCGGGCTGTGGATTCCGGTCATGCAACGCTCGATATCGCTTTGCGCCGGCGCGAATCGCGGCTCCAAGTGGCTGACCAGTTGATACGCCCGAATCGCATCGTCGTAATCGTGCATCGTCGACTCGCGCAGCACGCCGCGCAGGTACGGAGCCAAGGCCAGCGGTTGGTAAACCGTACCCGCGGAGGCCAGGCCGCGCTGTTCGGCTTGACGAGCGAGATCGGCTTGCAGCATCTGTGCTTGTAGCGCATAGCTTTCGGCATCGCCATCTTCGACAGCCAAACTGCACAACGACAACATGGACCGAATCATCACCTTTTCATAGCCCGCAGGGCGATAGGTGCGCACCGTGTCGTCGGCGACAATCGANNGCACTATTGCCGGTCACGATTTCGGTCATCGCCAAATCGAGCTTGGCCGCCGCAGCGGCGGGGGAACGCGACTGGGCGACTTTGCGAAGTTCAGTCTGGGCGGTTTCGAAATCGCCTACGTGGTACGCCATCCGGCCGCGTTGGATCCCGCGGCCAATCGAGGCACAACCAGAGCAGGCGAGTACCGTGGCGATCGCGATACAGGCGAACGCTTGGCTGGGCGGCATGATCAACCGTCGCCCTGGCCGAGGCCAAAGTTCCACCACTTGCCAGCTCGCGTCTTGTGGTAGCCCTTCCGAATCTTTGCCGATTCTTTGACATACTCGCCGTTGTGCAAGTTAACCATCTCCAACGTTAATAAATAATCGCGTTGGGAGGACGAGTT